>JBEVJH010000095.1:0-8668 GCA_040510355.1 Aestuariivirgaceae bacterium
CCCGGATCATCCATTTGATGAAGCGGCTCATGGTGTGGACATGCACCATGATGCCGTTCGACAGCGCCACGGCGTCGCCCTCGGGCGTGTAGATCGCCACCACCATCTCGCCGACCTCCCGCACGCCGGGGGAAGCCGAGATGCGGCGTGCCATCTCGCGCGCCGACACGCAGAAGGCCCGCAGCTTGGTGTGGAGAGCCTCGAATTTCAGCGGGTCCTGCTGGCGCAGCGTGAGCTCGGTCACGCCGTCATAGCACCCGGTCCGGCGCATCAGCTCTTCCGATTCGAGCAAGCGTTCGCGCAGCATGGCGGTCACCCGTGCCTGTAGTGAAGAATGGTCCACTCGTCGACGAAAACCTCGTCGCCGGGATGAACGACGAGCGTGGTGGCGGGATGCTCGACGATGGCCGGTCCCTTTACCTCGTGCCCAGGCTCCAGGCGATCCATCTCGTAGAGATCGGCCCGATGCCAGCGCCCGCCAATATAGACCTCGCGCTCGCCCTTGTTGGCCGGCCGCGGATCGGACATGCCGAGCGGTCGGCGTTCGAGCACCGGCTTGACCTTGTCGGCCGTGGCCGTGAGGCCAAGCTCGGTGATGGTGATGCCGACGGCGCCATAGCGCGACACCCGATGATTGATCTTGGCGTAGACCGCCTCGAAATGCGCCAAGGTCTCACGCATGTCTTCGGCCGTGGAAATGCGCGTCATCAGCGCCGGCACTTCGACATCCTCGAGCTGACCGGTGTAGCGCGCCATCAGGAACGGAACGGTGGTGATGGCGCTTCGGGCGTGGCCGTCGGCGAGCATCTCCTCGACGGCGACCCGTGCGAGCTCCTTCCAAGTCTCCGAGATGCGCCTGCCGGTCTCCTCGAGAAATCCCTGATCCGCCCCGGTCGGTATGTCGATCTGCGTCGACACCGAGTGGCGGCGCTTGTAGTCCGCGGTGGTGCAGCCGAAAGCGGAGAATGCCGCCGCGAACTGGAATGTGAGGATGTCGCGGAAGCCGATGCCGCGGCTGCAGCCCGCGAGATGAAGCGGCCCCGAGCCGCCATAGGACAGCAGCGTGAACTCGGAGGGGTGGATGCCCTGGCTCGAGATCACCCGGCGGAGCGCACTGTTCGCCTCCTGCTCCAGCATGTCGATCATGCCCTCGGCCGCTTCATGGAGGCCGACGCCGAGCCGGTCGGCACATTTCTCCTTGAAGACACGGGTCGCCTTGGCGACGTCGAGCTTGACCTTGCCGCCCAGGAAATAATCGGGATTGAGCCGCCGCAGGATGGCATCGCAATCGGCAATGGTGGGCTCCTCCCCGCCCCGGTTGAAGCAGACCGGACCGGGATCGGCGCCGGCGCTCTCCGGTCCGAGGCTCACCTTGGCGGTCAGCGGATCGACCTTCAGGATCATTCCGGCGCCCGCCCCGATCGAATCGAGATGCAGGGTCGGGACGTTGAGCTTGAAGCGGTCCATGATCGGCTCGTGCTCGATCCGCGTCTGGCCGCGGGTGATCACCCCCATGTCGAAGCTCGTCCCACCCATGTCGGAACAGATGAGGGAGTCGTTGCCGATGAGCTTGCCGATATAGGCGGCACCGAGAATTCCGCCGATGGGCCCGGAGATCATCGTCTCATGCAGCCGCGGGTGGTTGACCGAGGTCAGGCCGCCAAAGGAGAGGAGCGTCTGAACGCCATAGCGGAAACCGTGACGGCGCGAGATCTCCTCGATGCCGGTCAGCTGCTTGCGGCCGCGGCCCGTCGCATAGGCCTCGATGAGCACGCTGTTGAGGCGCGACTGCTCGCGAACGACCGGCCGCACCTCGTGGCTCGCATAGACCTTCACGGATGCACCCGCCTTGGCGATCTCGTCGCGAACGATCTCGGCGATTCGCCTCTCATGGGCCGGATTGACATGCGAGAAGATGGTCATGATGCAGATGCTGTCGACATGATCGGCCAGCAGCTTGCGGGCGGCGGCGACCACCTCATGCTCATAGAGCGGGATGATCACATCGCCGAACTGATCGACGCGCTCGGTCACCCCGTGCGTGCGCTTGCGCGGAACGAGCGGCTCGGGGTGGTGGTGGGTCACCGCATGCAGCCGGTCGACATAGGAGTAGTCGGCCCAGGCCTGGAGGCCGCGGCCCATCAGGACCATGTCCTCGAGCCCCTTGGTGATGATGAGGCCGAGCTTGCTGCCGGTGCGGGACAGGAGCGTGTTGAGCATCCCGGTCCCGGAATAGAGGACCACGCGGGCGCCGGCGAAGAGATCCTTGAGCGAGATGCCCCAGGCATCGGCGGCATCGGCGGCCGAGGCGATGAAGCCTTCAGCCTCATTGTGCGGCGTGGTTGCCGCCTTGCCGATTTTGAAATGCCCCCGCTCGTCGACCAGGATGGTGTCGGTCATGGTGCCGCCGGCGTCAATGCCGACCACGATGGGTTGGGTCACAGCCATGCGCGCTTCCTTGGCAGAACGGTTCAGGCGGTATCGATGGTAGCGGCTCGTGGCTGTGCTTGCCTATGTGCCTTTGGGCATAGACAATGCCTGGCGTGTTGGGAGAGTCCGCCGCCGATCGCCGAATTACCGCTGCGCTCGCCCGCGCCATCGCCGGTATCGGCTCGGATCAGCATATCGAGCGCATGGTCGACCTGGTCCGCGAGCTGGTTCCCCAGGACCTGGTGACGGTGACGCGGTACTCGACCAGCCAGCGGCCCGAGTTCGTCTCGCACCGCAATTTCTCGGATGCGATGGTCGGGCGCTATCTCGAGGTGTACTACCTCTACGACCCGTTCTTTCACTTCTGGCGGGAGCGCCAACGCCCGGGGGTCGTGCCGCTCAAGAGCCTGGCTGGCCGCGATGTGGCAAGAGGCCGCTATGTGGCGGAATTCCTTGCTCAATCCGTGATCTGCGATGAAGTCGGGTTGTTGCTCGAGGACGGTCCCGGCTGGTGTCTCGGGATCTTTCTCGAGCGCAGCCGGAAGCCGTTCACCAGCACTGAGGTCGCGCGCCTGGAGAGCCAGTTCCCCGTGTTCGCGGCCTTGCATGCGCTCGACATCAAGTCGCGTCAGCCCGGCTTTCGTCGCACCGACCAGGCTCCGGCAGCGGCCCGCAGGATCGACGAGAAGCTGCCGGATGGGCTGTGGCCGGGGCTCAGCGGCCGCGAGCGCCAGCTGGTCGGGCTGATCCTCGCCGGCTATCCGACGGCGCTGATCGCCCAACGCCTCGGCATTTCGGTCGGAACCGTCAAGAATCACCGACTCAGCATCTATCGCAAGCTCGACATCACGACCGAGCGCGAGCTGTTCCTGCAATATTTCGAACAGCTGCGCTAGCGGCCCCGGGGCAGGACCCTACTTCTTCTTTGCCATCTCCTCCCCGAGCTTTCGGTGATGGTCAACCGCCGGGCTTTCGCCGAAGTCCTCGAGCTCGAAGATCTGGCGGATCTCGATCTCGCCATCCTGCTGGTAAGGATTGGGGCAGCGCTTCATCCATTCGATGGCTTCGGCCTTGGATTTGACCTGGATCACCCAGTAGCCGGCGATCAGCTCCTTGGTCTCGGCGAAGGGTCCGTCGATCACCATGCGCTTGTCGCCGCTGAACCGGATGCGCGCACCCTTCGAGCTTGGCTGGAGTCCATTGCCCTCGAGCATCACGCCTGCCTTGACCATCTCCTCATTGAACTTCGCCATCTCCCCCAGAAGCTCCTCGGGGGGCATCTTGCCGGCTTCGGAATCCTTGGTGGCTTTGACCAGCACCATGAAACGCATCGCTCTCTCTCCTTTGAACGGCTCCACCGCGGGCCGAGAGGTTCGGCCTATCCAGAAGTCGAATGACGGGCTGTCAATTCGACAAATCCCGCGAAATTTTTTTGTCCTGCGCAATCCAGCCATGCTCTGATTTCATCAGCTTGCATATCATAAGCTAACTTACTATATTTCCCTGCGAAGGCGATTCGATCCATGTCGATCAGACGAGATTTAGCCTTTACAATCAACGATGTAGCCCGTCTGTTGCGCAATTATGCGGACCAGAAGGCGGCCCAGTTCGGCATGAGCCGGGCGAAATGGGCCGTCCTGGCGCGGCTCGACCGCTTCGAGGGGCTCAAGCAGGCCGAGCTCGCCGACATGCTCGACCTGCAGCCCATCAGCCTCACAAGGCTGCTCGACGGCCTCAGCGCCAGTGGGCTGATCGAGCGCCGGCCGGACCCCGAGGACCGGCGGGCCAAGCGGCTCTATCTCACGCCTGCCGCGCGGCCACTTCTCGAGCAGCTGAGCATTCTCGGCGAGGATCTGACCGCAACGGCATTCGCCGGTCTGGACGAGGCCACGGAAGCCGAGCTGCTCCACAGGCTGAGCGCGGTGAAAGAGAACCTGCGGCGGGTCGTGCAGCGCAAGCCCACATTGGACAAGCGCTATGGCTGAGCCCGCCCTCAAGCTCGCCCCGCAAACGGAAGCGGCCGCGCCGCCGGCAAAGCCATCCTTGATGCAACGAGGCCGCCGTCGCATCCGGCTCCTGCTGCTCGTGGTCATACCGGCGATCGTGCTGGGGGTGGGCGTCGGCCTCTATCTCTCCGGCGGTCGATACATCTCCACGGACAATGCCTATGTCGGCGCACAGAAGGTGCTCATCACCCCCGATATCTCGGGCAAGGTCGAGCGCGTGCTCGTGCGGGAGGGCCAGCATGTCGGGGTGAACGACCCATTGTTCGAGATCGACCCCGTTCCATTCCAGCTTGCCTTGCGCCAGGCGCAGAGCAAGCTCGACAGCGTCCGCACCGACTTCGCCAACCTCAAATCGAACCACCGCTCGCTCAGCCATCTCGTCGAGCTCGGCAAGCAGGCCACCGAGCTCAAGCGGCGCGATGTCGAGCGCAAGACCTCGCTGGCGGCCACCAGGGCCGGCACGCAAGTCGATCTCGACAATGCCAAGACAACCCTGCTCACGGCGGAGCTGCAGCTCCAGCTCGGCCAGCAGCAGCTCAGCAGCACGCTCAATCAGCTTCTCGGCGACCCCGATCTGCCGATCGAGCAGTTCCCGACCTATCTGCAGGCCAAGGCAGTGCTCGATCAAGCCTCGCGGGATCTCGACCACACGGTGGTGAAGTCGCCGATCTCCGGAACCGCGACCCAGGTCGACAGCATCCAGCTCGGTCGATTCGTGACGGCCGGCATGCCGGTGTTCAGCGTGATCAATGATTCCGCTCCCTGGGTCGATGCCAATCCGAAGGAGACCGACATCACCTATCTGAGGCCGGGCCAGAAGGTCGATATCTCAGTCGATTCCTTTCCTGACCAGACATTTCACGGCACTGTCAGCTCGGTGAGCCCGGGCACCGGAGCGCAATTCGCGATCCTGCCGCCGCAGAACGCCAATGGGAACTGGGTGAAGGTCGTTCAACGCGTCCCGGTGCGGGTTGTCTTCGACGCTGGGCAGGATCTCTCGCTGTTGCGGGCCGGGATGAGCGTCAATGTCGATATCGACACCGAGCGGCGTCGAACCTTCGCCTCGCTGCTCGGCGCCAGCCCGAGCCTGGCGCAGGAAGTTCGGCATTGACGGCGATCGCCGCCGCGCCGAGTGCGCCTGCGGGCCGCCTCATGGTGACGATCTGCGCCATGAGCGCGACGATCATGCAGGCGCTCGACACGACGATCGCCAATGTGGCCCTGCCCTACATGCAGGGCTCGCTGTCGGCGTCGCTCGACCAGATCAACTGGGTGCTGACATCCTATATCGTCGCCTCGGCAATCATGACGGCACCGATCGGCTGGGTGGCGGACCGGTTCGGCCGCAAGCGGCTGTTCGTCATCTGCGCCGCCGGCTTCACCTTCGCTTCGGTGCTGTGCGGACTTGCCCAGAACATCGAGCAGATGGTGGCCTTCCGGCTGCTTCAGGGAGCGTTCGGCGCCGCACTCGTGCCGCTGTCGCAGTCGGTCCTGCTCGACGCCTATTCGGCCGAGGAGCGCGGGTCAGCCATGGCAATCTGGGGCATCGGCGTGATGCTCGGGCCGATCATGGGGCCGACGCTCGGCGCCTGGCTCACCGAGAACTACAGCTGGCATTGGGTGTTCTTCATCAACCTGCCGATCGGCATCCTGACCGTGATCGGCCTCGTGCTGTTCATGCCCGAGACGGAGCGCACGAGCGAGCGGCGCTTCGACTGGTTCGGCTTTCTTGCACTGGCCATCGCCATCGGCTCGCTGCAGATGATGCTCGACCGTGGCGAGCAGCTGGGATGGTTCGAATCCACCGAGGTGATAAGCGAAGGGGTGATTGCGGCGGCGGCCTTCTACTTCTTTCTGGCTCACTCGCTCACCGCGACATCGCCCTTCGTGCGGTTCGAGCTGTTCAAGGACCGCAATTTCGTGGCGGGATGCGTATTCATGATGGTGATCGGCGTGGTGCTGTTCGGCACCATGGCGCTGGTCACGCCGTTCATGCAGCACGTCATCGGCTATCCGATCCTGACGGCAGGATTTCTGCTCGCCGCCCGCGGCATCGGAACGCTGGTCGCGATGGTGCTGGTCGGGCAGCTTCTGAAAGTGGTGGAGGCGCGCTATCTGGTCTTCACCGGCCTGGCGTTGGCGAGCTTCACGCTCCATCAAATGGTCGGCTTCACCGATCAGACGTCGTCGCAGTCGATCGTGGTGGCGAGCCTGATGCAGGGCTTCGGCCTGGGCCTGGTCTTCGTGCCGCTCAGCACGGTGGCATTCGCGTCGCTGGCGCCGCATCTCAGAACCGAGGGGACGGCGGTCCTTACGCTGCTGCGCAATATCGGCAGCTCGATCGGGATCTCGGTGGTGATCGCGCAACTGACGAACACCACGACCCGAATGCATGCCAATCTCGTCGAGCATGTCACGCCGTTCAATGACGCGCTCAAGGCGCCAGACGTCGCCTCGATCATCAACATGGCCAATGATTCAGGGCGCGCGATGATGGAAATGTTGATCATGCAGCAGGCGACGATTATCGCCTACACAAACGACTTCAAGCTCTTGATGATATTGACGCTGATAACGATACCGTTCGTTTTCCTCATCGGATCGGCGCGGCGGCCATCGTCAGGCGGACAGGCTGAGGCGGCAGCGGCGTTCGATTGATCAGGACGCGACGATCACCATCCACATGACGCCGAAACGGTCGGCAACCATGCCGAATTTGCTGGCGAAGAACGTCTTGTTGAGCGGCATCTCGACGCGTCCGCCGTCGCTCAATGCCTTGAACTTGCTCTCGGCTTCGGCGTCGTCAGCGACATAGAGCGTGACCGCAAACCCACGAAACTCGGGCTTCCCGGTGCAGTTGCCGTCGGACAGCATGAGAACGCTGTTGCCGATGTGGACCGACGCATGCATGACCTTGTTCTCGGACCCCGGCGGGCTCATGCCCGGCGAAGGATTGTCCTTGAAGCGCATGATCATCTCGACCTTGGCGCCGAGCACCCGGCCATAAAACTCGATCGCTTCCTCGGCGCGACCGTCGAAAAACAGATAGGGCGCGAGTTTCATGACGAGCTTCCCTGTTGGCTGGCGAGGGTGCGAACCATACTGGCGCGATCGCGGACGGTGAAGTGAAATCGCCGATCGTTCCGGTGCATGGGCGACAGGCACTACAATGCGAAATCATGCATCGCCCGAGCAGAGCCGTGTCGATACGTCCACTGTTCCGACGTTGCCAGGCAGCCTAGTAATGACCCAGCGTGTTCGGGTAAGCGGTGGAGGACGGCATGCACAATGTCGTATTCGCAGCGATCTGTGCTGTCATCGCGTTGTTCAGCGCACTTCAATCACGACCGCATCCATCGGAGTTCGACCCCACCGAGCAGGTGGATGCGGATGATTCATCCGCCGATGGGGACGAGAGCTCACAAACTTGACCTGTTGACGCGCCTCGGTTGCAAGATGCTCCGTGTCCGCATCATTGCAGCAACTGCTGCGCACACGGGTTTGTGATGGCACGGCCACGATCCTGTCCATCTTTGTGGCGCAGTCTTCGCGCGCCGGTCATCAGCTTACGGCGGCTTATGACGGGTGAAGCGCGGCGGGGTTTGGACGAGGGCGCTTCTGTAAGTAATCGTCCGTAGGCGGGGCGGCGTCATGTAAGGGGCTTGGGCCGCCCCGTTTCCGGACTGTGTCGGCGCCAGGCGCTTACGCAGCTTTCTTGTTCACCTTGCTTTCGGCGATCGAGGTGAGCTTCTTGTCGGCTGCCTTTTCCTCCTCGAGATTTTGCTGCAGCACCCGCGCACAATCCGGGCGGCCAAGCTGCTTCGCCCAGGCAATCAGCGTACCGTAACGGGTAATCTCATAATGCTCGACAGCCTGCGCGGAAGCCAACAGGCCGGCGTCGAGCACCTCCTTGTCAGCGATATCGCCGGCAACCTCATTGGCCTCCTTGATGATCCCGTCGATGGCCGGGCAATCGACAGCCTTCGGTGTCTGGCCGTGCATCTGGAACACCTGCTCCAGGCGTTTGACATGACCCTGCGTCTCGACCAGATGGCTCTCGAAGCCCTGCTTCAGTTGCGGGTCGGTTGCCTTCGAGATCATGGTCGGCAACGCCTTGGTGATCTGCTTCTCGGCATAGTAGATGTCCTTCAGGGTATGCACGAACAGATCATCAAGCGTTTTGATATCCTTGGTAAACAGGCCCATCAGGCTTCACTCCTTCCCGGTCATCC
>JBEVJH010000096.1:0-12479 GCA_040510355.1 Aestuariivirgaceae bacterium
CGGTCGCTCGCGCGGTCGCTGGCGGCGAGTCCTGCGGCGACTCCGGCGCGATCCGCGGCGGACCGGTTCTGGCTCATCTTGCGCTTGCCCTCGAGGCGCGTGATGGGAATCCGCAGGCCGACAATGCCGCGCAGCTGGGCGCGAATAAAGGCCTCGGGCGCGTCGTCGACCGTCCAAGCCGGAGCGCGGCCGCCCTCATGCAGATTGGTGAGCCGCGTCACCACGTCGAGCAGCCGGTTGGCGTCCTCGAAGAACTCGATCGGGCCATAGGCGTGGACCGCAATGTAGTTCCAGGTCGGCACCACCTTCCCATGCTCCGCCTTGGAAGCATACCAGCTCGGCGACACATAGGCGTCCTTGCCGGTGAACAGCGCCATGGCGTCGCTCAAGGGCTGCAGCCGCCATTGCGGGTTGGCGCGGGCGACATGGCCGTAGAGGGTGCCGTTCGAGCCTTCCTCCGGCACGAGGAAGAGCGGCAGCGGGATGGCGACCAGGCCCTCGCCGGTGGCGGTGACGAGATTCGCCAGGCGGGTGTCGCGCATCAGCGCATGCAGGACTGCGAGATCATCCTCGCGGAAAGCGGGCGGAACATACATCGGGCGGGGCGCCTCCAGGTTTCGGGGTGGAATATGGGAGAGATCCGGCGGGGAATAAATAGGCTTGCGCCACTGACTGCCTCCGCGGGAAAGCCGCAAGAATCGAACAACTGCGGCAAATTCGCCTGAGTTTGCCAACCATCCCGTCGCCATATGCGTAGCTGAACAATTGCGCCGAGGGAGGTTTGCGCGATGTCGTTCGAGACTGCCAAGCGAAACAAGGACGTGCCGACGCCGTCGGAGAACGAGCCACCGACGCTGCGCGCGGTCGCGCCGTCCCGACCGCGGGTCGAGGCGCTGTCGCCCGAGCCCCAGGCGCCGCCCGCGGACAAGTCCGTCGAGGCCGGCGCGCCGCGGAAGGGGCTGCTCAGGCGGCACCCCGTCGTCATCTGGCTCAGCCTTGCCCTTGTCGTCCTGGCGACCGGTCTCGGCGCTCTCTATTGGGATCATGCCCGCCGCTTCGAGTCGACGGACGACGCCTTCATCGCGGCGCGCCAGTTCTCCATCTCGCCCAAGGTTGCCGGCTACATCATCGCGGTGCCAGTCACCGACAACCAGCACGTCAATGCCGGCGACGTCATCGCCCGGATCGACGAGCGCGACTTCCAGGTCGCGCTGCAGCAGGCGGAGGCGCAGGTCGGGGTGGCGGCGGCCAACATCCAGAACATCGATGCCCAGATCGGCGTCCAGCAGTCGCAGATCGCCGCCGCCCAGGCGCAGGTGGATCAGGCGCAGGCGGCGCTGGTGTTCGCGCAGCAGCAGGCGAAGCGCTTCGAGGATTTGGCGAAGACGGGCTACGGCACCATCCAGAACGAGCAGCAATTCAATTCGCAGCTGCATCAGCAGCAGTCGGCGCTGGCGAGCGCCCAGTCGAGCCTCAATGTGGCGCAGCGGCAGATCGAATCGCTGCGCGCCCAGCGCAAGAGCGCCGAGGCGACCCTCGCCCAGGCCGAGGCCCAGCGGGACCAGGCCAAGCTCAATCTCTCCTATACGACGGTGACGGCAGACCAGCCGGGACGCGTCGTCCAGCTCAGCGCGGCGGTCGGAGAATATGCGCAGGCGGGAACGGCGCTGACCATGTTCGTGCCGGACGACATCTGGGTGGCGGCGAATTTCAAGGAGACCCAGCTTGACGCGATGCGCCCCGGCCAATCGGCGAGTATCGAGATCGATGCCTATCCCGACCGCCTGATCACCGGCGAGGTGGCGAGCGTGCAGCCGGGGTCGGGGACCGCCTTCTCGCTGCTGCCGGCCGAGAACGCCACCGGCAACTTCGTGAAGATCGTCCAGCGGGTGCCGGTCAAGATCGTCATGCGCGATGCGCCGGCCGATGTCTCGCTTGGCCCCGGCATGTCGGTGGTGCCGACGGTGCGGATCGATCCGACGCCGTCCGTCTATGAGCGGCTCAAGGGGCGGCTGTGACCTCCGCCACGAAGCCGGCGGCGGGCGGCGGCACCAATCCTTGGCTGATCGCCGTCGTGGTGGCGCTCGCCGCCTTCATGGAGGTGCTCGACACCACCATCGCCAATGTGGCTCTGCCCTATGTGGCCGGCGGATTGGGGGTGAGCGAGGACGAGGCGTCGTGGGTGGTCACCACCTATCTGGTCTCCAACGCCGTCGCGCTGACCGCGAGCTCCTTCCTCGCCCAGCGGCTCGGGCGGCGGACCTTCTTCCTGATCTGCCTCGCCCTCTTCACCGCGAGCTCGGTGCTGTGCGGCTTTGCCTGGAGCCTCCAGTCGCTGCTCCTGTTCCGCATCCTGCAGGGGCTGGGTGGCGGCGGCATGGTGCCGGTCGCCCAATCGATCCTGGCGGACACCTTCCCGGCAGAGAAGCGCGGCCAGGGCTTCGCGCTGTTCGGCATGGCCGTGGTGGTCGCGCCGGTGGTCGGTCCGACGCTGGGCGGCTGGCTGTCCGACAACATCTCCTGGCACTGGTGCTTCCTGATCAACGGGCCGGTCGGCCTCCTCGCGATGGTGCTGATCGCACTCCTCCTCAGCGAGTCGCCCGCCGCGGCGGCGGCTCGGCGGCGCCTGAACAAGCGGTTCGATCTCATCGGCTTCGTCCTTGTCGCGACCTTCCTCGGCTCGCTGGAGATCATGCTCGACCGCGGGCTCGAGGACGACTGGTTTGGCTCGACGTTCATCGTCAAGGTCGCCATCGTCTGCTTCGCCGCCTTCGTCGCCATGATACCCTGGGAGCTCAGCCGGCGCGACCCGGTGGTGGATATGCGGATGCTGGCCACCCCCCAGTTCGGCGCCTGCTTCCTGGTGATGCTGGCGACCGGCGCCATCCTGCTCGCGACGACGCAGTTCCTGCCGCTGCTCGTGCAGCAGCAATTCGGCTACACCGCCACCTGGGCCGGCCTCGTGTTGTCGCCGGGCGGCGTCGTCACCATGGTGATGATGTTCGTGGTCGGCCGGTTGTCGGGCATGGTGCAGCCCAAATATCTGATCGCCGCCGGGGCGGTGATCTCGGCGCTCTCGATGTACGATCTGACCAATGTCTATGGCGATCTCGACTTCTGGTTCTTCGCCCATTCGCGCATGCTGCTCGGCGTCGGGCTGCCGCTGATCTTCATCCCGATCATCGCGGCGTCCTATGACGGCATTCCTCCCGGCAAGACCGACCAGGCTTCGGCATTGATCAATGTGGCGCGCAACACCGGCGGCTCGATCGGCGTGTCGCTCGTCTCCAATGTGCTGGCGCATCGCGAGCAGTTCCACCAGAGCCGGCTGGTCGAGAACGTCATCCCCTCGAGCCCGCAATATCAGGAGACGGTGCAGCAGGTCACCAAGTTCTTCCTCGCCCAGGGCAGCTCGCTGGTCCAGGCGCAGCAGCAGGCGACCGCGTGGATCGGCCAGCAGCTGGCGACGCAGGCGTCGTTCCTCGCCTATATGGACGCTTTCTGGGTATTGATGCTGATCTCGCTGGCGGCGGTGCCGCTGGCGCTGTCGCTGCGCAAGAGCAAGCTCGGACAAGGGCCGCAGGCGGCGCATTAGAGGCAGTAGGCAGTAGGCAGTAGGCAATAGCGCCGCTCACTGCCTACTGCCCAATGCCTACTGCCTGTCTTTGCCTACTGCCAACTGCCACAGCTTGGCGCTATCCTCCCGCCATGATCGCTTCGCCTTCCGGCCACGACCGGCTGTTGATGGGTTCGCCGTTGCGGCGGCGCGGGGTGTGCATCGTGGTCTCTGCAACCCTGCTGCTGGTGCTCGCCTATGCGACGCTGGTCCAGATCATCGTGTTCACCCGCATGCCGCCGGAGATCGCGAGCCTGTTCTTCCTGGCCCTCATGCTGTCGAGCCTGCTCTCGGTGGTGCCGCTTGCGATCCTGTGGTTTCTCGACCGGCGGGAGCGCGAGACGCCCTGGCTCACCGCGGCGGCTTTCCTGTGGGGTGGGTTGATCGCGACTGCCGTCGCCCTGCCGTTCAACACCGCCTTCTTCAGATTGGTCGACATTTGGGTCGCTCACAATCCGGTCGTGGTCGAGATCCTGGGCCCGCAGGCAACGATGCTGCTTGCCGCGCCGCTGTCCGCGCCCCTCGTCGAAGAGACCGCCAAGGCCTGCGGGGTGCTCCTGGTGTTCGCATTCCTGCGCGCCGAGTTCGACAACATGCGGGACGGCCTCGTCTATGGTGCTCTGGTGGGGGCCGGCTTCAATTGGTACGAGGCCGCGCTCTACGCCGTCAGAGGTTATGCCGAGTTCGGTTGGGGGATGTTCAGCGTTCAGCTTGGCGCGCGCTATGCCCTGCTCGGGCTCGGCGGGCATGCGATGTTCACCGGCATTTTCGGGGCGTTTCTCGGATTCGGCATGCAGACGCGCAAGACATGGCTGAGGGTGCACGCGCCGCTAGCCGGCCTCGTTCTGGCGATCGCCGCCCAGATGCTGAACAATGCGCTGCCCCTCTTTGCGTCGCTCGCCGGGGTGGCGGCCGGCCATCCGCCGGAAATCGAGGCGCCGCCCGATATCGGCTTTCTCGGCGCCTTCGTCGCGGGCAGCATGCTGCAGCTCACGATCTTCCTGCCGTTCCTGCTGATCATGGCGCTCGCCGTGTGGCGAAGCGGGGTATGGGAGCGGCGGGTCATCCGCGAGGAGCTTGCCGACGAGGTCGGGCGCACGATCAGCCCGCAAGAGTACCAGGACATCGTCGATGACCGCGTGCTGCGGACGCGGCGGATCGACCGCGCGCAGCGGCATGCCTCGGCGGCGCTCGTGAATGCGCAGCATGAGCTCGCCTTCCGCAAGAGCCGCGTGCGCAATGGCGGCGGCGATCCCGAGCAAGACCCGTTGGTGGCGGGATGGCGGGATGATATCCGGCGGAATAGGCAGTAGGCAGTAGGCAGTAGGGAAGAGCACCGCCCCGGCCTACTGCCCAATGCCGACTGCCTCATTCGTACCGCAGCGCGACCATCGGATCGAGCCTGGCGGCGCGGGTGGCCGGATAGGCGCCGAAGACCAGGCCGACGGAGGTCGAGACGACGCAGGCGAGGACGGCGATCCACGGGCTGATCAGCACGGGCCAGCCGCTGTAGAACGCGACCAGCACGCCTGCCACCGCGCCGAGCGCCACGCCGAGCGTCCCGCCGATCAGCGACAGCACCATCGCCTCGGTGAGAAACTGGCGACGGATGTCGCGGCCGCGCGCGCCGAGCGCCATGCGCAGCCCGATCTCGCGGGTGCGCTCCGACACCGAGACGAGCATGATGTTCATGATGCTGATGCCGCCGACGACCAGCGAGATCGAGGCGATGGAAGCCAGCAATATGCTGAAGACGCGTGCCGAGCCCGCCTCGGCCGCCAGGACGTCGGCAGGATTGTAGACCTCGAAGTCGTCGGGCGCGTCGGCGGCGAGCTTGTGATGCTGCCTGAGCACCGCCCGGATCTGCTGCTGGACCGTATGGACGTCGCTCGATTCGAAATGCTTCACGATGATGAAATCGAGGGCCTGGCGGTTCACGTCGCTCTGCGAGCCGATGACCCGGGACCGCGCCGTCGCCAGCGGGATGATGACGACGTCGTCGCGGCTGCCGCCGGCGGCATTCTGGCCCTTCTTGTCGAGCACGCCGACCAGCGTGAAGGGAACCGTGCCGATGCGAAAGGTGTCGCCGAGGCGCGGCCGGTCGTCGAACAGCTTCTCGGCCAGCACCTGGCCGACGATCGCCACCTTGGCGCCGCGGTCCAGCTCGGCAGCGGTGAAATGGCGCCCGGCCGCCAGCGCCCATTCGCGGGCGATCAGGTAGCCCATGTCGTTGCCGGTCACGGTCGTCGACCAGTTGCGGTTGCCGGCGATGACCTGCGCGTCGCGGGAGATCATGGGCGATGCCAGCTCGATGCCCGGCACCTCGCGCAAGATTGCGGCGGCATCGTCGTCGGTCAGGGTGTGGCCCGTGCCGGCGGCGAGCCGGGTGCCGCCGGACTTCGCCGCGCCGGGCGATACATAGAGGATGTTGGTGCCGAGCGTGCGCAGCCCCTCGGTGACCTGCGATCGCGCACCGTCGCCGACCGCGACCATGCAGACCACGGCGGCGACGCCGATGATGATCCCGAGCACCGTGAGGAAGCTCCGCGTGCGATTGGCGCCGAGCGTTCGCCAGGCGATGCGGATGCTCTCGAGATAGCTCATGCGACCCTGCCGATGGGCGCCGCCACGGTGGACGGCAAGGCGGGGCCGACGCGCTCATCGGCGATCAGATAGCCGTCGTTGAGGGTGATGATGCGGCGGGTGCGCCGGGCGACGTCGGCGGCATGGGTGACCACGATGATGGTCCGATCGTCGCCGTTCAGATGTTCGAACAGCGACATGATCCCATCGGCGGTCCGGCTGTCGACGGCGCCCGTCGGCTCATCGGCGAGTATCAGGGCGGGTTCGTTGACGATGGCGCGGGCGATGGCGACGCGCTGCTGCTCGCCGCCGGAAAGTTGATACGGCCAATGGTCGAGGCGATGCGAGAGCCCGACCCGGTCGAGCGCGTCGCGTGCCCGGCGCCGCCGCTCGGCGCGCCGCACGCCCGCATAGGCCAGCGACAGTTCGACGTTCTCGAGCGCGCTCGACCGCGGCAGCAGGGAGGACATCTGGAACACGAAGCCGATCTCGCGGCAGCGCAGCGCGGCCCGCCGGTTGCGGTCGAGCTTGGCGACCTCGAGCCCCTTCAGCCGATAGTGCCCGGAATCGGGTGTCTCCAGCAGCCCGAGCAGGCTCATCAGGGTCGATTTGCCTGAACCCGAGCGGCCGATCACGGCGACGAACTCGCCGGTCTCGATCTCGAAGGAAACATCCGACACCGCACGGACGAGCGAGCCGCCGACCTGATAGTGCTTGCTGATGTTCACGGCGCTGATCAGGGACATGCTCTAGTAACCCAGACGGATTCCGAACGGTCCGGCGCCGGCCTCCGAGACGGCAATGCCGACGATCACCGGCTGGCCTTCGCGCAGCTTGCCCGAGCGCAGCTCCGTGCCGTTGCTGTCGCTGCGGCCGAGCGCAACAGGCACTGGCACTGGCCCCTGCCGATTTGGATCGGTCACCCAAACCGTGCCGGAGCTCATGTCGAGACTTTCGGCAGCCGGCGCCTCGCCGTCGGGCCGAAACCGCAGGGCCTGATTCGGGATCTTCAGCACATCGGCGCTCTCGTCGATCCCGATCACCAGATTGGCGGTCATGCCGGGAAACAGCAGGAGCTCGCGATTGGGGGCGGAGATGACGACCGTGTAGGTCACGACGTTCTGCACCACCTCATGAGCCATGCGGACCTGCCGGACATCGGCGGTGAACTGACGGTCGGGATAGGCATCCACCGTGAACGCCACCTTCTGCCCGGGCTTCACCTGGCCGATATCGGCCTCGTCGAGCTTGCCATGCACTTCCATCTCGCGGAGATCATTGGCGATGTTGAACAGCATCTTCGCTTCCAGGCTGACGGCCACGGTCTGGCCCGGATTGATGTCGCGCTTGATGATCACGCCGTCGGTCGGCGAGCGGATCTCGGTGCGGGCGAGATCCTGCTCGGCCTGCTCGAGTGCTGCCTCCTTCTCCTCGACGATGGCTTCGGCATTGTCGAGATTGGCTTCGGCGATCCTGAGATCGGCCTCGGCGATGACGATGGCCTCGCCCTTCATGTTGATCTGCTCCGTCGCGGCCAGCACATCGGCGGCTTCCGCGTCGCGGCGCGCCTGCGTTCCTGTCAGATCGGCCTTGGAGATGATGGTGGTGCGCGCCAGGATCGTCTTTCGCTGGAGATCGCGCTCGGTCTCGGCGAGCTTCGCCTTCAACGCCGCCTGGTTGGCCTCGGCCACATTGCGCGCCATTTTGGCGGAGGCGATCTCGGCGGTGGCCCGCTCCTTCGAGGCGAGCTGCACCCGCGCACCGGCTTGCGCGATGCGTAGCGATGCCTTCGCCTCCTTCACCCTGGCGGCGAAGGTCACCGGATCGAGGCGTGCCAGAACCTGGCCGGCGCGCACCTTGTCGTTGAAGTCCACCAGCACCTCGGCGATGCGCCCGGAAAGCTCGGAGCCGACATCGACCGTCGAGATCGGATTGAGCGTGCCGGTCGCCCGCACGACGGTCGCAAAGCGGCCGCGCTCGACCGGGGCGGTGATGTATCTGGAGGGGGTGCTCTCGAACAGCCCGCGGGCGCCGGCATAGGCGCGGCTCACGCCATCGGCGAGGGCGGTCATGTCGGGGTTCGGGAGCTTGTCGGCGGCGGGGCGCCAGCTCATGGCAGCGTTGGTCAACTGGACCAGCTCCCGGCGCACGCCATCGGTGCCGCGACGCAGGAGCTCGGCATAGCTCGGACCCGCATGCTTGACACTATACAGATAAGCCAGCGCCGCTATTGGCGGGATCAACAATAGAACGATAACAAGCCTTCGCATCCTCTGGTGACCCGCTTGAAGGATTTCCGCCGTGAGTGGCCAGCCTCCGAAGGCTTCGAGGGTGTTCGATCTCTACGAACGAGTCAATAATAGCCTGGAAATACTCTTGCTGTGCATAATTTATATTGGTGTACAATTCGCTCTATTGAAGAATAATTGCATAAAATCTTAGAGATAATCTTGTAATCACATAAACGTTATTTGACCAAGAACTGGAAAGATTTGCCAATCACGACTGGAGAGTAAAACAGGTTTTACAACGAAAATTTCGCTGGTCGGACGGCGAATCCCTCCACGACAGAAGCTGAAAGGCGCCCGCTGCCGCAATGCTCGGCTCGGCGATGGGCGAATCACGCCAACAGATCCGGGCCAAGGGAAGTGTTCATGCGTACGCTTGCTGCTGCATTGTTGATCTCGATGGCGTTCATGACGCCGGCGATGGCCCAGATGTCGGAGCCCAAGCCGAACCCGATCTGCGAAATCTTTCGGCCGACAAAGGCGGCCGCTCTAAGAGTGCCGGGGAACGAATACGCGCAGCCGGGACGGGTGCTCGATCTTCGCCGCGTGGTGGTCGAGATCGTTCTTCGCCTCGCCGGCTGCCGGAAGGTAGCAGCCAGGTGAGGTGACTCCAAAACACAGCTTGAAGAGCGCATCGCCGCGATGCTCGGTTCGGCGATGGGCAGAAAAACGGCAACAGATCCGGGCCAAAGGGAGTGACCATGCGTAGGTTTGCCGCTGCAATGTTGATCTCGATGGCGTTCGTTTCGCCGGCGATGGCGATCACGGCGCAACCCAGGCCCGGGTCGATCTGCGAAAGCACTCGGCCGAACACGACCGCCCAGCGGGTTCTTCCGGGGAACGAGATGACAAGACCCGGGCAGGTGCTCAGCCTGCGCGGGCTCATCGTCAGGATCGTCCTTCACTTCGTCTGCCGCCGTCAGGCACCGCAGAAGTGACCTGAGACAGGGAGCTCCGTTGTCACGGACGGGGCTCCCTCTTTTGCCACTGGTGGGCAGTAGGCAGTAGGCAGTAGGCAAGAGCGCTGCTCACGGCCTACTGCCTACTGCCTCAACTGAACGCCACACCGGCAGGTCGATCGTCACCCGCGTGCCGATGCCCTTGGTCGAGTGCAGCCGCATGTCGCCACCATGGAGCCTGGCGAGCGCCAGCGAGATCGGCAGGCCGAGGCCGGTTCCCTCATGGCGCTTGCTCCAGACGCCGCTCACCTGGCCGAACGGCCGCATCGCCGTGTCGATCTCGTCGGTCGTCATCCCCGGCCCGTCATCGCGGATCTCGATCCGGACGAAGCCGTCGCGAAGCACTGCCGCCGCAAGTTCGACCGTGCCGCCGGGATCGCTGAACTTGACGGCGTTGGACAGCACATTGATCAGGATCTGCTTGAGGCGCAGCGGATCGGCATCGAGCGCCGGCAGATCGGGTGGGAGGCGGCTCGTCACGATGATGCCGTGCTCGCGGGCGCGGGCGTCGATGATCAGCAGGCAGCTCTCGACCGCCGGCGCCAGCGCCGTCGACTCGCGCTCCACCGCCAGCTTGCCGGCCTGAATCTTGGAGACATCGAGGATGCCGTTGATCAGCGCGAGCAGATGGTCGGCCGCCTGCCTGATATAGCCGGAATAGAGTGCAACCGCCTCCGGATCGTCGCGCTTCAGGGTGCCCAGCATCTCGGAAAAGCCGATGATCGCATTGAGCGGCGTGCGCAGCTCATGGCTCATATTGGCGATGAATTCCGACTTGGCCTTGGAGGCAAGCTCGGCCTCCACCTTGGCGGCATGAAGCGCCAGCGACGTCTTGCGGCGGGTGACCGCGCTCCCGAAGCTGTCCGAGAACTCGGACATCAGCGAGCCAGCCTTGAACCACTGCCGTCCGAATGTACGCATTACGACCTGCCTGCGGTGGAAGTCATAGCAGGAAGGCGTTAGCGAATAGCGAATAGCGAATGGTTGGGGCCGCGTTCTGCCCTGACACTATTCGCTATTGGCTATTCGCTATTGGCTATTCGCTACCGAAACGCAAAGCCCGTGCCGCGCCAGGTGAATTCGATGGTGGCCGAGGTCGGCCGGCAATTGTCGGCCGTGGCCTGAATGGTCATCCGGTAGGTGCCGGCGGCGAGATCGCGCGGGAAATAGTTCGGCGTCTTCACGAAGAGGAACTGCAACTCGACATTCGTCCGGTGTTGAACGCGGCAGACATCGACAATGCGATAGCTGTCGCGCGGAATGTCCATCGCGGCTTCATGCGTGATCGCGAAGGGCAGGTCGAGGACCTCCGAGTCGAACGGCTCGGGGCCGGCATGGGATTGCAGGACGAGGCGTGTCGCCAGGACGCGGACGTTCCGGGCGGTGCCCCAGCCGGCATTGCGGATGCCGATCCTAAGATAGGCGAATTTGTGCCCGCTCTGGTCCATCGTCTCCAGGATGAAGCGCCGATCGTCATTGGCGAACTCGACCTTCAGCCGGGGGGCGTAGAGCGAATCCTGGAACGGCTTGACGAACGCGCCGATCAGCGCGCCGACGAGGATCAGGAAGAGGTCCCACATGGGCCGGATCCACCGATGAGATTTTCGCTGTCGATACCGCCTGCAGAAGATAGGCGACAACCGGCCGGAAGGTCGATGATCGAGCCGCTTCCGCCCCCTTTACCTCGTGCAGCAAGCTGCTTAGACTTGCCGCCAAGGATGAGACAGGGCGTCACGGGCACTCCTCTGGGTTGCAGCCAGCTCCTTCCCGAGGCCGGTCCCGGGCGCCGGAGAAGTGATTGTGGATGAAACCAGCGGTTCGTGGTCGGGCTCGCGGGGGACGCAGCCGAGCGACGTTTTTCCGGCAAGAAGTGCAAATCTCGCGGCGCTTCATGTGAGAGCGCATCGGGACGGCCAAAGTTCAGCCGAGCTGCGCAGCCGGGCCTTTCCGGAGGGAAACCGGGAAACCCTTTACGGGGCGCTCGATCTCGGCACCAACAATTGCCGGCTGCTGCTCGCCGCCCCGGCGGTCGGCGGTTTCAGGGTGATCGATGCCTTCTCGCGCATCGTCAGGCTCGGCGAGGGCGCGAGCATCTCCGGCGCGCTCAGCGAGCGCGCCATGCTGCGCACCATCACGGCCTTGCGGATCTGCGCCAACAAGCTGCGCTGGTGGAAGGTCGAGCGCTTCCGTCTGATCGCCACCGAAGCGTGCCGGATGGCATCGAACGGCAGGGCCTTTGTCGACCGGGTGGCTGAGGAGACCGGTCTCGAGCTCGAGGTCATCGATCGCGAGACCGAGGCGCGGCTGGCGGTCGCCGGCGCATCGCCGCTGATCGCACCCGATGCGGCGCGGGTGCTGCTGTTCGACATCGGCGGCGGCTCGACCGAGGTGAGCTGGCTGACGGTCGAGCCGGGCAACTACACGATCGATGCCTGGACCTCGGTCCCGGAAGGCGTCGTCACCATTGCCGAGCGGTTCGGCGGCACCGATGTCACCCCCGAATGCTTCGCCGCCATGCGCGGCCATGTCAGGCCGATGCTGCGCGACTTCGCCAGCCGGGTGTCGGAAATCGACGAGCGGACCGTGCCCGACCATATGCTCGGCACTTCCGGCACGGTCACCACGATCTGCGGCGTTCATCTGGCGCTCCGGCGCTATGATCGCTCGCGGGTCGACGGCTGCTGGCTGCATCGCGACGATGTCGGGCGGATCACCCGCGATCTCCTGGCGATGAGCTACGCCGATCGCGCGGCGCATCCCTGCATCGGCGCCGAGCGCGCCGATCTCGTGCTGGCCGGCTGCGCCATCCTGGAGGAGATCAAGGATTGCTGGCCGGTCGACCGGGTGCGGGTCGCCGATCGCGGCCTGCGCGAGGGCATCCTCACCGATCTGATGATCGAAGACGGGACCTATGGCCGGACCGGGACCGGGTAGGCCCAGCGGTCGGCGCCGTCCCGGCGGTGGCAAAGGCTCTTCCGATGGCGGCGTTACAACGGGGCGCCGGCTGAAGCAGCGGGTGGTCACCGCCAAGGG
>JBEVJH010000097.1:0-4182 GCA_040510355.1 Aestuariivirgaceae bacterium
CGATAGGCGGCGAGCTTCTGCTCGCGATTGCCGGGCGTGTCGGTCGGATCCGGGGTCGGCCAATATTCCACGTCGGCGGCCAGCGTGCGGGTCAGCTCCAGCGCCTTGTGATGCGCTTCCGGCGACAGCGTGATGATGAGATCGAAATTCAGGCCCTCCCAATCGTCCAGCTCCTCGAAGGTGGTCGGCTTGTGGGCGGAAATGTCCTGGCCGAGCTCGGCCATGACGGCGACTGCAAAGGGATCGAGCTCGCCCTTCTTGACGCCGGCCGACCGGACATAGAGCGACTGCGGCAACATGTGGTGCAGCAGGCTCGCAGCCATCGGCGAGCGCACGCTGTTCTGGCCGCAGGCGAACAGCACGGCCTGCGGTTGCCGCGTCCGCGGAGCCTCCGCCATGCGCTCAGGCGCTCCGGGCTATCGCCGCCAACGCGACAAGCCCGCTTTGCGGGGTCATGTGCTGTCCCCCTTCCAGTGCAGGACGGTGATCAAGGTGAACAGCCGGCGCGCGGTCTCATGATCGATCCGGACCTTGCCCTTGAGCCGCTCCTGCAGCGTGCGCGAGCCGTCGTTATGGATGCCGCGGCGGCCCATGTCGAGCGCCTCGATCTTGTCCGGGGTCGCGGTGCGAATGGCCTGATAGTAGCTGTCACAGATCATGAAATAGTCCTTCACGATCCGCCGGAACGGCGTCAACGACAACAGATGGGTCACGACCGGCGTGCCGTCCTCGCTGCGGATGTCGAACATCAGACGGTTCGAGGTGATGCCGAGATGCAGGGTGAACGGGCCGGAAACCTCGATGCTTTCCGGCGCAAACAGATTCTGCTCTATCAGATCGTAGATCGCGATTGCCCGCTCATGCTCGATGTCGGGCCCCGACCGGCCGATCGATTCCTCGTCGAGCGTCACCGCGACGATCCGCTTGTTCTGATCATCGCTGAGCGGGGGCTGGGTCATGACGGATTGAGACGCAATCCCACCGAACGGGCATGGGCGTCGAGGCCCTCGGCCTTCCCCAGAGCCATGGCGGCTGGACCCAGCGCACGCAGCTGGTCCGGCCCGCATTTCAGGATCGAGGTGCGCTTCATGAAATCGAGCACGCCGAGCCCGGAGGAGAATCGCGCCGAGCGCGCGGTCGGCAGCACGTGATTGGAGCCGCCGACATAGTCGCCGATCGCCTCCGGGGTGTGACCGCCCAGGAAGATCGCACCGGCATTGCGCACCTTCGCCGCCAGCGCCTCGGGATCGCTCGTCATGATCTCCAGATGCTCGGCGGCCAGCGCGTTCGCCAACGGCACCGCCTGATCGAGATGGTCGACCTCGATGATGGCGCCGAAATCGGCCCACGAGGCGGAGGCGATGGCGGCACGCGGCAGCGTCTTGAGCTGGCCTTCGACGGCGCGGGCGACATCGTCGGCCAAGGTGTGGCTGTCGGTGATCAGGATCGACTGCGCGCTGGTGTCATGCTCGGCCTGGGCCAGCAGATCGGCTGCGACCCACTCCGCATTGGCGGTGTCGTCGGCGATCACCAGCACCTCGGAGGGCCCGGCGATCATGTCGATGCCGACCTTGCCGAACACCAGCCGCTTGGCGGCCGCGACATAGGCATTGCCGGGACCGACGATCTTGGCGACCGGCGCGATGGTCGCGGTGCCATAAGCCAGCGCGGCCACGGCCTGGGCGCCGCCGACACGGTAGATCTCCGAGACGCCGCCGAGATGGGCCGCCGCCAGCACCAGCGGGTTGAGCTTGCCGTCGGGCGCCGGCACCACCATCACCAGCCGCTCCACGCCGGCGACCTTGGCCGGGATCGCGTTCATCAGCACGGAGGACGGATAGGCCGCGGTGCCGCCGGGCACGTAAAGACCGACAGCGTCGATCGCGCTCCAGCGCCAGCCGAGCTCGACGCCGGCGGCATCGGTGAAGCGCTGGTCCTGCGGCAATTGCCGGAGGTGAAAGGCCTCGATGCGGTCGCGGGCGAATTTGAGCGCGTCGACCGTGGCCGGATCACATTCCCGCACCGCCGCCTCGATCTCGGCCGGCGTCACCCGCAGCGAGGCCGCGTCAAGCGCGAGCCGGTCGAACTTTTTCGTCGCCTCGATCAGCGCGGCATCGCCGCGGCTGGCGACATCGTCGACGATGGCGCGCGCGGCGGCCTCGACGTCGGCGGAGGCCTCGCGCTTGGTCAACAGAAACCGGCGAAAGGTCTCGTCGAAATCGGCGCTGCTACTGACAAGGCGAATCGGCATTGCACGCTTTCCGGGACGGATTGAGGAAGCCCCTCTTCCTTGCTCAATGGCGCGGCAGCGCAGGGCCGTCAACCCTCGGAAATGCCCCTATCCGTCCAGCCCGTCGCCCTCGCCGAGATCGCCGGTCCCGAGGTCGTCCTGGCCGAGATCGGTCAGCTCGCATTCCAGGCATTCGACGTCCAGCCGCAGCGCCCCGCCATGGGAGAACAGCAGCAGCGCGCTGCCGCCCGGCGGCTCGCTGCCTGGATGGAATTCGATGCCGATCAGCTCCAGCAGTTCGTCCGGCTGGTCGAGATCGATCATGCGCGACTTGCAGGCCAGCACCCGGTCGAACCGCAGCGCCGCCACCAGCCGGCGCGGTTCGGCGTCGCCCGCGAGCGTCTGCGCCCAGTCCAGCCGGCTCATGCCGATCACCAGCCGCTTCTCGGCCTGGCGCCAGATGATGTCGGCGGCCTGCACCCTGGCATCCTGCACATGGGTGGAGATGACCGCGAGATCGTCGGCGTCCAATGCGATCAGTTTGAGCCGGTCATTCACGGCAATCCGTCCCTGGTCGTCGTCCCTAGTCACTGATGCGCTCGATCGCGGCGCCGCAGGCCTTCAGCTTCTCCTCGAGCCGCTCGAAACCGCGATCGAGGTGGTAGACCCGATTCACCATGGTTTCGCCCTCCGCGGCAAGCCCCGCGATGACCAGCGACACCGACGCCCGCAGGTCGGTCGCCATCACCGGCGCGCCCCGCAGGGTGGAGATGCCGTCGATCCGGGCGGTTTCGCCGTCGAGGCTGATGCGGGCGCCGAGCCGGGCAAGCTCCTGCACATGCATGAAGCGGTTCTCGAAAATGGTCTCGGTGATCGCAGACGCGCCCTGGGCGCGGACCATCAGCGCCATCAACTGGGCCTGCAGATCGGTCGGAAAACCCGGGAACGGCGCGGTCGCGACCTGCACCGGCTTGATGCCGTTGCCGTTGCGGCGGATGCGGATGCCGTCATCATTCACGCCGATCTCGGCTCCGGCTTGCGCCAGCACATCGAGCGCCGATTGCAGCAATTCGGGCCGCGCGCCGGACAATTGGACATCGCCGCCGGTCATGGCGGTGGCGATCGCGTAGGTCCCGGCCTCGATCCGGTCGGGCAAAACGGTATGGCGGGCGCCGTGCAGCGCGTCCACGCCCTCGACCACGATGCGCGGGGTCCCGGCGCCGGTGATGCGCGCGCCCATCTTGATCAGGCAGGCCGCGAGATCGCCGACCTCCGGCTCGCAGGCGGCGTTGCTGATGACCGTCGTGCCCCGGGCCAGGGTCGCCGCCATCAGCGCGACATGGGTGCCGCCGACGGTAACCTTCGGAAAGACGATCTCGCCGCCGCGCAATCCGCCGGGCGCCTTGGCCACCACATAGCCGGCGTCGATCGCGATCTCGGCGCCGAGCTTTTCCAGCGCCATGATCAGCAGATCCACCGGGCGCGTGCCGATGGCGCAGCCGCCGGGCAGCGACACTTTCGCCTCATGCATGCGGGCCAGCAACGGCGCCACCACCCAGAAGCTTGCCCGCATCCGCGACACCAGCTCGTAGGGCGCGGTGGTGTCGATGATGTCGGCGGCCGAGATGTGCAGGGTCTGGCCCTGATACTTGCTGTCGCCGGTGCGCTTGCCGACCGACATGATGTCGACGCCGTGGTTGCCGAGGATGCGCTGCAGCTGCGCTACATCCGCCAGCCGCGGCACGTTGTCCAGGATCAGCGTCTGCTCGGTCAGCAGGCCTGCGATCATCAGCGGCAGCGCGGCATTCTTGGCGCCCGAGATCGGGATGGTGCCATTGAGCGTGTTGCCGCCGACGATGCGAATGCGATCCATGCCGATGCCTGCTGAACTGAGAAGGAGGGACATCGGCATCAGTCGCGACATTGCGGCGATTTGATGGGATCGCCGCAAC
>JBEVJH010000098.1:0-12086 GCA_040510355.1 Aestuariivirgaceae bacterium
AGCAGCTCGACCAGCATGATGTACCACGGCGTCTCGCCCCTGACCTCCGCCGCCGCGATGTAGTCGCGCGTCTTGAGATCGAGCACCAGCCCGCGGACGATGCGCGCCACCTGCGGAGCCGTCCCGAAGGTGACCGCCACGATGATGATGACGCCGGATGTCAGGACCGGATCGAAGCCGAGATCGCGCGACAGATACTGGCCGAACTCCGATGCCGGACCGAATCGCGAGATGATGACGATGTAGAGCACCATCAGGGGGAACGACAGCAGCACATTGCCGAAGAACGAGATGATCTCGTCCCACCAGCCACCGCGATAGCCGCCGACCACGCCCATGATCATGCCGACCGCATAGGCGACGGTGGTGGCGAGCGTCGCCCACACCAGCACCAGCCGTGATCCCCAGATCAGGCGCGACAGCACGTCCCGCCCGAGCTCGTCGGTGCCGAGCCAGTGGGTGCCGCCGCCCTTGGCCGGTGTCAGGATCGGCTTCAGCAGGAAGCCTGGCGACTGCGCCAGCGGGTCGAACAGCGGCAGCACCGGCGCCAGCACCGCCAGCGTGACCCAGAACAGCACCAGGAAGGCGCCGATCATGCCGATCGGCGACTCGCGCAGCAGCGAGATCGATGAAAGCAATCGGCCGAGGCGGCCGGCGCGCTGAGGCTGGACGGTCGTTCCGGCGGTCGGTGAGGTCGTCAGCTCGCTCATGATACCCCTCAGCTGAACCGGATCCGCGGATTGAGCAGGGTGTAGCCCACATCCGAGATGAATTGCGAAAGTACCGCGACGAACACGGCCACCATGGTGCAGGCCTCGACCGTGTAGATGTCGCCGAAGGTTGCCGCCTCGTAGAGCAGCTTGCCGAAGCCCTTATAGGCGAAGAACACCTCGACCACGATCACGCCCGACAGCAGATAGTTGAGCTGCAGCACCATCACGGTGAATGGCGCGATGAGCGCGTTGCGCAGGGCATGGCGCATGACCACCCGGCTGAAGGGCAGGCCCTTGAGGATGGCGGTCCGGACATATTGCGAGGTCATCACCTCGGCCATCGAGGCCCGGGTCATGCGGGTGTAATAGCCGAAATTATAGAGCACCAGCACCGCCACCGGCAGCACCAGCTCGATCGGATCGATGCCGGCCGAGAAGGACGAGCTGCCCGGCAGCCAGTTGAGCCAATAGACGAAGATCGACACCAGGATGGTCGCCGAGGCGAATTCCGGCACCGAGGTGGTGAGCACCGACAAGACCGTCACCACCCGGTCGCGCAGCGAGCCCTCGGCGATTCCCGAGAACACCCCGAGCACCAATGAGATGGCCACGGTGATGCTGAACACCAGGCCCGCCAGGATGGCGGTGTTGGCGAGATGCTCGCCGACCAGCTTCGACACCGGCGTGTTGAACATGATCGAGGTGCCGAAGTCTCCATGCAGGAACCGCCAGATCCAATGGATGTAGCGCCACCACAGGGGCTCGTTATAGCCGTTCTGCTCGAGCCAGAGGTCGCGTTGGGCGAGCGTCGAATAGGGGCCGAGGACCTTGGCCGCGACATTGTATTTGTCGCCCTCGAACAGGATGAAGAGGATCAACGAGATCGTCAGCATGATGAGGATCATGGACGACAGCCGTCGAATGCCGATCCGAAGCATGGTGTTCCCGGGTTCCTCCTTCGCCTTTGCTATGGCGTGGAGCTGGTTTTGCTTGATCCAATCATAGCCGGAAGCAGAGGCCCCGCAAGGCTGCTCGCCGACGGATCAGGCGCCCGGGCCGACCTTTGGGGGATCGCCGGCTCAGAACCAGTTCAGCAGCACCTTGCCGCAATTCCCCGAGCGCATTGCCGCAAACCCCTCCGCGAAGCGCTCGACCGGCAGCTCATGGGTGATCACCGGCTCGAGATCGAGACCGGACTGGATCAGGGCGATTCCCTTGTACCAGGTGTCGAACATCTCGCGGCCGTAGATGCCCCTGATGGTCAGGCTCTTGAAGATGACCTCGTTCCAGTCGATCGCCATATCCCCCGGCGGAATGCCCAGCATCGCGATCTTTCCGCCATGGATCATGACCGCCAGCATCTGTCGGAAAGCCTTCTCGGCGCCCGACATTTCGAGGCCGACGTCGAAGCCCTCCTTCATCTCCAGGGCCTGCATCACGGCCCTGAGCTCCTCCCGGGCCACATTGACCGCCCGGGTGGCACCCATCCGCCGGGCGATGTCGAGCCGGTAATCGTTGACGTCGGTGATGACCACGTGGCGCGCCCCCGCCCGAAGCGCGATCGGGACCGCCATGATCCCGATCGGGCCCGCTCCGGTGATCAGCACGTCCTCTCCGACGAGGTCGAAGGTCAGCGCCGTGTGGATCGCATTGCCGTAAGGGTCGAGAATTGCTGCCACCCGCTCCGGGATGTTGGCCGGAATCGGATAGACATTGTGCGCCGGAACGCAGACGAACTCCGCGAAGCTGCCCGGCCGGTTGACCCCGACGCCGAGCGTGTTGGGGCACAGATGCTCCCGTCCGGCCCGGCAGTTGCGGCAGTGTCCGCACACGATATGTCCCTCGCTGGTCACCGTTTCGCCGATCTCGAAGCCGCGCACCCCCGGTCCGAGCTGGTAGACCTCGCCGACATATTCGTGGCCGACCACCATCGGCACCGGAATGGTGCGCTGGGCCCAGCTGTCCCAGTTCCAGATATGAAGGTCGGTGCCGCAAATCGCCGAGCGCCGGACCTTGACCAGCACCTCGCCCACCGCCGGGACGGGAACCGGCACCTCCTCCATCCAAAGGCCCGGCTCGGGCTTGGCCTTGACCAGGGCCCGCATCGGGCCGGTCCTCATGCCGGCACTCCCAGGTCCCGCCCGACCGTCGTGAAGGCATCGATGGCGCGGTCGAGATCCTCGCGACGGTGCGCCGCCGACATCTGAGTGCGGATGCGGGCCTCGCCCCGCGGCACGACCGGAAACGAGAAGGCGGTCACGAAAATGCCGCGCGATCCGAGCTGCGACGCCATTTGGGTGGCGAGCCGCGCATCGCCGATCATCACCGGCACGATCGGATGGCCGGCGCCGGCAAGCCGGAAGCCGCGTTCCGCCATGGCGGAGCGGAAATAGGTGGCATTGTGGTGCACCCGTTCGATCAGGCCCGGCTCGGCCTCCAGCAGGTCGAGAGCCGCCAGCGTCGCGGCGCAGATCGGTGGCGGCAGCGCATTCGAGAAGAGATAGGGTCGCGCCCGCTGCCGCAGCAGCTCGATCAGCGCCCGCCGCCCGGCGACATAGCCCCCCGCCGCGCCGCCGAGCGCCTTGCCGAAGGTGCCGGTCAGCAGGTCGACCTTGTCCGCGACGCCGTGATGCTCATGGGTGCCGCCGCCGCGCCGGCCCATCACGCCCACCGCGTGGCTGTCATCCACCAGCACCGCCGCATCATGGCGTTGCGCAAGCTCGCAGAGCGCCGGCAGGTTGGCGATGATCCCGTCCATCGAGAACACGCCGTCGGTCGCGATCAACCGCACCCGCGCCTCCGCTGCCTGCTTCAGCTGCGCTTCGAGGTCGGCCATGTCGTTGTTGGCGTAGCGCAGGCGCCGCGCCTTGCAGAGCCGGATGCCGTCGATGATCGAGGCATGGTTGAGCGCATCCGAGATCACCGCATCCTCGGGCCCGAGCAGCGTCTCGAACACCCCGCCATTGGCGTCGAAGCAGGAGGAGAACAGGATCGCATCCTCGGTTCCGAGGAATGTCGCCACCCGTCGCTCGAGCGCCAGATGCAGATCCGAGGTGCCGCAGATGAACCGCACCGACGCCATGCCGAGGCCGTGGCTTTCCAGGGCCTCCCTGGCGGCGTCGAGCAACCGTGGATGATCGGCGAGGCCGAGATAATTGTTGGCGCAGAGATTGATGACCTCCTGCCCGGGCTTGCCGCCTTCGACCGCGATATGCGGCCCCTGCGGCGACAGGATCGCCCGTTCGCGCTTGGTCAAGCCTTCACGTTCGATGCTCTCGAGTGCCGCGCTGGCGCTGGCGAGAATGGAGCCGTTCATGGCCTGCCTCTCGATTGACGAGTTGCAACTCGTGTAGGAGGCTCTCCGCCACGATGCAAGCGGCGTTAGAGATGCGGATGCCGGACCGGCTCTTTCGGCGTGAGCAGCCAGTGCCGGGCGATCTCGCGATAGCCCTTCACCAGATAGGCGCAGTTCTCCTTGAGCAGGCGGTCGCGATGGCGCTGGTAATAGGCCGGAATTTCGTACCACGGCAGGGTTGGCTGCTCATGATGCGCCATATGGAGATTGTTGTTGAGGAACAGCAGCGAGACAATCGGATTGGTCTCCACGACGATCGTCCGGCAGCCCACCTCCTCATGGGCCCGGTGCTCGGCATAGGATCGCATCATCGACAGAGCGTTGCCCCAATAGGCGATGAACAGAACATACTGCCAGAACGGCATCCCGCAGATCGCGCTCACCCACAGCCAGACCAGCGCGACGCCGAGTCCGTGCAGGGCCCACGCCTTGGCTACCCGGCGGTCGCCGGCGAGAATCAGGCCGGCTTCGACGGTGACGAGCCGGGCAGTCGAGATGGCCGGCCCCAGGATGAAGCGGCCGAGCATCGAATTGTTGATGCTGTAGAGGGTCTTGAGCCAGCGCGGCGCGCCGTTCCAGGCCTGCGGATCGAGATAGAACGATTCCGGATCGATGCCGGGCTCGGTCAGGTGGTCGTTGTCATGGTGCTTGAGATGCATCGCCTTGTAGCGGCGAAACGGAAACCACAAGGTGACGGCCGGAAAGACCAGGAGCTCGTTCAGCACCGCCGACCGCGTCGGGTGGCCGTGCAGGGCCTCGTGCTGGAGCGAGCCGTGGAGAGCCACCAGATAGGCGCCCAACGGGGCGGCGATCCACCAGCCCAATGCCTCCCAATACCAAGTCAGAGCAGCGAAACCGGCCCAGGCCGCACCCATGAGCCACAAAGTTTGCCATTCTATCCCGGCCGCAGCCCTGCGCGGGACTGCGGTACCATCGACCACCGTCATATCCGACCCCGAATCAAGCTCTAAGGAATTTAACCTCCTGCCAGCCTGGTGACGACGCTCCAATTGGGTAAAACTGTTTATAGCTGTGCACAGTCCAGGTTTTTGGTTACAATTGTGGACAGACCATGAGCAAGCGAGATACGGTTGACACTTTCCGAAGGCGGTTGACGGAGAAGATCGAGCGCTCCGGACTGTCGCGTGCTCGTTTTGCCACCCGTGCCGGTCTCAGCCGGTCCGCGCTGTCGCAGCTCCTGCTGGAGACCAATGTCCGGCTGCCGCGAGCCGAGACCATCGCCCAGCTCGCCGCCCGCCACCGCTGCTCGGCCGACTGGCTGCTCGGTCTTTCGGAGCAGGACCAGGTCGCCGCCGATATCGTGCCGCAGATGATGATCGAGCCCGATGCTGGCGACCCGGCCGATGAAAGGCTGCGCCGTTGGCACACCGAGGCGGTCGGCACCAAGGTCCGCTATGTGCCCGCGACCCTGCCCGATCACCTCAAGACCGATGCGATGATCGCCTATGAGACCGGGCGGCTGGAGACCGCGATCGCCACTGCGATGACCGATCTGGCACGCGAGCGCATCGAGCATGCCAGGCGCCCGGAAAGCGAGATCGAAGTCTGCTCACCCTTGCAGGACGTCGTCGCCTTTGCCCGCGGCGAGGGGATGTGGGGCGGATTCCCGCCGCCTCAACGCCGCGAGCAGATCGAGAACATGGCCGAGGTCCTTGATCGGCTCTATCCGTCCTATCGCTGGTACCTGTTCGATGCCCGCGAGCGCTTCTCGGTGCCTTATTCGGTGTTTGGCATGCGCCGCGCCGTGATCTATGTCGGCGACATGTACCTGGTATTGACCACCACCGAGCTCATTCGCGAATTTGCCAGCCATTTCGACAACCTCATCCGCGCTGCTCGGGTTCAGCCCAATGACACGCCGACCGTCATCGCCTCGCTCGCCCGCGAGATCGGCTAGCTGACCGATGCTGGCAGCGCTTGCCATGTACGATTTCCCCGAGCTTGCCGCGGCCACCGACGCCTTGTGGGCCGGCCTGCGACGCCACTTTCGGAGCGCCGGCTTCGGCGATGCGCCCTTGAGCCTTGACCGCAGCCTGAATCCGCATGCGCAATGGCGCGCTCCGGATCTCCTGTTCGCCCAGACTTGCGGTTATCCCTTGACGCATGCCTTTCAGGGTGGCTTGGCCCTGCTCGGCACCCCTTGCTACGACGCCCCGGGCTGCGCCGGTACGACCTATTCCAGCGCCATCATCGTCCATGAGGCGAGCAAGGCTGGAGCGATCGAGGATCTGAGGGGCGCCGTTGCGGCGTACAACGCTCCCGACAGCATGTCGGGCCATCTGGCACTGCGCAGCCTGGTCGGCCCGCTGGCGCGTGCCGGAAGGTTCTTCGCGGGGGCGGTCGAAACCGGCGCGCATCTGCGCTCGATGGAGCTTGTCGCCAACCGCGACGCCGATGTCGCCGCCATCGATTGCGTGACCTTTGCGCTGGCTGCGCGTCTTCGCCCGGAGCTCACCACGCAGCTGCGCATCCTGACTTGGGGTCCGGTCGCACCGTCATTGCCGTTCGTTACCCGAACCGGCTGGTCGCCGCCCCAGCTCACCAGGCTGCGCCGCGCGCTGATCGAGGCGATTGCCGATCCTGATCTGGCGAAGCCGCGGGCGGTGCTCCTCATCGGTGGCGCCGAGTTTCTCGCCGAAGATGCCTATGGCCGCATCCTCGCCCTCGAAGCCGAGGCGGATTCCCACGGCTATACCCAATTACGCTGACATGGAGCAGCAATGATCGATCTTTATACCTGGAGCACGCCCAACGGTCGCAAGGTCTCGATCGCCCTCGAGGAGATGGCGCTTCCTTACCGGGTCCACCCCGTCGACATCGGCAAGGGCGAGCAGTTTGCCCCCCACTTCCTCGAGATCTCGCCCAACAACCGCATTCCGGCAATCATCGACCGGGACAACGGCATGTCGCTCTTCGAGTCGGGCGCCATCCTGCTCTATCTCGCGGAGAAGACCGACAGGTTCTGGCCCAGGGATGCGGTCGCCAGATGGCGGGTCGTCGAGTGGCTGATGTGGCAGATGGGCGGCTTCGGCCCGATGCTCGGCCAGGCCAATCATTTCCTCAAATTCAACAGGGGCAAGTCGGCTTATGCCGAGGAGCGCTATGGCAAGGAGGCGCGGCGCCTCTTCGGCGTTCTCGATCGTCGTCTTGCGGAACACGAGTATGTCGCGGGTGAATATTCGATCGCCGACATGGCGATCTGGCCGTGGTCCACCCGCTTTGTCTGGTACTCGCTCGATCTCGGCGAGGTCCCGAATGTCAAGCGCTGGTACGAGGCCATCGCCGCCCGCCCGGCGGTCCGGCGCGGCTTCCTGGTGCCCGACCCGGCGGCGGAGATCCCGCTACCCGGTTAGACGATCGTTCTAACGCTCCCCCGCGAGCCGCCGCGCGACGCGATCGCGGCCGATGAGCGGCAGGAGTGCAGCGAGTTCCGGCCCCGCCTCGTTGGCGGTGAGAGCGAGGCGCAGCGGATGGAAGAGAGCCTTGCCGCGCCGCCCGGTCTCTTCCTTGAGGCGCCCGGTCCACGCCGTCCAGGTGCTGTCGTCCCACGGTTCGGGCGGCAGCAGGCGCCGCGCCGCATCGAGAAAATCCTGATCGGCCACCACCGGGTCAATCGCGCCATAGATTACTTCGTGCCAGTGCTGCGCATCGTTCAACGTTGCGAGATTGCCGCGCACCACCTGCCAGAATTGCGGACCGCCATCGGCGTCGAGCGCCTTGAGCCGCGCCCGCACCGCCTCATAGGGAAGCTCGTGGACCAGCTTCGAATTGAGATTACGGAGCTCCTCCTCGTCGAAACGCGCCGGTGCCCGCGACACATGCGCAAGATCGAATCCTTGCAGCAGCGCCTCGTAGCCGGCCACCGGATGAACCGATTCCGAGGTGCCGATCAGCGCTGCGACGCTTGCCACCGACATCGCCTCGATTCCCCGCTCCCGCATGCCCGCGATCGACAGCGAGCCGAGCCGCTTCGACAACCCTTGACCGTCGGCTCCGATCAGCAGGCTGTGATGTGCGAATTGCGGCGGCTCTGCCCCGAGTGCCTCGAACAGCTGGATCTGCACCGCCGTGTTGACCACATGGTCCTCGCCGCGGATCACATGGGTGATGGCGAGATCGATGTCGTCGACAACCGATGGCAGCGTGTAGAGATAGCTGCCGTCCTCGCGGATCAGCACCGGGTCGGATAGGGTCGCGGTGTCGATCTCCTGCGGCCCGCGGATGAGGTCGGTCCAGCCGACCTTGCGACTTTCGAGAAGAAAGCGCCAATGCGGTCGTCGCCCTTTGGCCTCGAGCTGCAGCCGCTCGGCGTCGGTGAGTTGCAGGGCCGAACGGTCATAGATCGGCGGAGCGCCGCGCGCCAGCTGCCGCTTGCGGCGCAGCTCGAGCTCCTGCTGGGTCTCGTAGCAGGGATAGAGCCGGTGGATTTCCTTGAGCCGGTCGGCCGCCTGGCGATAGAGGTCGAAGCGCTCCGACTGGCGAACCATCAGGTCGGGAACGATGCCGAGCCATGCCAGATCCGAAGCGATGTCGCGCTCGAATTGCAGCGTCGAGCGGTCCCGGTCGGTGTCGTCGAAACGCAGCACGAATCGCCCGGAGTTCTTGAGCACGTAGAGCCAGTTGAACACAGCCGTCCGCGCATTGCCGATGTGAATCCGTCCGGTCGGCGAGGGAGCAAAGCGCACTGTTGGTGCAATCAACTTGCCGCTGCTGCTCATGGCTTGTCGCGATAGCCGTTGGTGATCGGATAGCGTCGATCGCGACCAAAATTTCGTGCTGTTATCTTCACCCCTGGCGGTGCCTGCCGCCGCTTATATTCGGCATTGTAGACCAGATTGCGGGTCTTCAGCAGATGAGCGCGCGGGATCTCCGCCATCGCCAGGTCGGCGATCGACCTGTCGTGCTCGATCAGCTCGCGAAGAATGGCGTCGAGCTCCTCATAGGGCGGCAAGGCATCCTGGTCGGTCTGGCCGGGACGCAACTCGGCTGACGGCGCCCGGGTGATGATCCGCTCCGGGATCACCCGGTCTTCGGGACCCAGGCATCCCTCGGGACGATTGAGATTGCGGAACCGCGCCAGCGCGTAGACCTGGGTTTTGTAGACATCCTTGATCGGGTTGAAGCCGCCATTCATGTCACCATAGAGCGTCGCATAGCCGACCGACATCTCCGATTTGTTGCCTGTCGTCAGCACCATGGGGCCGAGCTTGTTCGATATCGCCATCAAAATGGTGCCGCGCACCCGCGACTGCAGATTTTCCTCGGTGACGTCCGGCTTCAGACCTTCGAACACCGGTGCGAGCGTTCGTTCGAGCCCTTCGACCGCATCCGCGATCGGCACGATATCATAGCGGCAGCCCAGCGCTTTGGCGCAGGCCTCGGCATCCTCCAGGCTGATTGTCGCCGTGTAGCGATACGGCATCATCACGCAGCGCACCTGCTCCGGACCGAGCGCATCCACCGCAATGGCGGCGACCACGGCGGAATCGATGCCGCCCGAGAGCCCGAGCACGACGCCGGGGAAACCGTTCTTGCGCACATAGTCGCGTGTCCCGAGCACGATCGCGCGCCACACCTCCTCCTCCTCGCCGGGCTGCGGCGCCACCATGCCCTGCTCGATTCGCCAGCGCCCCTGCTGACGCGTCCACCGGATGATGGCGAGGTCCTCCTTGAAGGCCGGCATCTGAAACGCCAGGCTGCGATCGGAATTGAGGCCGAAGCTGCCGCCGTCGAACACCAGCTCGTCCTGGCCGCCGACCTGGTTGAGATAAGCGAGCGGCAGGCCTGTCTCGGTGACCCGCGCGACCGCGATCGCGAGCCGGGTATCCTGCTTGCCTGCCTCGAAGGGCGAGCCATTGGGCACGAGCAGAAGCTCCGCGCCGGTCTCGGCCAGCGTCTCGCAGACATCCTCCGTCCAGATGTCCTCGCAGATCGGCACGCCGAGCCGCACGCCGCGGAAGTCGATGGGGCCCGGCGCCGGTCCGACAGCGAACACCCGCTTCTCGTCGAACACCCCATAATTCGGCAGATCGTGTTTGAGCCGCACGGTCTTGACGACACCACCCTCGAGAAGTGCCACCGCATTGTAGACGCGCCCACCCTCGGCATAGGGCGTCGGCAGGAGAATTCCGGGTCCACGCTCGCCGGTTTCGCGCGCCAGCGCCTCGACCGCCTCGCGGCAGGCCCGCACGAAGGACGGCTTGAGCACCAGGTCCTCCGGCGGATAGCCCGAGACATAGAGCTCCGGAAACAGAATGAGGTCGGCGCCGCGGCCCGCGGCGTCATCCCGCGCTGAGCGCGCCTTCTCGAGATTCGCTTGGACGGCGCCCACCGTCGGATTGAGCTGTGCGAGCGCGATGGCCAGACGATCGGTCATGGCCGTGATGTATCAAAACGGCTGCCATTCGAGCAACAGGGAGGCATAACTTCACGTTCCGGTAATCCTCCATTAACGAAGCCCTGCTTGTCTCGGTTGTCGAATTCATAACGGAGGGCGGCGACAGCCGCAGTTTCGACACAGTTGCTTTGCTAATGCGCCGCATGCGTGGGAGCCTGCGGAAAGGGGACGAATGGAAGTCGAAGCAGGACAGGTTGCGCTCAATGCCGGCGATGCCTCGCTCTGGCACCTGTTCTGGCAGGCCTCGCCGCTGGTTAAGGTGGTCATGTGCGGCCTGATTGCCGCTTCGGTGATCTGCTGGGCCATCGTCATCGAGAAAATTCTGGTCATCAACCGGCTGACCCGCGCCACCGACCGATTCGAGGGGATGTTCTGGTCCGGTCAGTCGCTCGAGGATCTCTATGTGTCCATCGGGCCTCGCCAGATGGGCGGCATGGCCCAGCTCTTCATGGCCGCAATGCGGGAATGGAAACGCAGCCAGGACAGCGCCATGCGGGCCGGCTTCCAGGGCGTCCAGAAGCGGATCGAAAAAGTCATGGACGTTCAGCTGCAGAAGGAGATGGCGCAGCTGGAAAGCCGCCTCCTGGTACTTGCGACGGTCGGTTCGACCGCGCCATTCGTCGGCCTGTTCGGCACCGTCTGGGGCATCATGAACTCGTTCCAGGCAATTGCCGTGTCGAAGAACACCAACCTCGCCGTGGTTGCACCTGGACTGGCAGAGGCCTTGTTCGCAACCGCACTTGGCCTTCTTGCCGCCATTCCTGCGGTCATTTTCTACAACAAATTCTCCAGCGATATCGCGAAGATGGGGCTGCGGCTGGAGAATTTCTCCGACGAGTTTTCCGCCATTGTGTCGCGGCAGCTGGACGAGCGGGCATGAGACTGGACGCCTGACGAGCGGGTGAGCTGAGGGAGTTTTCGGGATGGGATCGAGCCTTGCTTCTTTGGGAAGCGGCGGTCGACGGGGCCGCCGCCGCAAAGTCTTTGCGCCGATGAGCGAGATCAACGTTACACCTTTCGTCGACGTCATGCTCGTGCTGCTCATCATCTTCATGGTGGCCGCACCGCTTCTGACCGTCGGCGTTCCGATCGAGCTGCCGGAGACCCGCGCCAAGCCGCTGCAGGGCGACAACGAGCCGCTGACCGTCTCCGTCAAGCAGGATGGTCGTGTATTTCTTCAGAATTCCGAGGTCGGGCTCGACACACTGACGCCGAAATTGGTGGCCATAGCGAAAAACGGTTATGAGGAGCGGGTTTTCGTGCGCGCCGACAAGACGGTCGGCTACGGAGACGTGATGAAGGTGATGGGAGAGCTCAACCGGGCCGGCTTCCGCAAGATCGGCTTGGTCACCGATTCCGAATCGGTCAAGCTTCCGCAATAGGGGAGGCGTGCAGGCGAGAGGGATGCGCTGGAGTCTTGGGGTATCGCTGGCAATCCACGCTGCCATTCTTCTGGCGGCGGTCATCGTGCTGCCCCCGCCGGAAAGCCACAAGGTGGAGATGCAGGAATCGATCCCGGTCGACATCGTCTCGATCGAGGACGTATCGCTGCGTCAGGCAACCGCCAAGACGGCGCCGGAGGAAAAGCCCGAGCAGAAGG
>JBEVJH010000099.1:0-8960 GCA_040510355.1 Aestuariivirgaceae bacterium
AGGCGATCCTCTCCCGCGCCATGTCGAGCCAGTGATGGAGATGGGGGTCGTCCGGGATGAGCTCCTTGACCCGCTGGTCGGTGCGGTAGATGTCCTCCGGATTGCCGGAGAGCGCCGCCCAGCGAAACGGCCCGATGCCGCGGCAGAACAGCGGCCGGATATAGGCGGGCACGAAGCCGGGGAAGTCGAAGGCGTGGTCGAGCCCCATGTCGAACGCCATCTGGCGGATATTGTTGCCATAGTCGAGCGTCGGCACCCCCTGCGCATGGAGCTTGAGCATGGCCGCCACATGGGCCCGCATCGATTCCTTCGCCGCCTGGGCCACACCCGCCGGATCGCTTTGCCGCCGTTCCTCCCACTGCGCCAGCGTCCAGCCGGCCGGCAGATAGCCGTTGACCGGATCATGCGCCGATGTCTGGTCGGTCAGCACGTCGGGGCGGATGCCGCGCTCCACCATCTTCGGCAAGAGCTCCGCCGCATTGCCGAGCACCCCGACCGACACCGGCCTGCCGTCCCGGTGCGCCCGTGCCACGATCTCGAGCGCCTCCTCGATGGTCGCCGCCTGGGCGTCGAGATAGCGGGTTCTGAGGCGCATCTCGATGCGCGACGGCTGGCATTCGATGGCGATCAGCGACGCCCCCGCCATGGTCGCGGCGAGCGGCTGCGCGCCGCCCATGCCGCCAAGGCCCGCCGTCAGGATCCACTTGCCCCGGAGATTGCCGCCGAAATGCTGGCGGCCGACCTCGGCGAAGGTCTCGTAAGTGCCCTGGACGATGCCCTGCGTGCCGATATAGATCCATGAGCCGGCCGTCATCTGGCCGTACATCATCAGGCCCTTGCGATCGAGCTCGTTGAACGTCTCCCAGCTTGCCCAATGCGGCACCAGGTTGGAATTGGCGATCAGCACCCGCGGCGCATCGACATGGGTGCGGAAGATGCCGACCGGCTTGCCCGACTGGACGAGCAAAGTCTCGTCCTCCTCCAGTGATCTCAGCGACTGCACGATGCGGTCGAAATCGTCCCAGGTCCTGTCCGCCCGGCCGATGCCGCCATAGACTACGAGGTCCTCCGGCCGCTCCGCCACCTCATGGTCGAGATTGTTCATCAGCATGCGCAGCGGCGCCTCGGTGAGCCAGCTCCTGGCGCTGATGCTGGTGCCCCGCGGGCTGCGGATGCGGCGGGAATTGTCGTGGCGTGGATCGGCGTTCACGGCATGTGGTCTCCCTGGGGACTGACGCGGTGGCGGCTGTGCAGCTCGAAGCGGCTGGCCGGAAAGGTGAGCCGCGCCACCGTCAGCACGGCGCCGCCCGACCAGCTGCGGCGGTTGAGGATCAGGCAGGGCTCGTCGCCGCCGATCCCGAGCAGCTGCTGCTCGCCAGGACTCGGCATCGCCGCCTGCACCGTATGCTCGACCTCCTCGACCGGAAAGGCCTGCATGAGCCAGGCCGTCGGCGTCATGGCGCTGAAGTCCTGATCGAGGAAATCCGCCGCCAGCGCGGCATTGACGAGACGCTCCTCGAGCTGCACCGGCACCATGTCCTCGTCATGCACCATCACCAGGCGGAAGATCGGCTCTCCCGGTTCGATCGCGAAACTCTCCGCGACATCGCCGCTCGCCGCAAGCCTCTCGCGGGCGATCACCCTTGCGCCGTGACGGTGGCCGCGCCGGGTGATGTCCTGGGCGATGTCGCGCGGCGCGAGCAGGCTCCCCCGCGCCGGCGGCTGGCGCACGAAGCTGCCAACCCCCGGCCGGCGCTTGAGCCAGCCATCGGCCGCGAGCTCGCGCAGCGCCCGGTTCACCGTCATCCGGCTGAGACCGAAGCGCGACACCAGCTCGTTCTCCGACGGCACCCGGCTGCCCGGCTCGAACTCGCCCGAGGCGATCCGCGCCATGATGTGCTCCTTCACCTTGAGATAGCGCGGGCCTTTCTCCTGCGGCTGGTCGCTCATCCGAGCTGCCCGCGCACGCATTGGCCGGCGAGCAGCGTCGCCTGCAGCCGATTGAGCCCGACAGGATAGACGAGATCGACGGGCGCGCCGGTGTTCCAGATTGCCAGATCCGCCCGCAATCCGGGGACGATCCGGCCGCGATCGCCGAGACCGAGCGCCATTGCCGCCACCCGCGTCGCGCCGGCGAGCGATTCCTCGGGCGTCAGCCCGAACAGCACCGAGGCCATGTTCATGGTGGTCAGCAAGGAATGGACCGGTGAGCTGCCCGGATTGAGGTCGCTCGCCACCGCCATCGGGACCTGCGCCGCGCGCAGCGCCTGGACCGGCGGCTTGCGGGTCTCGTTGAGATAATAGAACGCGCCCGGCAGAAGCGTCGCCACGGTGCCCGACCCGGCGATCGCCGCGATCCCTTCGGCGTCGAGATATTCCAGATGGTCGACCGACAGCGCGCCGAACCGCGCCGCAATCTGCGCGCCGCCCATGTTCGACAGCTGCTCGGCATGAAGCTTGACCGGCAGCCCATGCGTCTGCGCCGTCGCGAAGATCGTCTCCGTCTCCGCGGCCGAGAAGGCGATGGTCTCGCAGAACGCATCGACCGCATCGGCGAGGCCCTTGACCTTCGGCATCATCGCGCCGACCAGGCGGACATAGCCCTGCCGGTTCTCGCGATATTCCGGCGGAATGGCATGCGCTCCGAGATAGGAGGTGACGATCGACACCGGCCGGTGCTCGCCCAAGGCCCGCGCCGCCCGCAGCATCTTGAGCTCGGTCGCCTCGTCGAGGCCGTAGCCCGACTTGATCTCGACGGTGGTGACGCCGTCCGCCAGCAGGGCATCGAGCCGCGGCAGGCTCTGCGCGATGAGCGCGGCTTCATCGGCGGCGCGCGTCGCCCTGACGGTCGACAGGATCCCGCCGCCGGCCTTGGCGATCTCGGCATAGCTCTTGCCCTTGAGGCGCGCCTCGAACTCGTCGCTGCGCGAGCCGCCATAGACCAGATGGGTGTGGCAGTCGATCAGGCCCGGCGTGACCAGCCGCTCTTCGAGATCCACCGTCTCGTCGGCCGCCGGCGCCTCCGCCGAAGGGCCGACCCAGGCGATCCGCCCATCCGTCACCAGCACCGCGCCATCGCTGACCAGCCCGTAGGGTTGCGCGCCCTGCACCATGCTGGCGAGCGTTCCATGCCGGAGGAGCAGGGACATTTCGGTTGAACCCTTATGGAGGGTGATCTAGAAGCTGTCTATACAGCATAGGCGGCGCCATGACCCCACGCAAGCTGCATGTCTCTCAGGCCCTCCTCCCCGGCGGGGTTGCATCGGACGTCACCATCGCCATCGGGGCCGACGGCCGGATCGCCGCGCTCGAAATCGACGACGGGCATGGTGCCGAGCGGCTCGGCGGCCTGGCCCTACCGGGTATGGCCAACGTCCACAGCCATGCCCATCAGCGGGCGATCGCCGGCCTGACCGAGCGGGCAGGCGCCGATGATGACTCCTTCTGGACCTGGCGCGACGCCATGTACCGCTTCGCGCTGAAGATGAATCCCGATGAGTTTCAGGCTGTCGCGACACAGGCCTATATCGAGATGGTCAAGGCCGGCTTCACCGCCGTCGGGGAGTTTCACTACCTTCACCACGCGCCCGACGGCACCCCCTACGACAATCCGGCCGAGATGGGCCTGCGCTGCCTCGCCGCCGCCGAGACGAGCGGCATCGCCGTCACGCTCCTGCCGACGCTCTACATGCAGGGCGGCTTCGGCGACGTGCCGCCGCAGCCCGGCCAGCGCCGCTTCGTCAATTCCCCGGAGAAGTTCCTGGCGCTGACCGCGGCCCTGCCGCCACCGACGGCGCGAGCCGTCCGCGGCATCTCGCTCCACTCGCTGCGCGCCGTGCCGGTCGCCGCCATCCCGGAGGTGCTGGCCGAGCGCACCGCCGGCCCGGTTCACCTCCACATCGCCGAGCAGGTGAAGGAGGTCGAGGACTGCCTCGCTGCCACCGGTCGCCGCCCGGTCGAGCTGCTGCTGGACCATGTCGAGCTGACCCGCCGCTGGTGCCTCATCCATGCAACGCACTTGACGTTGACGGAAACGTCAAGTTTGGCCCGCTCACCGGCCACGGTCGGCCTTTGTCCCGTCACCGAGGCGAATCTCGGCGACGGTATCTTCCCCGCTCGCGACTATTGCCGGGGCGGCGGCACCATCGCCATCGGCAGCGACAGCAATGTCGAGATCACCGTCGCCGGCGAGCTGCGCCTGCTGGAATACTCCCAGCGCCTGCAGCACCGCGCCCGGAATGTCATGGCCCGCGGGCCGCGCTGCTCGACCGGCCGCACCCTCTACGAGTTGGCGTCGGCCGGTGGCGCGACGGCGCTCGCCCAGCCCATGGGTGCGCTCGCGGTCGGTCAGGCCGCCGATATCGTCCTTCTCGATCTCGACCACCCGGCGCTTATCGGCCGCCATGGCGAGGACATCATCGACAGCTTCATCTTCTCCGGTGGCAATGCGGCGGTTCGCGACGTCTTCGTATCCGGTCGTCAGCTCGTCAGCGAGGGACGCCACAGTGGCGAGGCGGCTGCCCGCGACCGCTTTCGCCGCGCCGTTTCGAGCCTTGCCGGGAGGGAGTGATGAGCGACACCGAACGCCCCGCGATCGTCATCGGCGCCGATGATCTCGGCCTCGACGACATCCGTCATGCGCTCGCCGGGCCGGTCACCCTCGACATCGCGCCCGACGCCGTCGCGGCGATTGCCGAGAGCCACGCCCTGGTCGACGAGCTCCTCGCCACCGGCGAGCCGATCTACGGCGTCAACACCGGCTTCGGCAAGCTCGCCAAGGCGCGCATCGCCGATGCCGATCTGAAGCGCCTGCAGGTCAATCTGGTGCGCTCGCACGCCGCCGGCACCGGCGTGCCGCTGGCACCCGAGATCGTCCGGCTGATCCTCGTCCTGAAGATCAAGTCGCTGAGCCGCGGCCACTCCGGCATCGCGCCGGCGACCCTCGATCTGCTGGCCGCGATGGTCGCCCACGACATCCTCCCCGTGATCCCCTCCCAGGGCTCGGTCGGCGCCTCCGGCGACCTCGCGCCGCTCGCCCATCTGGCGCTCGTCGCGATCGGCGAGGGCGTGGCCGAGATCGGCGGCGAGACTCTTCCCGGCGCCGCCGCCCTGGCCCGGGCCGGCCTTGCGCCGGTGGTGCTCGGGCCCAAGGAAGGCCTCGCATTGCTCAACGGCACCCAGGTCTCGACCGCCATCGCGCTTGCCGCGCTCGTCGGCGCCGAGCGGGTGATGCAGGCGGCGGTGGTCGCCGGCGCGCTGTCGACCGACGCCATCAAGGGCTCGGATACCCCCTTCGACCCGCGCATCCACGCGCTGCGGCCGCATCCCGGCCAGGTCCGGCTCGCCGCCCATTACCGCCGCCTCCTCGCCGGCAGCGCGATCCGCGCCTCGCATCTTCTCGGCGACGACAAGGTGCAGGATCCCTATTCCTTCCGCTGCCAGCCCCAGGTCATGGGCGCGGCGCTCGATGTGCTGGCCGCCGCGGCCGCCAGCCTGATGATCGAGGCCAATGCCGTCAGCGACAATCCGCTGCTCTTCGCCGAGCACCGCGACGTGCTGTCGGGCGGCAATTTCCATGCCGAGCCGGTGGCCTTCGCGGCCGACATGATGGCGCTCGCCATCGCCGAGATCGGCGCCATCGCCGAGCGCCGGGTGGCCGAGCTGACCGACACCACGATGAGCGAGCTGCCGGCCTTCCTCGTTGCCGAGCCGGGACTCAATTCCGGCTACATGATCGCCCATGTCACGGCCGCGGCGCTGGTTGCCGAGAACCGCATGCTGAGCCACCCGGCGAGCACCGACTCGCTGCCCACCTCCGCCAACCAGGAGGACCATGTGTCGATGGCGACCCATGGCGCGCTCCGCCTCCTCCGCATGCTCGCCAACACCGAAGGCGTCATCGCCATCGAGCTTCTGGCCGCCGCCGAGGGCATCGACTTCCGCCGGCCGATGCGCTCCTCCGAGCCGCTGGAGGCCGCCCACGCCGCCATCCGCGCCGTGGTGCCGCCGCGTCATGTCGACCGCGCCTTCAGCGACGACATTGCGAGCATGCGCCGTCTGATTGCCGGTCCGCTCTTTGCCGGCCTCGTCGGACCGTTGCTCTAGGCCAGGGTCTTCCTGAGGAACTCGATGGTGCGCCCGAAGGCGAGGTCGGCCGCCTCCTTGTTGTAGCGCGCCGCATTGGTGTCGTTGTTGAAGGCGTGGTCCACCCCCTCATAGATGAACAGCGTATAGGGGATGTTGGCCGCCTTGAGCGCCGTCTCATAGGCAGCGATCCCGGCATTGATCCGTTCGTCCTTGCCGGCATAATGCAGCATCAGCTGCGCCTTGATCTTGGGCACATCCTTGGGGTCGGGCTGCGGCCCGTAATAGGCCACCGCGGCGGTCAGGTCGGAGGCGTTGACCGCCAGCCGGTTGACCATGCCGCCGCCCCAGCAGAAGCCCACCGCCCCGACCTTGCCGTTCGAATCGGGCCGCGACTTCAGATAGGCGACCGTCGCCACCCCGTCGGCCACCGCCTTGGCCGGATCGAGCGCCCCGATCATCTCGCGCGCCTTGTCCTCGTCCTTCGGCGTTCCGCCGGCCGGCGACAGGAAGTCGACCGCGAGCACCAGGAAGCCCGCGAGCGCCACCCGCCGCGCCACGTCCTGGATATGCGGGTTGAGGCCGCGGTTCTCATGGACCACCACCACCGCCGGCAGCTTGCCGCTCGCCTCGGCCGGCTTCACCAGATAGCCGCTGATTTCACCATTCGGGCTCGGAAACGTGACCGTCTCGCCCTTGACCCGCGGGTCGTCGGCGGCCACCAGCGCGGCTTGCGCATAATTGTTCTCCAGCATCGACAGGACCGCCGTGGCGGCAGCGGTCGATCCGGCCAGCGTGGTCAGCTTCGCGAGAAATCCGCGGCGGTCGAGGGTGACATGGGTGTACTCGTCATAGAGCCGGATCATCTCCGGCGTGATCTTCGGCATGGTGGTCATGGCGGCATCTCCGTGTCTGTCCGGCTCCCGAGAGCAAGTTAGGCGCGTTCTGCCGCGGGGCAATACTGCCCCTGCCTATGAGCGGATCATTCTCCTATGATCCCGGTCAATGACGACTTCCACCGGGACCGAGCCGCGGCCTGCGATGCGCCGCCGGCTCAAATCCTTGCGCACCCCGATTGCCGCGGCCCTAGCGGGCGGCGCCGCCTTGGTGGTGCTGCTCGCCGTCGGCCTCGTGCTCGCCGTCAACCTGATCACCGGCGTCCGCAGCGCCACCGAGCTTTTGACCGACAAGGTCGAGCTCATCATCGGCCTGATCGAGAACGCGGTCGATGCCGAGCTGCAGCCCGCCCGCGACCAGACCGTGTATCTCGCCGACATCCTGTCGGAGCGGCTGACCGCCCCCGATTCCGCCCCGACCGACGACCTGCTGATCGGCGCGCTCGCCGCCACTCCCTCGATCGGCGGCGTGACTTTTGTCCGCGCCGACGGCACCCGTTTTCTCGCCATGCGGGATGATGTCGGCGAGGGCCGTGTCGAAAAGTTTCCGCCGCCACCGGATCAGACCTTCGCCAAGGCGCTGGAGTCCGCCCGCGCCGGCGACGGGCCCGGCTGGTCGCGGCCGGTCTTCGTGACCGGTGCCAAGGCGACCTATGCGTCGGCCCATGCCCCGGTCTTTTCCGGCGGCATGTTCCGCGGCGTGGTCATCGCCGGCGTCAGCATGGAGCGCCTGTCGGGGTTGGTCTCCAAGATCTCGGCCGAGGAGGGACTCATCGCCTTTATCCTGTCGGGTACCGGCGTCCTCGCCCATCCGCTGCTGGTGTCTGGCGCCGGCGATCTCAAGCCCGGCATGCCATTGCCGACCATCGGCCGCTTCGGCGACGAGGTGATCGCCGGCATCGACCAGGCCGAGAAGGTCGACCTCTTCAAATCCATGCGCGACCGCGACGTCAATGTCCGCATTCTGCCCAAGGCGCGCGGCAATGACTGGGTCATCATCACCAAGCCGCTTCCCGCCTACGGGCCGCTCGCGCTCACTGCCGGGGCCTATGTGTCGCTCGATGCCGTCGATGCGCCCCTGTCGCGGCTCCTGGTCAGCGGCGTCGTCGGGCTGAGCGCCCTTGTCGCCGCCCTCCTTCTCGCCATCTGGATGGGCCGCAAGCTCGGGCGCCCGATCAGCGACATGGCCGATGCCGCGGTCGCCGTGTCGAGCCTCGAGCTGGCCGCCGTCCCCGAGATGCGCCGCAGCCGCATCCGCGAGATGGACGAGCAGGCGCGCGCCTTCAACCGCATGATCGAGGCGCTCCGCTGGTTCGAGCGCTATGTGCCGAAGAGCCTGGTGCGCCGCTTCGTCGCCCAGGGCGCCCACGACATCCCCTCGGTCTACCGCATCGCCACGGTGTGCTTCACCGACATCGTCGGCTACACCCGCATCACCGAGCCGATGAACCCGAGCGACACCGCGGCCCTGCTCAACCGCCATTTCGAGGTCCTCGCCGCCGCCGTCGAGGCGACCGACGGCGTCGTCGACAAATATATGGGCGACGCCATGATGGCCTTCTGGCTGGTCGACGCCAGCGAGGACGATGGCGGCCGCAGCTCGGCCCGCGCCGCCGCCCGCGCCGCCGAGCTGATGGCCGAGGGGATCGCCGCCGAGAACCGCGACCGCGGTGATGCCGGTCTGCCCGGCATCGCGGTGCGCATCGGCCTGCACACCGGCCCGCTGCTGGTCGGCAATATCGGCGCGCCGGGCCGCATCAACTACACCGCGGTCGGCCGCACCGTGAACATCGCCCAGCGCATGGAGCAGGCCGCCCGCATGTTCGCCCCCGAGGCCGCCGAGGTCAGGATCGCCGTCAGCCAGGAGACCGCCCGCCACCTCGACGGCTTCGACCTGGAGAATCTCGGCCCCCACCGCATCCGCGGCGCCTCCCGCCGGTTCAACCTGTTCCGGCTCATCCCCCGCGACAAGATTCAAGA
>JBEVJH010000100.1:0-5186 GCA_040510355.1 Aestuariivirgaceae bacterium
CGAGGCAGTAGGCATTAGGCAGATTGGCAGTGAGGGGAGTTCTTGCCTACTGCCTACTGCCTACTGCCTACTGCCTACTGCCCCGATTCACCGCAACGTGAGTGGCAGGTGATCGCGCGGCTTTGGTAAGCAGCGCCATGAACAAGAACATTACGGCGAATCGCCGGACCCTGTTGGCATGGACGGCGGGCGCGACGCTTTTCCCTTACACGCGACTGAGCCTTGCTGCTGCCGTCAAGCGCCCCGTGGTCGTCGAGCTCTTCACCAGCGAAGGCTGCTCCTCCTGCCCGCCCGCCGATGCCTTTCTGAACGAGCTCGCGGCGCAGCCGTCGCTGATCGCCTTGTCGCTCCATGTCGACTATTGGGATTACCTCGGCTGGCGCGATACCCTGGCCCTTGCCGAATCGACCAAGCGCCAGCGCGATTACGCGCAGCGTCGTAAGGATAACCGGGTTTACACTCCTCAAATCATCGTGAACGGCCTGAAGCACGTCGTCGGTTCGCGGCAAGGTGACGTGCAGGCCATCATTGCCGAGGAGCAGAAGCGTCAGCCCGCTGAGTTTGTCGGCATGACCATCAAGGCGCAGGGCGAGGAGCTGGTCGTCGATCTCGAAGCCGCGCCGCTCGATCATGCGGTGCGCCAGGGCACGCTCTGGGTCCTGGCCGTCGCGCCCAAGCTCGTCGTCACCGTCGGGCGCGGCGAGAATGCCGGCCGGACCATGACCTACCGCAATGTCGTGCGCCGACTGATTCCCGCCGGCATGTGGCATGGCGAAGCGCGAAGCCTGACCTTGCCGCTCCCCGATGTCCTCCCCGATCCGAGCCTGGGTTGCGCCGCCATCCTGCAGGCCGACGATGCCGGCCCGATCCTCGGCGCCGCCTGGCTGGATGCGGCGTCTCCCTCGTGAGGCAGTAGGCAATAGGCAGTAGGCAATAAGGGCGATCCGCCAATGCCTGCTGCCCACTTGCCTACTGCCTACCGCCTACTGCCTACTGCCCCACCATGGAGCTCGTCATCACCGACCTCGCCTGCATTCGCGGCGGCCGGCTGGTCTTTGCCGGCCTGTCGCTGCGCGCCGCTGGCGGCAGCCTCGCCTTGCTGCGCGGTCCCAATGGTGCCGGCAAGACCTCGCTGCTGCGGCTCATCGCCGGCATCGCCGAGCCTGACCGCGGTCGCATCGCGCTTCACGGCGGCGATGCCGCGCTCACCCTGTCGCAGCAATGCCATTTCATCGGCGATCGCGACGCCGCCAAGCTCCATCTGACGGTTGCCGAGAATCTCCGCTTCTGGGGTGACTTCCTCGGCGGCGGGGATCTCGACCGCGCGCTCGACAGCTTCGGCCTGACCGCCCTCGCCGGTCTGCAGGCGGCGGTGCTGTCGAGCGGTCAGCGCCGCCGGCTCTCCTTGTCCCGCCTGGCGCTCGTCGCCCGCCCGCTCTGGCTGCTCGACGAGCCGACCGTCGGCCTCGATGCCCAATCCCGCCAGCGGCTCGTCGCGTTAATGACGACGCATCTCGCATCCGGCGGCTTCATCGTGGCTGCCACCCATGACGAGCTTGGCCTTGCCGGCATCGAGCTCAATCTCGGCGAAGCGCCGGCGCGCGGGATCGCCGCCCAATGACCGCCCTGGCCGCCATCGTTGCGCGCGATCTCAGGCTCGCGCTGCGCCAGGGCGGCGGCGCCGGCATCGCGCTCGGCTTTTTCCTCACCGTGCTGGTGCTGATCCCGCTCGGCATCGGTCCCGACGTCGCGCTGCTCGCGCGCATCGCCCCGGGCACGCTGTGGATCGCCCTCCTCCTGTCGGTGCTGCTTTCGGCCGACCGCATCTTCGAGCCCGATCATGATGACGGCTCGCTCGAGATCATGACCCTCGGGCCGGTCCCGCTCGAGCTGATCGTGCTCGCCAAGGCGGCAGCGCACTGGCTGGCGACCGCGCTTCCCATGGCGGTCGCCGCGCCCTTTTTCGGCCTGCTTCTCAATCTCGACCCGGCGCTGTTCCTGCCGCTCGGCCTCGCCATGCTGCTCGCCTCGCTTGCCCTGTCCTTGCTGGCGAGCCTCGTGGCGGCGGTAACGGTCGGGCTGAAGCGCGGCGGGCTGCTGCTGTCGATCCTGACGCTGCCGCTCTATGTGCCCGCCCTGATCTTCGGGGTTGCCGCCTCGGCCGGCGACGAGACCCTGTCCGGCAGCCGCCCGGCGGCGCTTCTGATCCTGCTCGCCCTCGTGCTCCTCGCCCTGGCGATCGCGCCCTTTGCCGGGGCCGCGGCGCTGCGGGCCCATCTGCGCTGAGTTGCACCGACCCCGTCACACCGGCTAGACCACCGTCATGCAGCAATTCGCCAATCCCCGCCGCTTTCTCAAGCTCATCGATGCGGTCGAGCCCTGGGCCTGGGCGCTCACCTTGATCCTGCTCGCCATCGGCCTCTATCTGAGCCTCGTCGTCGCGCCCGAGGACTATCAGCAGGGCGAGACCGTGCGGATCATGTTCGTCCATGTGCCCGCCGCCTGGATGGCGCTGCTCGCCTATCTCGACATGGCGGTCGCCAGCGCCGTCGCCATCATCTTCCGCCATCCCCTGGCCGACATCGCCGCCAAGGCGGCAGCGCCGATCGGCGCCTGCTTCACCTTCCTCGCCCTTGCCACCGGATCGCTCTGGGGCAAGCCCATGTGGGGCACCTGGTGGGTGTGGGACGCCCGCCTCACCTCGATGTTCGTGCTGCTCCTGCTCTATCTCGGCTACATCGCCATCTGGCATGCGATCGACGATCCCGGCCGGGCCGCCCGCATCGCCGCGATCGTCGCGCTGGTCGGCTGCATCAACCTGCCGATCATCAAATTCTCCGTCGATTGGTGGAACACGCTGCACCAGCCGGCGAGCGTCTTCCGCATCGGCGGCCCGACCCTCCATCCGGCGATCCTGACGCCGCTTCTGGTGATGGGGGCGGCCTATCTGGCGCTCTTCGTCACGCTCCACCTCACCGCCATCCGGGCCGAGATCATGGCGCGCCGCCTGCGCCAGATGGAGCTCGCCCGCGCCGATGAGGTGTGACGGACGCTCCATGGATCTGGCGGCCCCTCATCTCGGCTTCGTGCTTGCCGCCTACGGCCTGACGCTGCTGGTGCTCGGCGGCCTCGTCCTGTGGTTGCGGCACCGCAGCCGCACCCTCGCCGCCGCCCTGCAGCAGCTCGAAGCGGCAGGTGCGCCGCGCCGCCGCCCCATTGCCGAGGCGCCATGAGCCGGCTGCTGCGCCTGCTTCCCGTCGCCCTTTTCGCCGCGCTGGCGGCGTTGTTTCTGATCGGGCTCTACGGCCGCCCGCCCTCCACCATCCCCTCGGTGCTGATCGGCAGGAACGTGCCCGACTTCACCCTCCCGCCCATCGCCGCGCTTCAGGGCAGCGACGGCAAGCCGCTGCCCGGCCTCGGCGCCGCCGAACTCAAGGGCAAGGGGGTGACCGTGGTCAATGTCTTCGCCTCCTGGTGCGTCCCCTGCCGCGACGAGCACCCGCAGCTGATGGCGCTGTCCCGCGCCGGCGTCCGGCTCGTCGGCATCAACTACAAGGACGACCCCGAGAACGCTCGCCGCTTCCTCGGCAGCCTCGGCAATCCCTATTCGGCGGTCGGCGCCGATGTCGCCGGCCGCACCGCCGTCGATTGGGGGGTCTATGGCGTGCCCGAAAGCTTCATCGTCGACAACAAGGGCACCATCCGCTTCAAGCAGATCGGCCCGATCAGCCCCGAGCAGCTCGCGTCCGTGGTCTTGCCTCAGATCGCAGCCGCGGCGCGGGCGCCGTGATTTCCGGCACGACCTCCGGCCGGCCGGCCGAATGGGCCGCCAGCGCCCTCAGGCCCTCCAGCAGCGCCCTCCGATAGCGCATCGGCACCTCCGCCATCAGCGCCTGGTCGACCTCGCGGGCGCCCGGCTCTGCCGCTTTGAGGGCCCGTCGCCCGGCCGGCGACATCCTGAGCGCATTGGTCCGCCCGTCATCCTTGGTCCGCCGCCGCTGCAGATAGCCCTGCTCGATCAGCCGCGCCACCAGCTCGGCCAGTGTCGAGCGGTCGATGCTGGTGAGCACCGCCAGGCTCGTCTGGCTGATGCCGTCATGCTCCTCGACCGCCCGCAGCACGGTGAACTGCCGCATCGTCAGCCCGCTGCGCGCCGTCGCCTCGGCGAACACGCTCGCCGCATGCTGGTTGGCCCGTTTCAGGAGCTGCATCAAGGAGTCGGTTTGGCCCCCGCCATTGGTATCCGTCATTGTCCCCACCTGCCAGGAACGAAACCCAGGCGATGACAGGTAACTGTCACCACCGTTGATTGCAAGGGCCGTCGATTTTCGCGAAACAATCGCCGGGGCCGGGACGGCTCTGGCGTCTCCCCATTCATAGCACGGAAGCGTGTCGCAATCACTCGCCTGGGCGGTTCAACTGCTGTCCACTTTCGGTCACGACCGGTTCATCATCGGACGTTTCCGGCCGCATGTGGCGCTGCATCAGCGGCGCCTGCAGCAGCGCGAAGCCGAAGGTCAGCGGCAGGATGCCGAACACCTTGAAATTGACCCATGCGTCAGTCGCGACATGGCGCCAGACGACCTCGTTGAGCGCTGCCAGCACCAGAAAGAACAACCCCCAGCGCAGCGACAGCTTGCGCCACCCCTCGGCGTCGAGATCGATCGTGCCGCCGAGCGCCAGCTTCAGCAGCGGCCGGCCGAAGGCGAGCCCGCCGAGAATCGTCAGCCCGAACAGCAGGTTGATGATCGTCACCTTCATCTTGATGAAGATGTCGTCGCGCAGCGCCAGCGTCAGCACCCCGAACACCAGCACGAATCCGAGCGTCACGATCGGCAGCAGCGCCACCTTGCGGGTCAGCCACCAATTGGCGCCGAGCGCGATCGCCGCCGCCACCATGTAGACCGCGGTGCCGGCGAAGATGCCGCCCCGCGAATTGGCCAGGAAGAACGCCACCAGCGGCCCGATCTCGATCAGCATCTTGACGACCGGACTGAGCTTGACCGTTGTGGCTTCCGCACTCATCGCGCCGCTCCCGGCAGGCCGGCGATCGCCCGCGCAAAGGCCTCGGCGTCGAACGGCTGGAGGTCGCCGACCCCCTCGCCGATGCCGATCGCATGCACCGGCAGCCGGAACCGCTCGGCGATGGCCGCCAGGATGCCGCCCTTGGCGGTGCCGTCGAGCTT
>JBEVJH010000101.1:0-4137 GCA_040510355.1 Aestuariivirgaceae bacterium
TGTTTCCGGACTTTCACGCCGTCGAGCTCGAATCCTACAAACGCACGCGGGTGTTCCCGATCATGCACCTCGTCGCCATGCGCCGCGACGTCTATGAGCGGCATCCGTTCATCGCCTCGAGCCTCTACCAGGCGATGGACGCCGCCAAGGACCTGGCGCTTGCCAAGATGCGCGAGACCGGGGCGCTCCGTTACATGCTGCCCGGCATGACCGCCGAGCTCGAGCGCATCGACCAGGTGTTCGGCGGCGATCCCTGGCCCTACGGCGTTGAGGCCAATCGCCCGACCTTGGAGGCGCTGGTGCGCTACATGGCCGAGCAGTCGCTGATCAAGGCGCCCATTCCGCTCGAAGACCTGTTCGTGCCAATCTACGGGCAGTGAAAGCAGCCAGCCATCGAGGCACGCGGGTGCGATCGAGCTCTGAACAATGACCCGATGGCGCACCATCACGGACCGGCTGCTCGTGCTCGTCATCATCCTGGCGGCATGGCAGATCGGCAGCGCCATCGTCGGTCCCTATTGGCTCAGCTCCCCGTGGGCGGTGACGTCGCGCTTCGTCGCCCAGATGCTCAGCGGTGAGCTGATCCGCCAGTCCGGCTACACGATCTGGGAATCGGTGTGCGGCGCCGTCGCCGGCGGCGTGCCGGCGGTGCTGCTGCCGTTCCTGCTGCGGCGCCATCCGCTGATGGTCGCCATCCTCGATCCGTTCATGGTCGGCGGCTACGGCGCCCCCAAGCTCGCCTTCGCGCCGCTGTTCATCCTCTGGTTCGGCATCGGCATCGAATCGAAGATCGCGCTGGTGGCGAGCGTGGTTTTCTTCATCGTCTATTTCAACACCCTGGCGGGCGTGCGCGCGCTCGATCCCAAGCTGGTGCAGATGGCGCAGATCGCCGGCGCCAGCGAACGGCACGTCGCGCGCCATATCGTGTTTCCGGCGGCGGTGCCCTACATCTTCGCTGGCCTGCGCATCGCGGTGCCCTACGCGATCGGCGGCGCCATCATCGCCGAGCTGATCTCGTCGAACCGCGGGCTCGGCTATCTGGTGCAGACCGGCGCGATGAACTTCGACACCACCTCGGTGTTCGCCGCGATCCTGGCCGCCACCCTGATCGTGCACGGCGCCAACTGGATGGTGAACGCGTCCGAGCGGGTGCTGCTGCGCTGGCGGCCGCAGACCGCCGTCATGGTCGACGCCGGAGATTGACCATGGCGCAGCCGCCGCTGCTCGAGATCAAGGACCTCGGCAAACGCTTTCCGGCGCGCGCGGGCCGCGAGCCGCCGCCCTGGGTGATCCAGGGGCTCTCGTTCGCGGTCCGGCCGGGCGAGTTCCTGACCATCATCGGGCCGTCGGGCGCCGGCAAGTCCACCTTGCTCAACATGATCGCCCAGATCGACACCGTGACCGCAGGCGAGATCGTGTTCGACGGCCAGGCGGTGAACTCGCACGACCCGCGGACGCTACGGCCCGGTGTCGACCGGCGCATCGGCTACGTCACCCAGGACGACAACCTGCTGCCGTGGCGCACCACCATCGACAACGTGCTGTTCCCGATCGAGGTGCAGGGCCGGCTCAACGACCAGACCCGGGCGCATGCCGAGATGCTCGTCCGCGCGGTCGGGCTCGCCGGCTACGAGCGCTATTATCCGCACGAGCTGTCCGGCGGCATGCGCAAGCGCGCCGCGCTGATCCGCACGCTCGCCTATGACCCGCCGATGATCCTGATGGACGAGCCGTTCGGCGCCGTCGACGCGCAGACCCGCATGCAGCTGCAGGCCGACCTGCTCAAGCTGTGGGAGCTGGGCCGCAAGACCATCATCTTCGTCACCCACGACATCACCGAGGCGATCGCGCTCGGCGACCGCGCGCTGGTGCTCAGCCGCCAGCCGGCGCGGATCGCCGCCGAGCATGCGATCCCGATCCCGCGGCCGCGCAACGTTCAGGACATCTTCGCGCTCGAGGGCTTCGCGGCCATCTACGAGCGCATCCGGGCGGCGATCCAATGACCGAGCTGACCGCCCCGACCATCTCCGAAACGCCGGCGCTGTCGCGCAAGTGGGTGATCTTGGGCGGCCGGGTGCTGCTGGCGGTGGCGCTGCTGCTGGCCTGGGAGATCGGGGCGCGCTCGTTCGGCGCCATCTTCTTCGCGCCGCCGCTCGCCGTGCTGGCGCGGATCGGGGAGCTGGCCGTCAGCGGCAAGCTCGTCCAGGACATCCTCGCAACCTTGCGCGTGTCGGCGCTCGGCTTCGTGATCGCCTGCTTCGCCGGCGTGCTGCTGCCGTTCCTGCTGCGCCGCTCGCCGCGCGTGACCGACGCGGTCGAGCCCTACATCATGGCCACGATGGGGATTCCGAAATACGCGCTGGCGCCGTGGCTCATCCTCTGGTTCGGGATCGGCGACGCGCCCAAGCTCGTGGTGGTGGTGCTGATGGTGTTCTACATCGTGTTCATCACGACGTTCGCGGGCATTCGCGCGGTCGACCAGCGACTGATCAACATGGCGCGCATCGCCGGCGCCAGCGAGCTGGTGATCTCGCGTGAGATCATCTGGAAATCGCTGTTGCCGTTCTTCTTCACCGGACTGAAAGTGGCCTTGCCGCGGGCGGTGAGCGCCACCATCGTCGGGGAATTCCTGGTCGCGTCCGAAGGGATCGGCCATTACATCGAGCATTCGCGCCAGGTTTCCGATACGGTCGGCGTGTTCGCCGGCATCGTCATCGCGACCACGCTGGTGCTGGCGATCAATGCGGTGGTGAACGTGATCGAGCGCCGGGCGCTGCGCTGGCGGCCGGTCGAACGCGAAATGGAGCTGTGACGGATGAAGCTCGCGAGCTATGTGGCGAACGGCAAGGACGTGTTCGGGGTGGTGACCGGCGACGGCGTGGTCACCATGAATGAGCGGCTCGGTGGTCGCTACCGCAGCCTGCGCGAGTCGCTGGCGGCCGATGCATTGGGGGCGATCCGCGCCGCCGCCAAGGACGCCCGGCCCGACCACAGGCTCGCCGACGTGCGCTTCCTGCCGGCGATCCCGGACCCGGAGAAAATCCTCTGCGCCGGCATCAACTACCGTTCGCACGCCGCCGAGACCGGGCGCGAGCTGCCCAAGCAGCCGAGCATGTTCATCCGCCTCGCCAACACGCTCACCGGCCACGACGGCGAGATGATCCGCCCGTCGGTGTCGGAGCACTTCGACTTCGAGGGCGAGTTCGCGCTGGTGATCGGCCGCGCCGGCCGCCATATCCCGGTCGAGCGCGCGCTCGAGCACGTCGCCGGCTACACCTGCTTCGTCGACGGCAGCGTGCGCGACTACCAGAAATTCTCGGTGACCTCGGGCAAGAATTTCCCCTCGACCGGCCCGCTCGGGCCCTGGATCGTGACCGCCGACGAGATCCCGGACCCGTCACGGCTCACCCTCACCACCCGCCTCAACGGCCAGGAGGTGCAGAAGTCCGGCACCGACCTGTTGATCTATTCGGTGCCGCAGATCATCGCCTTCTGCTCCGATTTCACGCCGCTGGCGCCCGGCGACGTGATCGCCACCGGCACGCCGGACGGCGTCGGGCATCGCCGCAACCCGCCGCTCTGGATGAAGCCCGGCGACGTGCTGGAGGTGGAGATTTCCGGCATCGGCACGCTGCGCAACCGCGTGGTGGACGAAAAGTAGTCCTCTCGTCCGCGAGAGCCGGTAGGGTGGGCAAAGGCGCGGAACAAGAACGCGCCCTCTCCGCGCGAATGGGGCGGCGCCGTGCCCACGCGTATCCTGCCTCGTCCGTCCATCAACGCGTGGGCACGGCGCACGCGGCCGAGCTCGTGGAGGTCGCATGGCGTGGGCGTGCGTGCGCCTTTGCCCACCCTACAAGCCTACGAGCATTCACCTCACGTATTCGTTCGTGAACAGGCCGTCGTAGGACTTGAGCTTGTCCTCGGCCTTCATCAGCCCGCCCGCGACGTTGAAATCGTCGGCGTTCTCGATCGATTCCTTCGTCACCACCGCGGTCCTGGGCGTGGACTTGCGGATCTCCTCGAACGCCGACGCGATCAGCGCCGGCTCGAGCGCGGCGAATTTCTTCTGCAGGATCGCCATCGTCTCCTGCGGCTGCGCATGCAGATAGGCCAGCGCCTCGTTGAACACCCGGCCGA
>JBEVJH010000102.1:0-3507 GCA_040510355.1 Aestuariivirgaceae bacterium
CATCGAGCCCTGGCTCGGCTACGGCCAGTGGCACATCGCGGGCAAGAAGGGGCTGTTCAAGCAGGCCGGCCTCGACTCGGTCGAGATCGTCAACTTCACGACAGACGCCGATATCAACGCGGCCCTGGCGGCAGGGCAGCTTCAATGCGGCAACATCGCCACCCATACGGCGATGAACTTTATTGCCGCCGGGCTGCCGCTCAAGATCGTGGCATTGCTCGACGTGTCGAAGACCGCCGATGCCATGATCTCGGATGGTTCGGTCACCGTCGTCAAGGACCTCAAGGGCAAGCAGGTGGCCTATGAGGAGGGGACGACGAGCGACATCCTCCTGAACTATGCCCTCGGCCAGAATGGGATGACGGTTGCGGACATCCAGAAGGTGCCGATGCCGGCCGCCGACGCGGGCGCGGCTCTGATCGCCGGAAAGGTGCCGGTGGCCGTGACCTACGAGCCCTATCTCACCCTGGCGATGCAGCAGAACCCCAAGGTGAAGATGATCTATACGGCAGGCGAGAATCCCGGCTTGATCTCCGACGTCTTCGTGGTGCGCGAGGAGTTCCTCAAGGACAAGCCGGGCCAGATCGTCGCCCTGCTCAAGGCCTGGGACCTGGCGCTCGCGGACTATCGCAAGGACACGCCGGGCGGGCGGGCGATCATCGCCCAGGCGGTCGGCGCCAAGCCGGAGGAGCTCGGCACGGCGTTCGACGGCGTCGTCTACTACTCGATCGCCGAGAACAAGAGCGAGCTCAACGGCAGCTTCGCCAAGAAAGTGATCCCCGAGGTGCACGCGGCGGCGCGCAAAGCCAATATCCTGCAGAAGGATGTCGACCTGACTCAGGCGATCGACGGTCGCTTCGTGGATGCGGCAACCAGCTAGCAGGCGGCGCGCACACCGTCTGTTCGCGCTTGGTGGGCGGATCACCGCGGTGGAGTATCTGGCGATTGCGACCGCGGTCTTCGCGGTGCTCGGCATCGCCTGGTACGGTTTCACTGCCAGCGGCATGATCCGCCCGCTCTTCCTTCCCTCTCCGGGCCAGGTGATTGGTCGCCTGCGGGAGCTGTGGAGCACCGGTCAGCTCGCCGCCGATGCCGGGATCAGCATCTATCGGATCGGCGTTGGCTTCGCGATCTCGACCGTTATTGCCCTGCCGGTCGGCATTCTGATCGGCTGCTACCGCGCCTGGGAAGCGGCGATCGAGCCGTTCGTCGATTTCATCCGCTACATGCCGGTCGTCGCCTTCGTGCCGCTGACCATCCTGTGGACCGGCACCGGCGATGCCCAGAAGTTCCTGATCATCTTCATCGGAACCTTCTTCCAGCAGGTCCTGCTCATCATGGACAATGTGAGGTCGGTGCCGCGGCACTTCATCGATCTCGGCCGCACCTTGGAGATGCCCGAATGGCGGATTCTTCAGCGCATCGTGCTTCCCTCGGCGCTGCCGGGGATCTGGGACTCGATGCGGATCAGCCTCGGCTGGGCATGGACCTGGCTGGTCGTCGCCGAGCTGGTCGCGGCAACGTCCGGGCTTGGCTATCGCATCACCACGGCCCAGCGCTTCTTCCTGACCGACCTCATTTTCGGCTATCTCCTGCTCCTCGGCATTCTCGGCCTGGCAACCGATCAGATCATGAAGTTCGCCGGTCGCCGGCTCTTCCATCATCGCGAGATTGCCTGATGGCCGAGTCCAAGCTCGTCGTCGCGGGACTCGGCAAGACCTACCGCACCGGGCGCGGCGAAACGGTGGCGCTTCAGGGCTTCGATCTTGCAATTGACGAGAACGAGTTCGTCGCGCTGGTTGGAACCTCGGGCTGCGGCAAGTCCACGCTCCTGTCGATTGCTGCCGGCCTCGAGACGCATGACGCAGGCATGATCAGCCTGGATGGCGAGCCGATCACCATGCCGGGTCTCGATCGTGGCGTGGTGTTTCAGAGCTACACCCTGCTTCCCTGGCTCACCGCGTTGGGCAATGTCGAATTCGCCCTGAAGGCAGCCGGCACGCCGAGCCGTGAGGCAAGGGGGATCGCCCAGGCGCATCTCGCCCTGGTCGGCCTCGAAGGGTTCGAGCATGCCTATCCGAGCGAGCTGTCGGGCGGCATGCGGCAGCGCGTGGCCATCGCGCGGGCGCTCAGCTACCGGCCGAAAATGCTGCTGATGGACGAGCCGTTCGGTGCGCTCGATGCCCTCACGCGTCACCACATGCAGGAGCTTCTGACCGCGATCTGGGAGAAGCACCGCCTGACCGTGTTGTTCATCACCCATGATGTCGAGGAAGCGGTGTATCTCTCCGACCGGGTGGCGGTGATGACCAACCGGCCGGGGCGCATCAAGTCGATCATCCCTGTGCCGTTGCCGCGGCCCCGGCGCTACGAGCTGATATCGACGCCGGAATTCCGCAGGCTGCAGCTCGAGGTGCTCGAGGAAATCCGCAGCGAATCGATGGCTGTCGCAGCGCTCGGCAAGGCGCTGGCGTGACTCTGCACCGGTCGGCAGCCGGCCCGTTTTGAACGTCGACCGGGAGCACCGCTCCCTCTATATTTCCGGCCGAAGGAGCGATCGCAGGTCGAAATCATGGAGCGCCACCTCGCTGCCGTCATGATGGCCGATGTCGTCGGCTACACGCGGATGAGCCAAGCCGATGAGGAAGGCACGCGCGCGAGACTTGGCGCGCTCCTTCAGGCAATATTCGAGCCGAAGATCGCCGAGCATCATGGCCGCCTCGTCAAGACGATGGGGGACGGGCTGTTGGTGGAGTTTCCGAGCGTCGTCAACGCTCTGCGCTGTGCCGTCGACGTTCAGCGCGCCATAGCCGAGCACAATCTCGGCCAGCCGCCCGGCCACAAGCTCGAATTCCGCATCGGGATCAATCTCGGGGACGTCATCGTCGAGAACGGCGACATCCATGGCGATGGCGTCAATATAGCGGCGCGGCTGCAGACCCTCGCTGCCCCGGGAGGAATCGTCATCTCCGGCGCGGCCTACGACCAGGTCAAGAACCGGCTCGAGATCGGCTATCAGAGTCTCGGCGAGCGGCGGGTCAAGAACGTGCTCGAGCCGGTGCGGGCCTATAACGTCCTCACCGATGTCAACCGGCGCCCGCCCTTGCTCCCGGCGTGGCGCCAGCAATGGCCGGCGCTGGCGGCGATCGCCATGATTGTTCTCGCGGCAGGCGCACTCGGCTGGCAGCGTATCAAGGAGCCGCCGCCAGCGAGTCTGCCGGCTCCGGCGGCGCAGCCCGCCGCTGCCCTCAAGCCCTCGCTCGTCGTGCTGCCTTTCGACAATCTGAGCGACGACAAGCAGCAGGGCTACCTTGCCGACGGCATCACCGAGGATCTCACCACCGAGCTCGCGCGCCTTCCCGGCCTCTTCGTGATCTCGCGGAACGCCGCCTTCGGCTATCGCGGCAAGAACCTCGCCCCTCCCCAGATTGCCCAGGAGCTCGGCGTCAGATACGTCCTCGAAGGCTCGATCAGGCGCAATGACAATGACGTTCGGATCAATGCCCA
>JBEVJH010000103.1:0-4463 GCA_040510355.1 Aestuariivirgaceae bacterium
ACCGCCGCTCGAGAAAGTCGGTGAGCCGCGGCGCCCGGCCCCGCAGCGCCGTGCCCGGACGCTTCCAGCCGGCCCGCCACAGGGTTGACGCCCGCCCCACCAGCCCGCCGCCGAAGCGACGGGCGAGCTCCCGCAGCAGGATGGCGAAAAGCCAGCCGGCGATCAGGATCAGCACGAGCAATGGCAGAAACTGCTCGGGCGGCAACCTCAGCAACGAGGTCACTCAGACCACCTCGAACCAGGTGGCCATGCCGGTGCTCTGATGCTCCAGGATGCTTGCCGCAAGCATCCATTTGCCCGGATTGTCGGCGACGAAGGCCAAGGTCGCGCGCTCGCGCGGATCGAGCAGCACCGTGTCGCGATAGGAATCGATCGGCGCGGTGGCATCGAGGCGACCGATCACCCGGGCATAGTGGCCGTGCAGATGCATGCTTTGCGGCCACGGGCTGCGATTCTCGATCAGCAGATGGACCTCCCGTCCCTTGGCGACGCGGAACAGCGGCGCCCTGGTCATCCCCACCTCGCCATTGAGCGCCCAGATCTTGCCCTCCGCCACCAGCTTCCGCATGGTCAGCTGGCGACCGCCATAGCGTGCGCCCTGGAGCCCGCCGCCGGCGCCGCCCTCGATCCTGAGCGTCGCCTTGAACACCTCGCCGCCGTCACCGGGCGCCGGCGCGATCCGGCCGAGGGCCGGCGGCGGCTCGGCGACATCGCCGCTGGTGCGGCCGGTGCGGATGATCGAGGCAATCTCCAGCGGCTCGCCCCCCATCTGGTTGACGATCGCGACCGGCTCCTGCGTGCGCGGCAGAATGAGATCGGCCCGCTGCCCGGGTGCGAGATCGAGCGGATGGCCGGCGAGTCTGAGCGGCGTGACTGGATGGCCGTCCAGCGCGGCGAGCCAGACGTCGGAGCCCTTGAGCACGATCGACATGATGCGGGCATTGGCGGCATTGATCAGCCGGACCCTGAGCCGCCGGTCGGCCGGTGCCGTCAATCGCGGCTTGGCGCTGCCGTTGAGCGTCAGCCAGTTGCCGAGCCGCCCCTCATGGGCCGCCGCGATGAGGTCGCCGCGCGATTTCTCGTCGACGCGGCCCGACGAGTCGAGCAGCCAATCATCGATGGTCACCACCAGCTCGTCGAGATCCGGCACGATCGGCTCCTCGACGATCAACGGGCCGTAGAGCCCGCGATCGACCTGGACCTCGGGCCGGAACCCGGCATGATACCAGAAGGTGCCGGCATCGGGCGGGGCGAAGACATAGTCGAAGCTTCCGCCGGGAGGAACCGGCCTTTGCGTCAGCTCGCTTCCGTCCATCGCATTGGGCACGCGGACGCCGTGCCAGTGGATCATTGTCGGCTTGGTCAGCTGGTTGATCAGGCGCACCTTCAGGGTCGCCCCCTGCTTCACCCGCAGCACCGGGCCGGGGCACTGCCCCTCATAGGCCCAGACCGGCAGCGGCTCCTTGTCGGCGCCCAGGATCGGGCTCCTCGCCTCCATGGCGCGCAGCACGATGAAGCCGTCCGCGCCGGGCGATGCCGGCGCAAGCTCGGCCTGGGCGGCATAGGGCATGCCGAGAAGAGCGATGAGAGCGGCCCGACGACTAAGCACGATGGACCCGGTCAGTCCTTGACGTCATAGGTGTGCTCGGGCGCCGGGAAGTTGCGGCTCCGCACATCCTGGGCATAGTCGCGAATCGCGCGCTCGATGGCCTTGCCGACCTTGCCGAACTCCTTGACGAATTTCGGCACGCGCGGCGACAGGCCGAGCATGTCCTCCATCACCAGGATCTGGCCGTCGCAGAATGCCGAGGCGCCGATGCCGATGGTCGGGATGGGGATGCTTTCGGTGATGCGCCGCGCCAGCGGCTCCGCCATCGCCTCGAGCACCACCGCGAAGGCGCCGGCCTCGGCCACCGCCGCGGCATCGTTCTCGATCGCCGCCCAGCGATCGCGGGTGCGTCCCTGCGTCTTGAAGCCGCCGATGACATTGATCGATTGCGGCGTCAGGCCGATATGGGCCATCACCGGAATGCCGCGCTGACTGAGATAATGCACGGTCTCGGCCATGCGGGCGCCGCCTTCCAGCTTGATGGCGCCGCATTGCGTCTCCTTGATTACCTTGGCGGCGTTGTGAAAAGCCTGGGCAGGGCTTTCCTCATAGGATCCGAACGGCATGTCGACAACCACGAGCGCGCGCTTCGAGCCGCGCATCACCGCCCGCCCATGCATGATCATCAGCTCGAGCGGCACCGGCAGAGTCGTCTCGAAGCCGTGCATCACCATGCCGAGCGAATCGCCGACCAGCAGGACGTCGACATGGGGATCGGCGATCGCCGCCGTATGGGCGTGATAGGCGGTGAGCGAGACGATCGGCTCGACGCCCTTGCGGGCGCTGATCTCGGGCGCCGTGGTCCGCTGCGACACTCTCTGAACCGACATCGAAATCTCCTATGGGGAGAGGGTCACCACCGGCACGCCGGCCAGGATGCCGTGCAGCTGGGTGGTCACGCCATAGAGCGCGACGCCGGCCAGCACCGACAACAGATCATGGCCGGCATGCCAGCCCGGCGATGGCCGGGCATCTCTCTGCCAGGAAAGCAGGATCAAAGCCATCCCATAGAGCAAAAGTCCGCCGAACAGCACCACGCCGGCGAGGTCGCCGAGGGTGAGAAGATGGCCAAGCGCGAGCAGCACGATGGCGAGCGGCCAGGGCCAGCGGACGAGCTGCCTGAGGCGCCCGCGGAACAGGTAGATGCCAAGGCAGATGAAGGCGAGAAGCACCGATATGAACCCTGCAATGCGACTCCACAGCGGCGGATCATAAAGCGGGACGGCCGGCGATGCACGCCACGCCCCAATCAGCAGAATGAGGCTCGCCACGCTGGCCGCGCCCTGGACCGACCCCGCCCCGGCGCCGAGCTGGCCGGCGAGCCGGTCGGCGACGTCGGGCACCAGCGGCAGGATCTGAACCAAGGCAAAGACAAGCACTGCGATTGCAAGAAGAGCCATCAAACAACCGGCACCCCGATGATGATCGGGTGGAGATACAACAGGAGCCCATAGATCACCAACCCGCCGACCACGGCAATGACGTCGTGGACGGGTTTGGGAACATAGGCCGGCACCTCGCCGAGCGCGTTGCTGCGGATGATGTCGACCAGGCTGAACACCAGGAAGCTGCCGAACAGCAGCACTTCCGGCAGGCTGCCATTGGCGAAGAGATGGCCGGTTGCCCATAGGGCAATCCCGATCGACATCGGCTGCTTGAGCCACAGCTTGAGCCGCCCGCGATGAAATGCCGCCATCAGCGAGATCACCGCCAGTAGCACCAGCAGCATGGCGACATGGCGTCCCCAGCGCGGCGGCTCGTACAGCATCGGCTCGAGCTCGAGCCGCGCCGTGCGGAAGCCCCAGATCATCAGGACGAAGCCGGCCAGCGACAGGAGCGCGAACACGCCCTTGTAGCGCCCCTCGCCGAGCCGCTGCACGAGCGCCGGCTTGAAGCCGAGGACGGGAACGAGATGGATCCCGAAGAACAACAGGATGCCGATGATCAGGAGATTCATGCCGGCATTAGGCATTAGGCAGTAGGCATTAGGCAATAGGGAAGGAGGCAGTAGGGAAGCGCTGCGATCACTGCCAACCGCCTACTGCCTACTGCCTATCGACTTCGGCACGATCGCCAGCGCCTCCACCTCGATCAGATATTCCGGCTGCGCCAGTGCCTCAACGCCGATCCATGACGAGGCGGGCGGGTTCTTGTCGCCGAAGGTCTCGACCAGCACCCGGGCGATCATGTCGGCGTCCGGCCCCGACCGGAAGTTCCGGATGTAGAATCTGAGGAGCTGGATGTCGTCAGGCGCACCGCCCGCCGCCTGGACGGCGATGAAGACCTGCTTCAGCGTCTGGCGGAACTGTCCTTCGAGCCCTTCGGCATTGGGCTTGCCGTCGGCGTCCCACGCCACCTGGCCGGCGATGTTCACGATCCGCCCGGGCTCACTGATGACGACCTGGGAGAAGCCCCAGGGCTTGCTCGAGAAGAGCTGGGGCGGCTGCAAGGTTTGCCTTGGCATCTCGACGACTCCTCAGTTCCGACGAATTCACACGAGACCGAGCGCCCGGGCGGCGAGGGCCGCCGCGATGCCGCCAACCGCCGGGCCGAGCACCGGCACCCAGGCATAGCTCCAGTCCGAATCGCGCTTGCCGGCGACGGGGAGCAGCTGATGCGCGATGCGCGGGCCGAGATCGATGCCGTAGCCGGCGCCCGTCTGGCCGCCGGTCCCGCAGATCGCGGCCGTCAGCCAGATCCCGGTCACCAGCGAGCCCGGCACCACGCCGAGCGGAAACACCGCCTTCACGATGAGAAAGATCCCGACGACGAAGATGAAGAACGACAGCGCCTCCGCCAGGACGTTCGCGCCCGGCGCCCGGATCGCCGGCGCCATCGCGAAGCAGGCGAGCTT
>JBEVJH010000104.1:0-5887 GCA_040510355.1 Aestuariivirgaceae bacterium
GGCCGGCTCCTGGTGGAGCTGATGGATGCCGAGAGCCGCAAGACCGTGCGGGACTACCTGGCGGCCCTCGGCGAAGGCGGCATCGCATCGATCTTCAACGATGGCCGCGAGGTCTCCGCCATTGCCGCACAGGGCGGCAAGATCCCGGTCTTCCTCACCATCGGCCGAATGGGAACGAATGGCGAGGCAAGGCTGAGGCCCGGCAGCGCACCCGCCTTCTGCGCGGTCATGCGCGACATCACGCAGTGGAAGAAGACCGAAGCGGAGCTCCGGCGCGCCAAGGACGAGGCCGAGAAGGCGAGCGCTCAGAAATCCGACTTCTTGGCCCGCATCAGCCACGAGCTTCGCACCCCTCTCAACGCCATATTGGGCTTTTCCGAGGTCATGCGCTCGGAGCGTTTCGGGGAGATGCGCAATACGAAATACCTCGCCTATGCCAACGACATTCATACGTCCGGCGAGCATCTGCTGTCGCTGATCAACGATCTCCTCGACCTCTCCAAGGTCGAGGCCGGCAAGCTCGAGCTCAATTTCACCTCGGTCAACCTCGCCGAGCTTGCCGAGCACTGCCTGAAGCTGATGGAGGAGGAGGCGCGCGGCCGCCGGGTCATATTGCGGCGCAACTTTGCCGCCGGCCTGCCAAATGTCGTCGCCGATCTCAGATCGATGAAGCAGATCTTGCTCAACCTCATCTCCAACGCCATCAAGTTCACTGCCGCCGGCGGCCAGGTCATCGTCTCCGGACAAACCCGCCCGTCGGGCGAGTTCGTCCTCAGGGTCAAGGACACCGGCGTCGGAATCGCTCCCGAAGCGCTGGCGATCGCGCTCACGCCGTTCGGGCGGGCCCATGACGACGAGCATCCCGAGATCGGCGGCACCGGGCTCGGCCTGCCGCTGACCAAGGCTCTTGCCGAGGCCAACCGGGCGCGCTTCGAGATCACCAGCAAGCCCGAAAAGGGCACTTCCGTCGAGATCGTCTTCCCGGTGAACCGGGTGCTCGCCGGCTAGATCAGCTCCTGAGCTCGGGCAGATCGCGATAGAGCTCGAGCGCCTCCGGATTGGCCAGCGCTTCCCGGTTCTTCACTTCGCGCCCATGCACGATGTCGCGCACCGCCAGCTCGGTGATCTTGCCCGATTTGGTTCGCGGGATATCGGCGACCTGGACGATCTTGGCCGGCACATGGCGCGGTGATGCTCCGCTCCTGATCTGGGCACGGATGCGGGCCGCCAGCGCCTCGTCGAGCGCCACCCCCTCCTTGAGCCTGACGAACAGCACGATCCGCACGTCGTTGTCGAAGACCTGGCCGATTGCCAGCCCCTCGACGACCTCCGGCACCTGCTCGACCTGGGCATAGATCTCGGCGGTGCCGATCCGCACCCCGCCCGGATTGAGCGTGGCATCTGAGCGGCCATGGATGATCATGCCGCCATGCGCCGTCCATTCCGCGAAATCGCCATGACACCACACATTGGGGAACCGGTCGAAATAGGCGGCGTGATATTTCTGCCCGTCAGGATCGTTCCAGAAGCCGACCGGCATCGACGGAAAGGCATTCCGGCACACCAGCTCCCCCTTGCCGGTGTCCAGCGGCCGGCCGTCCTCGCCGAAGACGTCGACGGCCAGCCCGAGCGTCGGTCCCTGGATCTCGCCGGCCCACACCGGCGACAGCGGATTGCCCGCGACGAAGCAACCGCAAATATCGGTGCCGCCCGAGATCGACGCGAGATGGAGGTCCGGCTTCATGGCGTCATAGACGAATTCGAAGCTTTCGCTGGCCAGCGGCGATCCCGTCGACAGCATCGTGCGGATGCTGGTCAGCCGATGCGTATCGCGCGGCCGCCAGCCGGTCTTGCGCACGGCATCGATGAATTTGGCCGATGTTCCGAATATGGTGATTCCCTCCTCGTCGGCGATATCGAACAGCGCCCGCTCGTTCGGCCAGAAGGGTGAGCCGTCGAACAGCACCAGCGCCGCGCCGGTCGCGAGACCGCTCATCAGCCAGTTCCACATCATCCAGCCGCAGGTGGTGAAATAGAACAGCCGGTCGTCGGGCTTCAGATCGCTATGCAGCACGAGCTCCGACGAATGTTTGAGAAGGACGCCCCCCGCCCGGTGCACGATGCACTTGGGAACGCCGGTCGTGCCTGACGAATAGAGGATGTAGAGTGGGTGGTCGAACGGGAGCTGAGCGAAGTTGATACCGCGTTGCGGCATGCCCCTGGTGAAGTCGTCGAGTGTTACGGCGCCGGGAATCCTGGCTGCCATCCGCGTCGCGATCCCGACGTTGTCGATGATCACCACCCGCTCGACGCTTGGAAGCTTGCTTCTGACGGTCGCGACCTTTTCGCCGATGTCGAAAATACGGCCGTTGTAGGAATAGCCGTCGCACGTCACCAGCACCCGCGGATTGATCTGTCCGAAGCGGTCCAGAATCCCGCGGTCACCGAAATCCGGCGAGCATGAGGACCACACCGCCCCCAGCGAGGCGGAGGCCAGCAGCATCGCCGTGGTCTCGGGCATGTTCGGCGCGATGGCCGCCACGCGATCGCCCGCGCTGATCCCGAGACCCGCCAGTGCATGATGCATTCCTGCCACACTGGCTTGCAATTCTTTCCAACTGATGGCCCGGCGGACTTTGTGCTCGCTTCGAAAGATCAATGCTGGTGTATCATCAGCCTTAATAAGCAGGTTCTGCGCATAATTCAGGCGGGCGTCTGGGAAGAAACGGACATCAGGAAGCTTATCATTGTCGAGGAGCAGTCTATCGCCACGATACTCTGCCCTGATGTTGCAAAACTCCCACAGCTCTCTCCAGAAAGCCTGAGAATCCGCAATCGACCAAGCATGGAGGGCTTCGAAGCCGGCCAAAGAGATCTTCAGCTTTTTTTCCAATGCCGTTTTGAAACGCGACAGATTGCTGTCCTGCATTCGCTTCGCAGACGGCGTCCACAAAGGCTTTTCCGGCATGTTGGCAGGTCCGCTGGCCGATAGAGATACGTCACCTTAGCCGCACGCCGCGCATGGCCCAAGGGGCCGCAGCCAAACAGTTTCCTCCAAGGCACAGTTCAACGACGATGCATATTCGGCCTCGTGAAACGCCTGACCTCGCCGCAGTCCTGCCACCGTGTGCCGGCACCAGTCGCCTGCGGTTGGAGCCGAAGGAGGCTTGATGCCGGTGCGTCGCACCATTTTGGTCCTGATTTCAGTCCTCGCCTTGGTCATCATGGCGGTGGCTGTGGTCGGTGCGCTGCCGCTGGTTCTTCCGGTCGACTTTGCCGTTCAGCAGCTGCAGCAGGCCGTCAAGGCGACGACAGGACGTACCCTGACGGTTTCCCGAGCGCCGCGAATCGTGCTTTGGCCCGAGCTCGCCATCGAGGCCGACGATGTCGTCCTTTCCAACCCACCCGGCCTCTATCATGGCCAGGTCGCCGCCATCGCGCGGCTGCGCATCAAGATCGATGCCCGCTCGTTGCTGGAGCGGCGCCTCGCGGTCAGGCAGCTCACCCTGATCAATCCCCGGCTGACCCTGGTCAGCGACGGCGAGGGTCGGGCGAATTGGACGTCCGGTGGCGCCGCCGAGCCCGCTAGCGCCGCCTATCAGCCGCTCCTCGCCAGCATCGCCGCCGCCCCGATCCGCATCGAGAACGGCGTGGTGCGCTTCGTCAATGAGCGCACCGGCGGAGCCTTTTCGCTGACCGGTGCCGATCTCCTGGTCAATTTCGCCACCGCCGAGACACCCTTCGCGGCTCGCGGCTATGTGCTGTGGAACCGCCAACGGGTGGCGCTCACCCTCTTCGTCAAGGACCCGGCGCGCATTCCAGGCCAGGGGTCGCCGATCGACGTCACCCTTGATTCGCCATTGTTGAAGTTCGCCTTCAGCGGCCGCGCCGTGCTGAACCGGGAAGCGAGCCTCGCCGGCACCGCCGAGCTGACCACCCCATCCTTGCGCGAGCTGTCCGGTTGGTCGGGATACCGGCTGGGCGCCGGCCGCGGGCTTGGCCCCTTCACGGCCACCGGACCGTTCGATCTGACCAACAGCGTGCTTACCCTGTCCAAGACGATCATCAACCTCGATGGCATGAACGGCCAGGGCAGTATCAAGGTCGATCTTGCCGGCGACCGGCCAAAGGTCACTGCCGCTCTCGGCCTCGATCGCATCGACCTCAACGTCTATGCCGGCATTGCGACCCTCAAGGAGGCTTCCCAGTCGGACGATGACGACGACTGGAGCGACCGGGCGCTCGATTTCGCGCCGCTCCGCATGCTCGATGCCAATCTGTCTTTGGCGGCCTCCGAGCTCCGCATCGGCAGCCTGCGGACCGGCAAAACCACCATGGTGGCCAATCTTGGCGGCGGCGTCCTCGACCTCGCGATCAAGGATGCAGCGCTTTATGGCGGCAAGGCCTCCGGTCGGCTGGTGCTCAACGGCTCGCGCCAGGTCCCTGCCGTGCAGGCCGCCCTGCGCGCCGAGAACATCGATGGCGCTCCGCTATTCGACAACTGGATAGGGCTTGACGCGCTCACCGGTGCGACGACGATGTCAATGTCCCTCGCCGGCGCCGGCCACACCCAACGTGAAATAATCTCGACCCTGCGGGGCACGGCCGAAATCCGCATCGTCAATGGCGCGCTGGGCGAGATGAACCTCGTCAGGATGTTGCGGGACGTCAAGAAGCAGATCCTCGCCGGCTGGCAACCGGCCGCCGATTCCCGCACCGTCTTCCGGGACCTGTCGGCAACCTTCGCGCTCCAGGACGGCATTGCCGCGAGCCGCGATCTGCAGCTGGTCGCACCCGAGATTTCGATCACCGGCGCGGGCCAGGCCGATTTGCTGCGCAAGGCCCTCGACTTCAAGCTGGTGCCCAAGCTCGCAAACGGTACCGGGGGGAGCGGCGGTTTGGCCGAGACCGCGGTGCTGGCGGTCCCGTTGGTCGTGAAAGGTCCCTGGGCCAGCCCGAAGATCTACCCCGACATTGCGGGAATCTTGGAGAATCCTCAGGCCGGATATGACACGTTGAACAAGCTTCGAGCACCCTCCCCGCCGCTCGAGAATGACGGCAGCATCTTCGATTCGGCGCGGCGCGAACGGGTCAAGGCGACCCTCCCCGACCGCTCGAGGGAAGGCGTGGGGTCGCTCGCCGAGGATCCCCTGGGCGATGGCGACTCCCTTCTCAAGGGCTTCTTGGACGAGGCCGCACCAGATGCCGAGGCCGCTCGCGCCAGACGACGCTAACACCATCAGGCTCTCCTACCCCGGCGCGAACTCGTGTATTGAAGCCCTCATGATCCGTCTTCAGCAGGAGCCGTTCGACCTCGGCCAGGAATATGCCGCGCTGAAGCAAGATCATGCCGGAATCGGCGCCATCGCGGTCTTTGTCGGAACGGTTCGGGAGCAGTCGGGAGACACCGCGATCAGCGCAATGACCCTCGAGCACTATCCCGAGATGACGGAACGGGCGCTGGGCGCCATCGAGGCGGAGGCCCGCGCCCGCTGGCCCCTCCAGGCGAGCCTCGTCATCCACCGTTACGGCCGCCTCGCCCCGGGCGATGACATCGTCCTGGTGATGACGGCCGCGGCCCATCGGCAGGCGGCGCTTGAGTCCTGCGCCTTCCTCATCGACTGGCTCAAGACCAGGGCTCCCTTCTGGAAACGCGAGGAAGGTGCCTCGGGGTCGCATTGGGTTGCCGCGCGGGACGAAGATGACGCTGCGGCAGCCAGCTGGAACAAACCCTGACCACGCGACCTTGCGACGCCTCTTTTACCATGTCGCCGCTCTCTTCATCCTCGGCCTTGCCCTTTGGTTGGCGATCGCTGGCCGGCCACCCGACATTTCCGGGCAATTCCGCGCGGTCGATGGCGATTCGATGCGCGGACCCGACGGCGAC
>JBEVJH010000105.1:0-12770 GCA_040510355.1 Aestuariivirgaceae bacterium
TGAATGGCCCGAGGACAAGAAATGATAAGCCCAGGAGAGCTTGAGCATGTCAGACGTCGCAGCGGATCGTGTGGAGACGGTCGGACGAGGTGTCGTCGTTACCCCGCAAGAGCAGCGCAAGGTGGTGTTCGCCTCCTCGCTCGGCACGGTTTTCGAGTGGTACGACTTCTACCTCTACGCAACTTTGGCGCCGTTTTTTGCCGCGCTGTTCTTCCCCTCGGGAAATGACACGGCGGCCCTTCTGTCGGCCTTCGCCACCTATGCGGCGGGCTTCCTGGTCCGCCCGTTCGGTGCGCTGGTGTTCGGCCGCGTCGGCGATCTGGTCGGTCGCAAATACACCTTCCTGGTGACCATCATGGTGATGGGCTTCGCGACCTTCGCGGTCGGGCTCCTGCCGACCTATGCGCAGATCGGCTGGCTCGCGCCGGTCCTCCTGGTTTCGCTGCGGCTGCTGCAGGGCCTGGCGCTCGGCGGCGAATATGGCGGTGCGGCGACCTATGTGGCCGAGCATGCGGCAGCCGACGGCCGTGGCTATGCCACGAGCTGGATCCAGACCACCGCGACGCTTGGCTTCTTCCTGTCGCTGCTCGTGATCGGGCTCTGCCGGGTGTATATGGACCCGGCGGTGTTCAAGGAATGGGGCTGGCGGCTGCCGTTCCTGGTCTCGCTGATCCTCCTCGTCTTCTCGGTCTACATCCGGCTCAAGCTCAGCGAGTCGCCGGTGTTCCGCCAGATGAAGGAGGAGGGGCGCGGCTCGAAGTCGCCTTTGACCGACAGCTTCCTGCGCTATCCCAACAATCGCTATGTGCTGCTTGCGCTTCTCGGGGCGACCGCGGGCCAGGGCGTGGTGTGGTACACGGGGCAGTTCTATGCACTGTTCTTCCTGACGATCACGCTGAAGGTCGACTATATCACCGCCTATACGATGATCGCGATCGCGCTGCTGATCGGCACGCCTTTCTTCATCTTCTTCGGCTGGCTGTCGGACCGGATCGGTCGCCTCAAGATCATTCTGGCCGGCTGCCTGATTGCGGCGCTGACCTACTTCCCGCTGTTCCATGGATTGACCAACGCGGTGAACCCGGCATTGGCCGAGTTCCAGGCGGCCAATCCGGTGGTGCTGCGGGTCGATCCGGCGACCTGCAACTTCCACATCTTCGTCGGGCCGTGGTCCAAGTTCACCGATTGCGACAAGTCCAAGGACTTCCTGACCAAGCAGGGGCTCTCCTTCACGACGGAAGCAGCACCGGCCGGCTCGGCGCCCTCGGTGTCGATCGGCCAGACCCAGATCGATGGCTGGGACACGGCGAAATGGACCGATGCACTGACGGCCGCCGGCTACCCGAAGGCCGCCGATCCGGCGCGCATCAACTGGGTCCTGGCCGAGATCATCCTGGTGATCATGATGATCTACGTCACCATGGTCTACGGGCCGATCGCCGCCTTCCTGGTCGAGCTCTTCCCGACGCGCATCCGTTACACGTCGATGTCGCTGCCCTACCATATCGGCAATGGCTGGTTCGGTGGCATGCTGCCGCTGCTGGCCACGGCGATCGTTGCGGCCACGGGCAATATCTATAACGGCCTGTGGTACCCGATCGTGGTCGCCATCATGACGGTGGTGATCGGCGCCTTGTTCCTGAGGGACACCAAGGACGTGGACATCACGCGGTAGAGCCGGTAGGCAGATAGGCAGTAGGCAGTGCCTTACTGCCTATCTGCTGGCTCGCCCAATCGAAAAGGACCGCCTCGTTGGACATAACCACCAAGATGCACATCGCTTTGGCGGTGATGATGACCCTCTATGTCGTGCCTCTTGCCTATCTGGTATGGCTTTCCAGGCACGAGCAGGCAAAGCCCGCGCCCCGGCCGCCGGCGGACGTGGCGAAGAAGCGTCAGTAGGCAGAAGAAGAGGCAGTAGGCGTTAGGCATTAGGCCGTGAGCGACGCCCTTCCCTACTGCCTACTGCCTCTCGAACGCCGCATCGACCGGCACGGCGAGCGCGTTGGCGAGCTGGTTGGTCTTGGCGGCGAGCGCGATGATTGCGAGGAGCTCGCCATGCTGCTCCTCCGTCATGCCCTTGGCGCGGGCGGCGGCGGTGTGCGAGTGAACGCAATAGCCGCAGCCATTGGTCGCCGACACCGCAATATAGATCATCTCCTTGGTCAGGGGATCGATAGCGCTCTCCTGCCCCATGACCGCCTTGACCTCCGCCCAGGTCCGCCGCAGCAGCTCCGGGTCGTTGGCGAGCGCCAGCCACATATTGTTGATGAAGTCGGTCTTGCGGGTGCGCCGGATGTCGTCGAACACCTGCCGGGCCTCGGGCGATGCCTCCTCATAGGAGATCAGTCTGGTGGTTGCCATGGCAAAGCGCTCCCCTTCTCCAATTGCTCGAAAGTGCATTGAGCCGGCGCCTTGTCCTTGCGCCAGCGCACGAGCGTCGTGCCATGGCGGAAGCGGTTGCCGGTCACATGATCATAACGGACCTCGACCACGAGCTCGGGCCTGAGCGGCTGCCAGTCGGCCGAGCGCTCGGTGCTCCAGCGGCTCGGGCCGCCCGGCGCGTCGCCGGTGAAGCCCGGCGGCTCGACGAGGGCCTCGAGCATGCGGGTCAGCTCGGCGCGCTCGCCACGCGAAATCGCCGAGGTGAAGCCGACATGATGCAGCAGGCCGGCGTCGTCATAGATGCCGAGCAACAGCGAGCCGACCTGGCGGCTGGCCCGCTCGTAGCGGAAGCCGCCGACGACGCAGTCCGCCGTGCGGATGTTCTTGACCTTGAGCATGGCGCGCTCGCCGGGGCGATAGGTCGAGTCGATGCGCTTGGCGATCACCCCGTCGAGGTCGCCGCCGGCGGCGCCCAGCCATTCCTTCGCCTTTCCCACATCGGTGGTGACCGGCGACAGGCTGAATTGGGCCGCGCCGGATGCGATGTCGAGCTGCTCGAGGGCGCGGCGACGCTCGACGAGCGGCTTGGCGAGCAGGCTGTCACCCTGCCCGCTCATCAGGCAATCGAACAGGATGAAGCGCGCCGGATGCTCGGCGGCGAGCTTCTTCACACGGCTGGCCGCCGGATGAAGGCGCATCTGCAGGGCATCGAAGGACAGCGCGTCGCCGAGCTGGATGACGAGCTCGCCATCCACCACCATGCGATCGATGGGGAGCGCGCGCACCGCCGCCGCCATGTCGGGGAAGAAGCGGGCCAGCGACTTGCCCGAACGGCCCTTGAGCTCGACGTCCTCGCCCGCCTTGAAGACGAGGCAGCGAAAGCCATCCCATTTCGGTTCGTACTGCCAGCCGGGTCCGTCGGGCAGGTCGGCGACACTCTTCGCCTCCATCGGCTCGAGCGCGAGGTCGATCGGAAGGCTAGATGCGAGATCCGACATTCAGCTCCCCGGTGCCAAGGCGATCGCCACCCCGAAAGCATCTTCGGGCCGGATGATGCGCCGTTCACCGCCGGTCGTGACAAGGGTGAAGCCCGCAAAGGCTGGGCCGTCCCCGGGATGCGGCGGGGCGATGCCGAAACCCGCCTCGAAGGCGGCAGGACGTGCGAGGATGATCGACTGGTCGCCGGTCCGAATGGCAATCGACTCTGCCGTCTCGCTCACCCGGTCGGAGCCCGTCACCTGCCGCAGGTAATCGACGAGATCGAGCGCCCCCTCGCCGGTGATCCACACATCGCGCAAGGCGAGCGCGCCATTGTCATGCTGCTGATAGGGGCCTTGAGCGAAATATTCGGGTGCATGATGGTGGCAGGCGAAGAGGCCGAGCCAGGGTGCGGCAGGGTTGCTGACGAAGGCGAGCGAGAAGCCGATCCGCCGCTCGCTGCCGTCGGGCCAGCGCGCCATGCGGGAGAACTGGAACGGCTCGTAGGTCGCCAGGCCGGCGGCCCGCCAGCGCGCACTCTCGGCCGGCGCGTCGAACGTGCGCAGCACAGTCATCGAGAAGCCGGGATGGCGCTGCAGATAGTCGCGGTTGAAGGCCGCAAAGGAGAAGCGGCCCGGTGCGTGGTCGGGAACATCCTGCGGCACGGTGACGGCCAGGAGCTCGAGATAGCTGCCATGGAGCTGCACCAGGGCGTTGCCGGTGCCCATAGGATGTTGCCCGCGCGGGGTGACGGTGAAGCCGAACCCACGATAGGCGGCGATCATCGCTTCGAGATCATGCCCCACCAGAACCAGGTGATCGATCCCGTGCATGGTGGCGATCACCGCCTGGCCGCCAGCGCGCGCGGCACGTCGGGGCGGCCGATGGCGCATTCGAGCGCCTGGCGATCCCATTTGCCGGCAATCGCCGCTGCATCATAGGTGCTCTGCAGGAAGGCGAGCAGCGTCGCGTCGGGATCGGTCGACTGGCGCACCGCATCGTAAGGCAGGAGAAACTCGCCAAGCGCCTCGCTGAACTGCGCCTCGCGAGGCTGCACAGACGCGGTTCTGAAGCCCGGCGGCTCGGGATAGGCGTAGGAGTAGAAGGTGGCATCGGGGACGGCGCCGCCGCCCGGCCAGAAGCCGGCGCTGCTCACCTCATGCGAATAGGCTTCGCGGGCGACCTCGTCCGGCAGGTTGGGCACCCCGCCCGGATGGAGCGGCGCGGTCCGGCCCGAGAAGCGGGTGACCGCCAGGTCGAAGCTTCCCCAGAAGAAATGCACCGGGCTCGCCTTGCCGATGAAGCCGGTGCGGAACTGCTTCATCACGCGGTCGGTGGCCAGCAGGACGCGCCAGAAGCGATGAGCGTGGTCGGCGTCGTAGGAGGCGTGCTCCTCGTCCTCGCTGAAGGGCACGGCGCCGGCGATCTCGTTCGGCATCTGGTTGATGCGGACCGGCAAGGCGAGATCGTCGAGCATCGCCATCACCGACGCATGGAAATCCGCGACCGAACGCGGCTTGAGGTCGAGCTGTCGCAGTCGTCCGTCATCGACCGCAATGATCAGCCGGTGATCGATGAAGTCGAGGTCGATCGAGAAGCTCCGCGCGCCATGCGGGATCGGCGAGGTGGTGAGGCCGCGCGTGGTGACATAGAGCGCGACATGCCACGAGTGATTGAGCCATGGGGTGAGCGCCAGGCGGATCTTGCCGACCACCTGGGACCAGAGCTGGAGCGTGGTGCAGGTCTCCTGCCAGTCGGCAAGCGGGAGCTCCGGCCATCTCGTTTCGGCTTCGGCGATCTCGGTCATGGTTCCTGGATCATCATTGCCCTGATCTGACCTTGGCGCGCCGGGACGGCCATTGCAAGGTCCGCGCCACTGCCATGGATCAAGAGGTCGATGGCGCCCTGCCCCATGCGCAATCCGTGAATCTCCAGCCGCTCGATCCGCTTCGGCAGGATCGGCGAATGCAGCTGGATCTCCTCCAGCTCCGGCAGGAACCTCAGCCCCAGGCAGGCATGCAGAAAGGCGAGCGGCGCCGCCGCGGCCCAGCCCTGCGGCGCGCAGGCGACGGGATAGAGCGTCGGGCCCCGGCCGCGCGACCGCCGAAAGCCGCAATAGAGCTCGGGGAGCCGGTAAAGCTCCATCTCCATGGCGGCGGCGAGCACCGCCTCGACCACCCGCTGGACATGGGCATGAAACCGGTACTGGGCGAACCCCAGGGTGATGAGCGCGTTGTCATGCGGCCAGACCGAGCCGTTGTGATAGGACATCGGATTGTAGCGGGCGGCACCGCTTGCGACGGTGCGGATCCCCCAGCCGGAGAAGCTGTCGGGCTGCATCAGCCGGTCGGCGGTCAGGGCAGCGCGATCGGCGCGGGCGATGCCGCCGAACAGCGCATGGCCGGCATTGGAGCTGACCACCCGGCATTGACGCTTCTCGCCGTCGAGCGCGATCGCATAGCAGCCGATCGCCTCGCACCAGAAGGCCTCGTCGAACCGCTCGGCAAGGGCTTGCGCCTCGCGCCGCAGGCTCGCGGCATGCGCATGCTCGCCAAGCATCTCGGCGGCGCGGGCGATCGAGCGCTTGGCGGCATAGACATAGGCCTGGACCTCGACCAGCGCGATCGGCCCCTCGGCCAGCGTGCCGTCGGCGTGGAAGATCGCGTCATAGGAGTCCTTCCAGCCCTGATTGATGAGGCCCTTGTCGGTGGCCCGGTGATATTCGACGAAGCCGTCGCCGTCGCGATCGCCGGAACGGTCGATCCAGCCGAGCGCCGCCAGGATATGCGGCCACAGCCGCCTTAACGTCTCGATGTCGCCGGTGCGCTGGAAGTAGCGGCCCGCGAGCAGCACGAAGAGCGGCGTCGAATCAACGCTGCCGTAATAGCGGCCGAAGGGAACCTCGCCGAGGCGCGCCATCTCGCCGCGGCGCATCTCGTGCAGGATCTTGCCGGGCTCGGCGTCAGAGGCGCTGTCATTGTCGCGCGCCTGGTAGGCCGCGAGCCTGGTCAGCACGGCGCGGGCGATTCCAGGGTCCATCCACAGCAGCTCGATCGCGATGATGATGGAGTCGCGCCCGAACGATGTGGAGAACCACGGGATGCCGGCATAGGGGAAGAGACCCTCCGGCGTTTCGGTGAGCAGCATTGCGAGGTCCGCCACCGAGCGATCGATGACCTGGCCCATGATCGGGCTCGATGTCGCGAGTCGCGCGCTGCTGCGGCGCAGCCGGCTGTGCGAGCGCCGCGCCAGGCGGAGGCTGCCGAGGAAGGCCTTCGCTGAAGGCGCCCGCGTCTTGTCGCAGCCGATGGTGACGAACGCTGTCCAGCGGCCGCCGGGCGGAAGCTCGACGGCATAGCAGATCTGGGCGCGCTCGAGCGTGAACGGCTCGGGGCTGACCGCGATCTCGGTGGTTCGCCGCAGGCCGTCGAGCCCGTCATAGGCGAGCCCGATGCCCGTCGAGGAAATCTCGGGCTCGAGAATGCGCCCGCGCGCCGGGCGTTTCAGCCCGCGGACCTCGAATATGTCGGCGAAATCGGAACGGAAGCCGAGGGCAAGAACGAAGCGGGCCGTGTCGGTGCCATGATTGTGGATGGCGAAACGCTCATGGACCATCTCGTCCCACAGGAAGAGGAAACGCGACAGGTGAATCGTGTCCTTCGGCATGGTGATCCGGCCGTCCACCACGATGTCGGGATTGGTCAGGTCGGTCACCGCACCGGCATTGTCGTGCAGGATGGTCGAGCCGAGCAGCAGAAGCTGGCGGCCATCGAGGGTCAATGCCAGGCGCGACAGATAACGGGTGTCGGCATGGAACAGCCCGTCCGGACCGCCGGGCGCCACGCCCATCTCGCCATAGCTGTCGAGAATGATGAAGGTGTCGCCCTGCTTCAGCGTGCGGCGCGGCCGCGAGGCAGGCCCGCTGTCGACGATGTAGAACGGGCTCTCCTTCTGGCCGTTGTCGGCGGGCATCATGCTGTCATGCTCTAGCTCTTGGATACGATCTCGAATGTCGGCCTGGGGGAGTCCATCGCCTGGGCGTAGAGCTGCACATAGTCGGCGGCCATTCGCGCGGCGGAGAACCTCTGCTCGAATCGCGTCCGAACCATGGCCCGGTCGAGCTTCAGCACCTGCGGCAAAATGGCGACCGCCTCATCGACCGACTCGACGATCGCGCCCGTCAGATCGTCGACCACCTCGGGAACCGAGCCGCGGCGAAAGGCGAGCACCGGCGTCCCGCATGCCATGGCCTCGATCAGAACGAGGCCAAAGGGCTCCGGCCAATCGATGGGAAAAAGAACCGCGGCGGCATTGCCGAGGAATTCCTGCTTCTCGTCCTCGCCAATCTCGCCGATGAAGTCGATTTCCGGCACCCGCAGCAAGGGCGCGATGGCGCCGGCGAAATAGGCGGTATCGACGGGATCGATCTTGGCCGCGATCCTGAGCGGGAGTCCGGCACGCCGGGCGATCTCGATTGCACGGTCGAGTCCCTTCTCGGGCGAGATGCGGCCGAGAAATGCGAGATAGCCGCCGCGCCGCTCGAGCACCGGATCGAACAGACCGAGCGGCAGCCCGTGATAGACCGTGGCGATGATGTTCGCATGGGGGATGGGTCGGCGCTGGTCGTTGGAGATGGACACCAGCGGAAATTGCGGGAAGCGCTTGTAGACGGGCGTCAAGGTGATGAGATCCTGGCGGCCGTGCAATGTCGTCAGCGTGCGGTGGGCGATCGGCCGGAACAGCGGGAAGTGCAGAACGTCGATGTGAAAATGGATGATATCGAAGCGATCCGACTGGCGATGCAGCTCATCGAGCAGGCACATATATTGAAACACCGGGTCATAGCGTTCCGGCGCCAGGCGGATCGCGCAGGACGAGCATGGGACGAGCTCGGCGCTCGTCACCGAGTCGCCGGAGGCGAACAGAGTGACCTGGTGGCCGGCAGCGACCAGTTCCTCGGCCAGAAACGACACGACCCGTTCCGTTCCGCCATAAAGCTTCGGCGGGACGCTCTCGATGAGCGGCGCGACCAGTGCAATCTTCATGTTTTCTCGCTTTTTACATGATAAACCGTCCCCAGCCGAGACTTAACGCCGTACAACGCATTGTGATCCTCCTGCGACGTTAGGGATGGGTCCTCGCTGGTTGCAGCGAGGAACGGCGATCACAAAAATTGCTCAAGGCCACAACCGCTCCAGGAGACCCCCAGTGAACGCCAAGACTGAGAAGAATCCCGCATCGGTCGGCCGGCTTGCCGGTCGTTCGGCAATCGTCACCGGCTCGACCTCGGGGATCGGCTTGGGCATCGCCGAGGCGCTGGCGGGCGAAGGCGCCAGCGTCATGCTCAACGGCTTCGGCAAGGCCGGCGAGATCGAAACGCTGCGCAGCGGCATCGCCGGCAAATTCGGCGTCACCGCCCTCTATTCGCCGGCCGACATGACGAAACCGGCGGAAATCGCCGACATGGTCCGCATGGCCGAGGAGGCTTTCGGCAAGATCGACATCCTGGTCAACAATGCCGGCATTCAGCATGTCGAGCCGATCGAGACATTTCCCCCCGACAAATGGGACCAGATCCTTGCCATCAATCTCACCTCGGCATTCCACACCATCCGCGGCGCCCTGCCGGGAATGAAGCGGCGAAACTTCGGCCGGATCGTCAACATCGCCTCGGCGCACGCACTGGTGGCGTCGCCCTTCAAATCGGCCTATGTGGCGGCGAAGCACGGGCTCCTGGGGCTGACCCGGACCGTGGCGCTGGAAACGGCTGAGCATGGCGTAACCTGCAACGCCATCTGTCCGGGCTACGTGCTGACGCCGCTGGTCGAGAAGCAGATCCCCGAAACCGCCAAGGCGCGCGGCATCAGCGAGGAAGAGGTGGTGAAGACGGTGATCCTCGCCGCCCAGCCGACACGCAAATTCGTCACCACCGACGAGATCGGCGCGCTCGCCATCTTCCTCTGCGGCGAGGGCGCAGCGTCGATCACCGGTGCAGCCCTGCCGATCGATGGGGGATGGACGGCGGAGTGAGGCGGGAGGCAGTAGACAGTAGGCAGAAAGTGCTCCGTCGCCTGCCTAATGCCTAATACCTACTGCCCCTCTTCAGCTCACCGGCACCAGCTCGGCGCCGTTTTCGGTGCAGTGGAACCACACCTCGAAGGGCTTGGTCTCCTTGCCGAGCAGACGATATTTCATCTCGCCGGTCGCGAACATGCCGGCGAGCTTGCAGGCGTCGCGCGAATGGAAATATTCGGTGCGCTGGGTGAATTGCGGATTGGCGTCGACCCCAAAGAAGATGAAGACCACCAGCATGAACGGGCCAGCCATGAATCCCTCGCCTCCAACCGAATCGCCAAGTTCCGGCTATTCTATTTCACGAGGGCGCGCGAGGCGGTGTGGTGTTTGCCACGGATCCGGGATTTCTGCTGTGGACTTTCTGGGCAATCAGGGCGGCGGCACGTCGAGCGCGGGATTGCTGTCGAAAAAGCCGGACGGCATCCAGTGGAAGCCCGCATAGACGCAGGGCTGCACCGGCCAGTCCTCGGGGCGCGGCAGATGGTGGTAGTTCATTGTATACCAGACGACGATACGCTGATTCTCCAGCGAGCGGTCGGCGGCGGTCCACCGCGGCAGGCCGTCGCCGCCGCGGTGCTGGTTGGGATAGCGGCCCGCCGGGTAGAGCTCGTCGGGATCATAGGGCGTGGCCCAGAAATGCCGGTACATGAACCCGGCACGGCGGCCGACCGGCGAGTCCGGGTCGAGGAACGGCAGCGCATTGGCGCCCGGGACCAGCCGATAGCCGACCGGTTCGCCGAGCCCATTGCGCACCGCGGGGTTGGTGACCCGCCAGTAGCGCGACGCGGCAAGATCGATCAGGCGCTGGGCCTGCGATTCGGAGGCAAGCGGCGTCTCGTCGATCCGCACGGCATTGCCGTAGGGGTTGCTCTCGCCGGTCGGCGCGCCTGAAAAATTCACCTCCGACACGGAGTTGCGCTCGCCGTCCAGCGCCATCTCGAAGCGGAAGCAGAAGACGTGCTGATGCACATGGGCATCGATGCCGGGCGCCACCAGGGCGCCATGCGAGGATTTCTCGCCGGCCCGCCGCCCCGACACCAGCGGAACGCCGGTCGCCTTCATCTCGACCCCGATGGTGCCGTCCTGATAGAAATACCAGAAGAAGCCATAGACATAGTTGCCGATGGTGGCGGTTGTCGAAACCACCAGGCGGCGCGACCGGCGCACCGTCGTCTGGCGGCGGGCGAGGTCGCTGAACTTCCACAGGATGCCGAAATCCTCTTCGTGGATGCACACCGCGTTGGTGATGAGATGCGGCCGCCCGAACCAGTCGTGACTCCACACGTCGACATAGCGGATGTGGCCGAGGCAATCGCAGCCGAGCTTCAGGGGATCGAGGAACTGGCCGACGCCATACTCGCCGGTATCGAAGGCGTTGCGGCGGTAGTTGCGGCCGGTCGGGTCGCCATAGGGCACGACCATCTCGGCGAGCGAGGCACGGTGCATGATCGGCCGCAGCCGCCCGCCATCCTCATAGCCGATGGTGTGGAGGGTGAGCCCTTCACGGACATTGAAGCCGAGGCGGAGCTGCCATTTCTGCCAGCGGATCAGATTGCCCTCGACCGTGAAGCTGCCGCCCTCCGGCTGGCTGATCGCCAGCGGCTTCAGATCCCGCCGCGGCTCGGGATGGATGATGTCGGTGCTTTCCGGCGGCAGGGGGATGGCGCCGAGATCGTCGATCCTGAGGAGCCGGCGGCGGCGCAGGTCGATCACCGGATGGAGGTTGGCGATCGGCCGGGCATAGGGATTGTCGCCTGCCCGGTTGCGCACCCAGCAATGGCCATAGGCGATGCGCTCGCCCTCCTCCTCGGCGATGCCGAAATGGCCGGCGGCCCACGGCTCGACCAGCACCTCGCTCATGTCGGTGATGCCGCGCCTGGCACAGGCTGCCTGGAAATCCGGGTCGGCCTTGGCGATCTCGCCGCCCATCGCGAACTCGTCGGCGACGATCCGCGCCTGGGCCCCCTTCACATGCTGCCAGGACAGGAGTTCGCCGGCCTCGAGATCCGTGACGCCGTCCCATGTCTCGCCGCTCGCCGGGTCGTAGCAGCAGACGAAGGCCCGTCGGCCAGGGGCTTCGGCTGCATTGCGGTCCGGCTCGTGCAGCGCGATCGTCTCGAACCAGGCGGCATCGCTCAAGCGCCCCTGGCGGCGCACGATCTCGGCAGCGCGCTCGATTTCGACCGGGCTCAGGGGATCGAGTGGGTGGGGTGACATGGGGCTCCTATCGGGGTGAGAGCTGGCGGTGCTTCAATCCGGCAGGCCGGCAAGGCGCAGGCCGTGCAGCAGGTGGTCGAGGTCGGAGCGCCGCCGGAAGGGTTCCCTCGCGGCATGGCGGGACACCGAGTAGCCGGAGAGCAGGCGCTGGACCTCCGCCGCGTGGTGGCGCGCCTGCTCCGCCTGCCCCGCATAGGCATAGGCGGCAGCGAGATTGGCCTCGGACCAATAGGACGGGGCGCTCGAGCGGTTGATGGCGGCGATTGCCTCGGGATATTGGCGCGCCGCCAGATGCGCCGCGCCAAGCGCCGACCAATACCAGGAGGGATTGTAGAACGGGTCGATGGTCCTCGCCTCGCGGAAATGGTCGAGCGCCTCCTCGGCCCTTCCGAGATAGGTGAAGAGCACGCCGGTGGTCGCCGACAGGGTGGCGCTGATCGGGTTGAGCGAGCGCGCCTTCTGGTAATGATGCTCGGCGAGATCGTGGTCGTAGCGGGCGAGATGGACGAAGCCGAGAATGCCGTGACACATGCCGTCATTCTCGTCGAGCGCCACCGCCTTCCTGGCGAGCTCGAGGGCGCGCGCCAGCAATGACGGATCGCCGCCGGCGCCATAGTCCCATTTGAGCCGCAGCAGATTGGCAAGCAACGCATAGGCGCGGGCATAGCTCGGGTCGAGCTTGATCGCCTGCTCGTAGAGGGCTTGCGCCTCGGCCGCGATTGCGGGGTCGCCGATCAGCGGCAGGGCGTCGGCCCGGAGGACGCATTCATAGGCGGCGAGGCTCGCCGGCGGCTTGCGCCTGGCGCCTTCGGAGGCGGCCGCATGAAGGCGCCCGACCAGGGTCGCCACGATGGTGCGGACAAGCTGGTCCTGCACCGCGAAAATCTCCGACTCGTCGCGGTCGAAACGCTCCGCCCAAAGATGGTTGCCGCTCGATGCGTCGATCAGCTGGGTGGTGATCCTGAGCCGCGTGCCGAGCCGTCGGACGCTGCCCTCGACCACGTAATTCGCACCGAGCTCGCGGCCGACGCGGCGGATGTCGACATCGAGGTCGCGATAACGGAATGACGAGTTGCGGGCGACCACCCTGAGCTGGCGAAAGCGCGACAGCTCGG
>JBEVJH010000106.1:0-5501 GCA_040510355.1 Aestuariivirgaceae bacterium
TAGACGTTCATGTTGAGGATCAGGTTGGAGACCTTCTGGACCGTCCCGGTCAGCGACAGCGCGGCGCCGACATCCTTGGCGAGCCGCCGGTCGCAGCCGCCGCAGGCCTGCAGGTTCTGGGCCTCGGCGGCCTTGCGGACCGGAGTGATGTCGACCGGCTGAAGATCGCCATTGCCGGCAAGGAAGGCGTCGACCCGCGGCTTCAAGGCGGCCAACCGCCGTTGCTCTTCGGGGTTCCGACCGCGCATCTCGCCATCGAGGCTGGTGTCGACCAGCTCGAAGCCGAACACCGCAATCTTGGTCGCCGCGAAGGCATGGGTCGTACAACTTGCGGTAAGGGCCGCGGCAATGAGCAACAGTCGAAAACGGTCCTTCATTCACCAGGTCCAGGTCGCGGGGAGGACATTGCCGGAGAGTCTAGGGAGCCCGACGATCGGGAACAAGTCCCATGGAGTTCGGCGGGCGCCACGGGCGACCATTTCGCGCGAAGGATCTGAAGTGATGCTGAATATCGTCTTGAGCTTGCTGGCTCTGCTCGGCTTGGCGGCAGGGCCGGCTCCGGCCTTTGCCGACGACGTCAAGGAAGTCCAGATCGCCTATGTGCACACGCTGGAGAGAGGCCGCATCACGCTGTCGGTGCTCGACCAGCCGCCGGCCGACCTCGGACTTGCCGGGGTGAAGGTCGGCATCAACGACAACAACACCACCGGCCGCTTCCTCAAGCAGAGCTTCCTGCTCGAGGACGTTCCGCTGAAGCCCGGCGAGGACCCGGTTCCGGTAGCCGAGCGGCTGGCGGCGAGCGGCACCCATTTCATCGTGGCCGACCTGCCGGCCGGCGATCTGCTCAAGCTCGCCGACGCGGCCCGCGGCAAGGAGATCCTGGTGTTCAACGCCGGGGCGCTCGAGGATTCGCTGCGCGAGCAGGATTGCCGCGCCAATGTGATCCACACCGCCCCGACCTACACGATGCTCGCCGACGGGCTCGGCCAGTATCTCGTCTGGAAGCAATGGCGGAACTGGTTTTTGGTGACGGGCTCCCATCCTGCCGACAAGCTGTGGGGTGATGCGCTGCGCCGCTCGGCCGAGCGGTTCGGCGCGAAGATCGTGGCAGAGAAGGAATTTACCGATACGGGAGGGGCGCGCCAGACCGATACGGGCACTGCGCAGGTGCAGCGCCAGATGCCGGTCTTCACCCAGGATGCGCCCGACTATGACGTGCTGGTCGCCGCCGATCGCAGCGAGGTGTTCGGCACCTATCTGCCCTACCGCACCTGGCTGCCGCGGCCGGTCGCCGGCTCGGCCGGTCTCATGCCGTCGAGCTGGCATCCCTCCTTCGAGGGCTGGGGCGCGGCGCAGATCCAGAACCGCTTCGAGAAGGCCGCACGTCGCCGCATGCTGAGCGAGGACATGCAGGGCTGGACGGCCGTGCGGATGATCGGCGAGGCCGCCACCCGCACCCAGTCGGTGGCCCTCAAGGACATCGAGGCCTATATAAAGGCGCCGGAATTCTCGATTGCCGCGTTCAAGGGACAGAAGGTCACCCTGCGCGACTGGAACCTGCAGCTGCGCCAGCCGGTGCTGCTCGGCGATGGTCGCACGGTGGTGTCGGTCTCGCCGCAGGAGGGCTTCCTGCATGAATTCTCCGAGCTCGACACGCTCGGCATCGACCGCCCGGAGACGAGCTGCAAGCTGAAATGAGGAACGCCCCGACAATGCGAAACGCCGCCGCCCTGATTGCCTTCGGCCTCCTTGCCGTCATGTCGGCCTCCCCGGCCCTGGCCTACAAGGTCTATGTCTCGAACGAGAAGGGGAACTCGGTCAGCGTGCTCGACAGCAACAGCATGGAGGTGATCAAGACCATCAAGGTCGGCCAGCGGCCGCGCGGCATCACCATCTCGAAGGATGGCAAGTTCCTCTATGTCTGCGCCTCCGACGACGACACGATCGAGATCATCGACACCGCCACCGACGAGATCGTCGGAACTCTGCCCTCCGGACCCGACCCCGAGTTGTTCGTGCTGTCGCCGGACGGCAAGAGGCTTTACGTCGCCAATGAGGACGACAATCTCGTCACTGTGCTCGATCTCGAGAAGCGCTCGGTCATCACCGAGATCCCGGTCGGGGTGGAGCCGGAAGGGATGGGGGTCAGCCCCGACGGCAAGACGGTGGTCAACACCTCCGAGACCACCAACATGGCGCATTTCATCGATGTCGGGACCCATGAGATCACCAACAATGTCCTGGTGGACGCCCGGCCGCGCTTCGCCGAGTTCAAGCAGGACGGCTCGGAGGTCTGGGTGAGCGCCGAGATCGGCGGCACGGTCAGCGTGATCGACGCCAAGACCCATCAGATCAAGAAGAAGATCGGTTTCGAGATTCCGGGGCTCGCCAAGGAGGCCATCCAGCCGGTCGGGGTGCGGATCACCAAGGACGGCAAGAAGGCCTTCGTGGCGCTCGGGCCGGCCAACCGGGTGGCCGAAATCGATGGCGACACCTACGAGGTCAAGCGCTATATCCTGGTTGGCCAGCGGGTGTGGCAGCTCGCCTTCACCCCTGACGAGAAATATGTCATTGCGACCAACGGCAATTCGAACGATGTCACCTTCATCGACGTTCAATCGGGCGAGCCGGTGAAATCCACCACGGTGGGCGAGCTGCCCTGGGGCGTGGCGGTCCAGCCGCAATGATTGCGCAGGCCTTCAACCTTGGGAGGACGAGACGGCAGAGTCCTCGGTTCCGGCCGTACCGGCCCTGAGCGTCGAGAATGTCAGCCACGCCTATGGGGCGCGGCTTGCCCTTGACGATGTCTCCTTCACGGTTCCCTGCGGCAGCTTCACGGTGCTGCTCGGCCTGAACGGTGCCGGCAAGTCCACGCTGTTCTCCCTCGTCACCCGCCTCTACAACATCCGGGAAGGAACGATCCGCGTCCTCGGCCATGAGCTTCAGCGCGAGCCCGGCGAGGCGTTGCGCCGCCTCGGCGTCGTCTTTCAGGCGCGCACCCTCGATCTCGATCTCAGCGTGGTCCAAAACCTCACCTATCACGCGGCGCTGCACGGCATCCCGGGCCGCGAGGCGAGGCAGCTCGCGGCCGAGGCGCTGAGCCGCCTCGAGCTCGAGGGCAAGATGCGCGACAAGGTGCGCTCGCTGTCCGGCGGGCAGATGCGGCGGGTGGAGATCGCCCGCGCCCTGCTGCACCGGCCGAGGCTGCTTCTGCTCGACGAGGCGACCGTCGGCCTCGACATCCGCTCGCGCGCCGACATGGTGCGCCATGTCCGCCGGCTGGTCGCCGAGGAGAATTCCGGTGTCCTGTGGGCCACCCATCTGATCGACGAGGTGGGGCCGGAGGACGATGTCGTCGTGCTCCACCATGGCAAGATCCTCGCCAAGGGCCGGGTCGACCAGATGGTCGCCGATGTCGGCGCCGAGGACATCCGCTCGGCCTTCGCCACCCTGACCGGCGCCGGCGCGCCGCGCACCGCATCGGGAGTGGCGGCATGACCGCGGTCACCGAGGAGAGGCGGCCGGCCGAGCAGCGCGGCTTCACGCTCGCCCAATATGGGATCTGCATGGCCGGGATCGTGTGGCGCGAGGGCCTGCGCTTCCTGCATCAGCGCGAACGCTTCATCTCGGCGCTGGTGCGGCCGTTGCTCTGGCTGTTCATCTTCGCCGCCGGCTTCCGTCAGGTGCTCGGCGTGTCGATCATTCCGCCCTACAAGACCTATGTTCTCTACGAGGTCTACATCACGCCGGGACTGCTCGGCATGATCCAGCTGTTCAATGGCATGCAGTCGTCGCTGTCGATGGTCTACGACCGCGAGATGGGCAATATGCGCACCCTGCTGGTGAGCCCGCTGCCGCGTTGGTTCCTGCTGGTCTCCAAGCTCGTCGCCGGCGTTGCCGTCGGCATCCTGCAGGTCTATGTGTTCCTGGCGTTCGCCTGGTTCTGGGAGGTGCGGCCGCCGCCGATGGGCTATCTCTACATCCTGCCGGCGCTCATTCTCACCGGCCTGATGCTCGGCTCGGTCGGGCTCCTGCTGTCGTCGCTGATCAAGCAGCTCGAGAATTTTGCCGGCGTGATGAATTTCGTGATCTTCCCGCTGTTCTTCGCCTCCTCCGCGCTCTATCCGCTGTGGCGGGTCCGCGAGTCGAGCCCGCTGCTCTACAAGATCTGCCTGTTCAACCCGTTCACCCATGCCGTCGAGCTGATCCGCTTCGCGATGTATGGCCAGATCAACTTCCAGGCGCTTGCCGTGGTGGTCGGTTGCACCGCGCTGTTCCTGTCGGCGGCCATCCTGGCCTATGACCCGACGCGCGGCTTCATCGCCCGCCGCGGCGGCCCGGGCGGAGGAGGGGAGTCGCAATGATCCGCCGTTTGGGTCCCGTGCTCGTCCTGTCCATGATGCTGGCGGAGCCGGCGCTCGCGGCAAGCCCCGAGCCGGGCTCGACCTGGCCCTGCGTGCAGCGCAAGGTCGCGGAGCTGTCGCTCAACAGCATCTGGCAGCGCGGCGACCTGCCCGACAGCGCCCGCCGGCTCGCCAATGATCCAGCGGTTCAGGCGCTGGCCGAGAAGCTGGCGGCGCGGCGCACCCCGATGGAGGAGGCCAATGCCGATATCAAGGCCTTCGCCAGAGAGGCCGGCGCCAACCGCGACGGCCTGTTGCAGGGGCTGTTCCTTGCACTGTTCGAGAGGATGAAGGGCGAGCGCAGCGAGGTGATGGTGGGGATCGAGCGCTATGGCCGCCATCAGCTCGATCTCGCCGCCAAGGTCAAGGCCGAGCAGCAGGAGCTCGACCGCATGCGCAACGACCCCAAGGCGGACCAGGCCAAGCTCGCCAGCGCCAACGACCAGCATGTCTGGACCCTCAGGGTGTTCGACGAGCGCCAGAAGTCGCTGAGCTTCGTCTGCGAGGTGCCGACCATCATCGAGCGCCGCCTCTTCGCCCTCGCCCGGCTGATCGAGGGAGAGCTGGGGAAGGGGCAGTAGGCAGTAGGCAGATCTCCAATCACTGCCTACTGCCTAACGCCTACTGCCATCACGTCCGAGATCGCTGCCAGATCCAATAGGCGGCGACGACGATCAGCGATCCGACGAATGCGGCCACGACGTCCCTGAGCGAGATGGTGACCTGGTCCAGTGCCGGGAACAGCCCGAACAGGCGGAACAGGATGCCGCCGACAATTGCACCGGCGAGGCCGACGATCACGTTCCGCTGCAGGCCGAAGCCATGGCGCTGCCACGTCATGATGAAGCCGGCAAGGCTCCCGCCGATAAGACCGACGACGATCCAGACGATGATCTGAGGAAAAGTCGGCATTTCCATCGCGTAATCCCCTTGCCCACGGCGCACACTGAATGCTCACGACAATAACGCGTTGACCTGGATCAATGAAGCCCCTGCTGCCGCGTCCGAGGATCTTGGCCGGCCGTCTGTTCGACGGATGGAGGAAACAATGATCAGAATGCTAGCGCTTGCCTTCACGCTGACCTTCGCAAGCTCGGC
>JBEVJH010000107.1:0-3043 GCA_040510355.1 Aestuariivirgaceae bacterium
CTGCTCTGATAATGATGTATGTTAGCTCGTAATGCAACTATGAGATGCGGAGTTGGCAAAACGAAAGGCCATTGTCTTTGAAGACGCTTGTCGACCGACACCGGCATTCCAATCGCGCCCCGCTCCCTGTAGATACTCCCCCCATGAGCTGGCAACCCTGCGACGATCCTGCCGCCGGCGACCGCCGCGCCTGCGACCTGATCGAAACGGTGATCGTCCCCCGCGCCCGCGACCTTGGCGGCTTCTCGGTGCGCCGCGCCCTCCCCTCGCCCGATCGGCAGATGGTCGGCCCTTTCATCTTCTTCGACCAGATGGGCCCGGCCGAGTTCCTCCTCGGCGAGGGCATGGACGTGCGCCCGCATCCCCATATCGGTCTGTCGACCGTCACCTATCTGTTCGCCGGCGAGGTCATGCACCGCGACTCGCTCGGCACCGCTCTCCCCATCCGTCCCGGCGAGCTCAACTGGATGACCGCCGGCCGCGGCATTGTCCACTCCGAGCGGACCGCGCCGGCGTTGCGCTCCACGGGCTCTCGCCTCTTCGGCATCCAGAGCTGGGTCGCGCTGTCGGCCAGCGACGAGGAGTCGGCGCCCGACTTCGCGCACTACCCGTCAGGCAAGCTGCCGGTCATCGCCGATGGCGCAAGCACTGTGCGCATCATTGCCGGCGCGCTCCTCGGCGCCACCTCGCCGGTCAGGACATCGAGCCCGATGTTCTACGCCGATGTATCCCTTGGCGCCTCGGCGGCGATCCCTCTCGATGCCGTTCATGAGGAACGGGCGATCTACACCGTCGCAGGCGAGATCGACATTGCCGGCGATGTCTTTGGCCCGGCCCAGCTCCTGGTGTTCCGGCCGGGCGACCGCATCACCATCCGCGCCCGCACCGATGCCCGCTTCATGATGCTCGGCGGCGAGCCGATGGACGGGCCACGCTATATCTGGTGGAACTTCGTTTCCTCGCGCAAGGACCGCATCGAGCAGGCCAAGGCCGATTGGCGGGCAGCGCGCTTCGACACCGTTCCCGGCGACAGCGAGTTCATTCCCCTGCCCGAGCCGCCGCCACAGCCGCCACCGCTCCGCCAGCCCTGACATGGCGGGACCCGACCCGACCAGCGATCCCGCCCTCCGCTGTTGGATGCCCGGCGCGCAGGGCCACCCGGATTTCCCCGTCCAGAACCTTCCGCTCGGCATTTTTTCGCCGCCTGGCGGAGCGCCCCGGGCGGGCACCGCCATCGGCGACCACATCGTCGACCTCCCCGCCCTGCTGGCTGCCGGGCTGCTCGCCGGCCCGGCCATGAGCGCCGCTGCAGCCGCCGCCGGCACCGTGCTGAACCCCCTCCTGGCGGAGGGCGCGCCTGCGCGCCGCGCCTTGCGGACCCGCCTTGGCACCCTCCTCACCGGCCGCGAACACCGGGCGGCCGTCGAGCGCTGCCTTCACCTGGCCGAAGACTGCACCATGCATTTGCCGGCCCGGATCGGCGATTTCACCGACTTCTATGCCGGCATCCACCACGCCACCAATGTCGGCAGGCTGTTCCGTCCGCAGAGCCCTCTCCTGCCCAATTACAAGCACATGCCGATCGCCTATCACGGCCGCGCCTCCTCGCTCGTCCCCTCGCCGACGGCGATCCGGCGGCCGCTCGGCCAGTTCAGGCTGCCCGACGCTCCCGAGCCGGTGTTCGGCCCAAGCCGCATGCTCGACTGCGAGCTCGAGCTCGGCATCTGGATCGGGCCGGGCAACCGGCTCGGCGCGCCGATCCCGATCGCCGATGCGCCCGACCACATCGCCGGCTACTGCCTGCTCAACGATTGGTCGGCGCGCGACATCCAGGCCTTCGAGTATCAGCCGCTCGGCCCATTCCTGTCCAAGAGCTTCGCCACCTCGATTTCGCCCTGGATCGTCACGCCCGAGGCGCTCGCTCCCTTCCGGCTCCCGCATCGACCACGCACCGCCGGCGACCCGCCGCTGCCGCTTTATCTTCGCGACGACGACGCCGCCATCTTCGCCATCGAGCTCGAGCTTCTGTTGTCCACCGCGGCAATGCGCGAGCAGGCCATGCCGCCGCATCGCGTGGCGCGCTCCGCCATGCGCCACCTCTATTGGGCTATCTCCCAGCTTGTCGCTCATCACACCATTGGCGGCGTCAATCTCAATCCCGGCGATCTCCTTGGCACCGGCACCATCTCGGCGGACACCGCCGATGGCTGCGGCAGCCTTCTCGAGGCGACCGCGGGGGGACGAACACCGATCAGGCTCCCCTCGGGCGAGGAGCGCTTCTATCTCCTCGATGGCGACGAGGTCATCCTGCGCGGCTTCGCGCATGCCGAAGGACAGGTCTCCATCGGCTTCGGCGAATGCCGCGGCAGAGTCCTGCCAAGCGAGGCAGTCGGCATTAGGCAGTAGGGCGCCGATCACTACCTCTCTGCCTATCTGCCTACGGCCACTATTGCACTTGACATGCGGCACCATCGTGCCAAGCTCTAATGTACAGCAGTGAAAGGCTGCTTGATGAACCAGAGAGGTACGGGAGTGACTCCACCGGGCAATCTCTCAGGGCCTCGCGATTGACGAGGCAGCAGGCGGTAACCAACGCAGCGTCGTTGTCTACCTGCTTGTGATCACAGCACAATTCAATATGAAGTGGCGGATCGACGAGCGTCGGTGCGCAAGACGTGAGCGTCCGCAAAAGCTGGCCGGCCCTGTCCGGCCTCTAAAACAGAATGCAAAGCCCCGCCGGCGCCATGACAAGTGCGCGGCGGGGCGTCTGTTTTCTGAGCGAATAGCGAATAGCGAATAGTTGGACCGAGCACCGCCCCGATACTATTCGCTATTCGCTATTCGCTTCTTGTTCATCACCGGATCGAACGTCGCCACCAGCCGCCGCTCGATGTCTTCCAGGTCGGTGAAGATGGTCGGCGCGTCATGCACCAATATGTGGCTGCAGCCGGCCGCCGCCGCAGCAGCGAGCTGCTCTCCCGACGGAATTCCCTGCTCGCCCGATTTGGCATGACCGATCCGTCGCGGCAGGTAGCAGTCGCCA
>JBEVJH010000108.1:0-2924 GCA_040510355.1 Aestuariivirgaceae bacterium
ATTGGCCGTGTCGAAGAAATTGATGCCGAGGTCGAGCGCCTTGCGGATGAAGCCGCGGCTCTCCTCCTCCGGCAGGGTCCACGGGTGGTTGCCCCGGTTCGGATTGCCGTAACTCATGCAGCCGAGACAGAGCCTGGAGACCTCCAGCCCCGTCCGGCCCAGCCTGACATAATCCATGGTGTCTCCTCTCTAGGACAGTCTGAAATTTCGTGAACCGTGGCGCTCGTCATCCCGGAACCGCGCAGCGGTATCCGGGATCCATGACCATCAACCGTCGAAAGCATGGGTCCCGGCTCTTCGCTGCGCTTCGGCCGGGATGACGCGCGACGGTCTCCGCCAAAATGGCGAACGTCAAAACGCCGCGGTCAGCGGGTTGGGCCCGATGCGCCCTGCCTTGTCGTCGAGCTTGGCGATGGCCGCCAGATCCTCGGCATCGAGCGCGAAGCCGAACACGTCGAAATTCTCGACGATGCGGCTCGGCGTCACCGATTTCGGGATGACGATCAGGTCGTTGTCGATGTGCCAGCGAATGATCGTCTGGGCCGGCGTCTTGCCATGCTTGGCGGCGATGCGGCCGATGGTCGGATCGGCGAGGAGCTGGCCCTGGCCGAGCGGGCTCCAGGATTCGGTTTTGATGCCGCGCGCCGCATGCGCCTCGCGCAGGGCCTTTTGCTGGTGGCGCGGATGCAGCTCGACTTGATTCAGAACCGGCGTCACCCCGGTCTCGCCGATGATGCGGTCGAGATGCTCCACCTCGAAGTTGGACACGCCGATGGCCTTGGCCTTTCCGTCCTTCTTGGCCTGGATCAGCGCCTTCCAGGTTTCGACATAGGCGCGGCGGTGCGGCGACGGCCAATGGATCAGATAGAGGTCGACATGGTCGAGTTGCAGCCGGGCAAGGCTGGCATCGAGCGCCTTCAACGCCCGGTCATAGCCCTGGTCCTCGTTCCACACCTTGGTGGTGACGTAGACTTGGTCGCGCGGCAGCCCGGCGGCGATCAGGCCGCGCCCGACGCCTTCCTCGTTCTCGTACACGGCGGCGGTGTCGACATGGCGATAGCCGGCATCGAGCGCGGCCTTGACCGCGGTCACGGCAACGTCGTTCGGGGTGCGCCAGACGCCGAGCCCGACCTGCGGGATGCGGCTGCCGTCGTTGAAGGTGATGTGGGTCTGGTCTGTCATGCTCGGTCTCTCGGCTTCGAGCCTGCGGCAACGGCACGGGAGCCCGGCCGGGCGCAGGCACTAGGATCGATGATCTGGCGTCTGGGCGGGCCGGGTGGTGCAGGTCCGCGGAGGCGGGTGATGCCGCGACGAGGCGGCTCAACGCGTGCGCCGTTGCGCACCGCCCTATCGAAGCCGATGCGGGGGGCCTTCGTCAAGCCGCCGGGGCAGGCACCGCTATAGCGGAGAGCAGCGTACGGTTCTGCCGGCGAATGGCGCTGCGCAGGCGCACCAGCGGCATCGCCTCGTCCTTCACGAATTCGATGAACATCATGTTGGTGTTGTTGAACAGCATCTCGCCGACGCCGCGGCTGTCGACATCGGGGCGCACGGCGCCGAGGCTCTGCAACGCGGCGATGAGCGAGCAGGTCTGGCGTACCAGCGCCTTGTCGAGTGCGGCATAGGTGCGGCCGAACGGGCTGTTCGGCTGCTGTGTCGAGATCGCCATCGCCTGGCGCCACATCTCCTTGCTGAGATAGACGAGGGAATGATCGATATAGCTCATCAGGAGCCGGTCGATCGCCCGCACCACATGCGCCGGCGGTGCTGCGATGATCCGCGCCCCGGCTACGAGCACCTCGTCGACCTCCATCGAGACGATGGCGACGAGGATGTCCCCCTTGTTCTGATAGTAGTTGTAGATCGTGCCGACCGAGACATCGGCCTCTGCCGCAATCGCCTCGATGCGCGTCGCCTCATAGCCCTGCTCGCGGAACAGCCGCGTCGCGGCATCGAGGATGCGCCGCCGGCGGTCGGCTTTGTTCCTGGCCCTCAGACCGCTCATTCCGCTTGTCGCCCCACATCGCGAATTGACACAAATTTAGAACTCGTTCATTTTTTTCGCAATCACCATAAAAGCCAGGGGATCCACATGCCGAACATCGCAAGGGCGGGCGCCGCGCGCCGCCTCGCCCTCTCCGCCGTCGCCGCCGCTGCCCTGTTCCTCCCAATGCAGCAGAGCCTTGCCGCCGAGCTCAACGCGCTCATCTGGTGCGACCATGCCGACCCGGCCTTGCTCGAGCCGTTCGAGAAGGCCAACGACGCCAAGGTGAACGTCAAGGAGTTCGAGGGCACCGGCGCCGGCCTCGCCATCGTCGACCAGTCGCAGCCGGGTGACTGGGACGTGATGGTGATCGATTCCGTCGACGTGCCGCGCGGTGTCGAGAAGGGCCTGTTCGAGCCGCTGCCGGAGGACAAGCTGCCGTTCGGCGACCTGTTCCCGCAGGTGACGATGGACGGCTCGACCAAGGTCGACGGCAAGCGCTACGGCATCACCGAGAAGTTCGGCTACAACACCATCGGTTTCAACAAGACCAAGGTCGAGCCCGCCGACATGCAGTCGATGCAGGCGCTGCTCGATCAAAAATACAAGGGCCGCATCGCCATCTATGACTATTATCTGCCGGTGATCGGCATGGCGGCGCTGTCGCTCGGCAAGAAGACGTCCGAGCTGACCGAGGCGGACCTGCCGGCGCTCCGCGACGTGCTCCTCAAGATGAAGGCGAATTCGAAGCTCGTCGGCGAGGTCACCGCCAGCCAGACGGCGCTCGCCACCGGCGAGGTCGATATCCTCGTCGGCGGCGGCGAATGGGTGACGGCGGGCCTGGCCAAGGAGAATCCGGCGCTCGACTTCTCGATCCCGAAGGAAGGCGCGGTGCTGTGGTCGCAGTCGCTCGCCATGTTCAAGGATTCGAAGAACAAGG
>JBEVJH010000109.1:0-8296 GCA_040510355.1 Aestuariivirgaceae bacterium
CGGCGCGCGACGGCGAGAGCGTTCCGATCACCCTCCTCCATCGCAAGGGCCAGCCCCTCGACGGCTCCTCGCCTTTGCTGCTCGAGGCCTATGGCGCCTATGGGCTCGGCTCGGCGGCGGCGTTCCAGAGCGATCCCTTCTCGCTGGTCGATCGCGGCATGATCTACGGGATCGCGCATGTCCGCGGCGGCGACGACAAGGGGCGCGCATGGTACAAGGCGGGGCGGCGCGAGCGCCGCAACAACACCTTCAACGACTATATCGATGTCTGCCTCCATCTGATCGACCGCCGCTATACGGCCAAGGGCAAAATCGTCGGGCTCGGCGCATCGGCCGGCGGCACCCTGATGGGCGTGGTGGCAAACCGGCGGCCCGATCTGTTCGCCAGCATCGTCGCCGACGTGCCGTTCGTCGATGTCGTCAACACGCTGCTCGATCCGGAGCTGCCGCTGACCCCGTCGGATTATTTGGAGTTCGGCGACCCCCTGGCGTCGCGCAATGCGCTCGAAAGCCTGCTGTCCTATTCGCCCTATGACAATATCGCACCCCAGCCCTACCCGGAGATCCTGGCTGTCGCCGGACTCACCGATTCCCGCGTGACCTATTGGGAACCGGCGAAGTGGGTGGCGAGGCTGCGGGCGAATACGACCGTCGACAAGCCTATTCTGCTCAAGACCGCCATGGCGTCGGGGCACATGGGAGAATCAGGCCGTTTCGGGGCAACGGAAACCACTTCCCTTCTTTATGCGTTCGCCTGCCAAGCCGTACGTTTGGTCAAGCGCGGCCCATAAGACAGTAGTCAACCGACCCGGCTATAATCCTCTTGGTTGCGGGTGCAATCATGCCTCGTGCTATGCCGCTACGGTATACATCTAATAGTTGCAACAATCCGCATTTACCCGCAATTTTCCGGATAGAAGCCGATTTCTCGTCACATTCTCCGGTATGGTCTCGCGGCCGTTCGGACACGCGCAGCGCGTTCGATCGCCTCCGTTGCAAGCGGGGGAGAGGATTAACGTCAAAGATGGGGTCTCATGAAAAAACTAACGTCAGCTGCTTTGCTCACCGCGTTCGTCATTTTTGCAGGGGCTTCCGGTTCGGGCGCCAATGCACAAGTAGGTTTGGCGTCCTATTACAAGTCTGGCTCGAAAACAGCCAATGGCGAACGCTTCAACCCGCACGGGTTGACTGCCGCCCATCGCTCACTTCCGTTCGGAACCAAGGTCAAGGTGATGAATGTCCGGACCGGGCGGTCGGTGGTGGTTCGCATCAATGATCGCGGCCCGTTCGTGCGCGGCCGGGTGATCGACCTGGCGTTCGGCGCTGCCCGGGCCATCGGCCTGCATGCGTCCGGCATCGCCAGGGTATCGCTGCAGGTCATGCGATAATCCAATTTGCTGATCCGGGGGCAAGGCGACAGCCCCCGGATCACACTCCTCCAGCTTCTCCAGACTTTCCGTCAGCTCGGCGCGCCTGCTAGAGTCGGCTCCGTTGCGGCGATGAGGGTCATCATGTCGGTTCAGGAGCTGGCCGGGAAAACCGTGGTGGTGACGGGGGCGGGGCGCGGTCTCGGCGCGGCATTCTCCGCGGTCCTCACCGAGCTCGGCGCCCGGGTGATCATGACAGGACGCAATCCGGAGGCTCTTGGCGCGACGGCGGAGGCCATCCGCGCCCGCCACGGCTTAAGGCCGCGCACCGAGCATCTCGATCTCAGCGATCCGGGCGAAGTGACGCGCTGGGCCAAGGGAATGCGCGATGCCGGCGAGCCCATCGATGTGCTGATCAACAATGGCGCGCAGTGGCTGAAGGGCCCGATGGACAGCCATGACGCCTATTCGATCGTTGCGACGATCACCTCGGGCGTCACCGGAACGCTGCTGCTGACCCGCGGCCTGCTGCCGCTGCTCGAGGCGTCGGGGGCGGGCGACATCCTGACGATCGTGTCGACAGTCGGCCTGCCCAATGCGCCGCTGTCGGGCATGTCGATCGCCTTTCTGGCCGCCAAGCACGGGCAGGCAGGGCTGGTCGACGGGCTGAGGCAGGAGCTCAAGGACCGACCGGTGCGGGTCAGCGCGATCTATCCGCCCGATCTCGACGACCTGTCGCCGCTCGAGCCCGCGGCGTGGGATGCCGAGCCCGGGCCGGCGGCACGCGCCAACAACCGCGACGTCATCGAGGCGGCGCTGTTCGTCCTGACCCGGCCTCGCCACCTGAGCTTCGCGTCCATCGTCATCGATTCCAGTGCCGATGGTCAGCGGCCATCCTGACAGCACGGCTGCCCCATTGACGGTCAAGGGGATCGGCAGCGAGGCCGGCGAGCTGCGCGGCGGCCTGCTGATGTCGCTGTCGATGTGCTGCTTCATCCTCAATGACACCGTGACCAAGCTGTTGTCGACCAAGGTCGGCATCGGCGAGTTCGTGTTTCTGCGCGGGCTGTTTGCCACCGCGATGATCTTCGGGCTGGTGACGGTCAGCGGCCATTTCCGCCGGATCCGCTTCGCCTTCGACCGCGACGTGGTGATCCGCGCCCTGCTCGACCTGGTGGCGACGGGGCTGTTCATCGCGGCGCTGTTCCGCATGCCGCTGCCCAATCTCACCGCGGTGATGCAGGCGGTCCCGCTCACCGCCACCCTGCTGGCGATGCTGCTGCTCGGCGAAAGGGTCGGACGGATGCGGCTCGCGGCGATCGCGGTGGGTCTCGCCGGCGTGCTGCTGATCGTCAAGCCGGGCTCGAGCGGCTTCAATCCGGCGGTGATGATGGCGGCCGGCGCCATGGTGGCGGTCGCGATGCGCGACCTGGTGACACGCAATATCGGCGCGCAGATCCCTTCAGCGGTGGTGACGCTGACGACGGCGGTGCTGGTGACCCTCGGCGGCGCCGCCTGGTCGGCCGTCGAAGGGCTCGCGCCGATGAGCGCGGGGACCGCCATGACGCTGGCGGTGGCGGCGCTGTTCCTGATCGCCGGCCAGTATCTGACGGTGCAGGCGGTGCGGGTGGCGGGTATCGCCGCCACCGCGCCGTTCCGCTATACCATCATTGCCTGGTCGCTGATCCTGGGCTGGACGGTATTCGGGTTCATCCCTGATTCCCTCGCATTCATCGGCATCGTGCTGGTTGCCGGCAGCGGCCTCTACACGATTCTGGAGTCAACCTTGAAGCAGAGGCAGCGTCGATGGTTTCGCCACGGTTCATCACAGTCCTGATCCTCGCCCTGTTGCTGGCCGGTGCGGCCGCGTCGGCGCGCGAGCTCGGGCGGGCAACGGTCGGAGGCCGCGAGATTGCGATCTTCGACGACAGGACCTGGCGATTCATCGACGAGCTGGCACCGACCCCGAAGGACTGCCCGGCGGGCGAGGTGTGGCAGAGCCGAAAGCTGTCGCTGTCGCTCTGCATCAAGAGCGGCACCTGGACCTCGCAGGGGGAGCGCTATTTCTTCGAGAGCCTGTTCACCGACCCGACCTCGACCGCCTATGCGGGGATCGTCACCGAGGCGGCGCCGCTCGCCACGGCGCAGATGAAGGAGCTGGTGCTCGCCACGGTCAAGGACAATCCGGAAATCCGCGAAGTGAAGGATGTGAGCACGAGCACGCGCACCATCAACGGGCATGAGGTCGGCGTGCTCGACTACACCGTCGTGCTCAAGGCCGGCGTCAGCTTCCGCTATCGCAACATCTATGGCGGCATTCCCGATGTCGGCAATTTCCAGATGATGTTCTGGGCGTCGCCGGAGCAGTTCGGCGAGCATGAGGCGGCCTTCGAGCAGCTGGCCGAAACCCTGACATATGCCGGGCGACGCTAACCCGCCCGTGTTATCGTCGCCGCCGGAGGATCGCGCATGGCCGGTCGGGCATTGTCCGCAGCCGCATGCCTGCTGGTGACCCTGGCGCAACAGGCGCCGGCAAACGAGGTCGGGCTCGAGCTCGTTCTTGCGATCGACTGCTCGCTGTCGGTCAGCGATCCGGAGTACCACCTCCAGATGGGAGGGATCGCCGCGGCGCTGCGCAGCCCGTCCGTCAGGGCTCTCATTCTCGATCAGCCGGCCGGCGTGGCGCTGACGGTGTTGCAATGGTCGGGCACGGCGACGACTCACCAGGCGGTGCCGTGGCGGCTGCTCGCGACGCCTCAGGATGTCGAGGCCTTCGCTGCCGAGACTGCGGCAGCGCCTCGCCCGCCGCTCAGCTATTACACCGCCATCGGTCATGCGATCGCCGCCGGCATCCGGTCGATCGAAGGCAACGACTTCCAAGGTCGCGAGAGGAAGATCGACATTTCCGGCGACGGGCGGAGCAATGCCGGACCGCCGCCCGGCCTGGTCAGGCAGCTCGCGATCCGGCGCGGCATCACCGTCAACGGTCTCGCCATCCTCACCGATGACCCGGACCTTGCCGACTATTATGCCGGCGAGGTGAGCGGGGGACCTGGCTCCTTCACCGTCACGGCGAGCGATTATCGCGACTTCGCGCAAGCCTTCGCCCGCAAGCTCTATCGCGAGCTGCTGCCGCGGACGGCGGGGCGCGGCAGGAGCCTCGCCATGGGTGGTCGATGAGGGGTCTCGCAGCCGCCGCAATGGCGCTCGGGCTCGCGGCCGCCTCGCCGGCGGCGGCGCAGGAGATTCCGGTCGACATCGAGCTCGTGCTTGCCGTCGATGTGTCCGGCAGCGTCGACGAGCGGGAATATGCGCTGCAGATGATCGGCATCGCCGAGGCGCTGCGGCTGCCGGAGGTGGGCGAGCTGATCGCCTCGCATGATTTCGGGGTGGCGTTGACGCTGGTCCACTGGTCGGGCGGCCATATCAATCGCCAGGTGGTGCCATGGCGGCTGCTGCGCGACGGGTCCGATGCGTGGCGCTTCGCCGAGGAGGTCGAGAAGGTTCGCCGCTCGAACTGGGCCAACCAGACGGCGCTCGGCCATGCGATCCAGTTCTGCGTCAGGCTGATCGACGGCAATGCCTTTGCGGGCCGGCTCCGGCGCATCGACCTGTCGGGCGACGGGCGCAACAATTCGGGCATTGCCCCGGCGGTTGCGCGGGATGCCGCAGTGGCGCGCCATATCACGATCAACGGCCTGCCGATCCTCGATGGCGATCCAGGGCTTGGGGATTATTTCACCGCCTTCGTGGCGGGCGGCGAGGACGCCTTCGTGATCACCGCCGACACCTATCGGGATTTCGCCAAGGCGTTTCGCATCAAGCTGCTGCGCGAGGTGTCGCCGAAGATGGCGATGCATGGCGGTAGGCAGATAGGCAGTCGGCAATAGGCAGTGAGCGAATTACTGCCTACTGCCTGCCACCTGCCGCCTTCGCGGCGGCCTTGCGGCGGTCCTTGCGGCCGAGGGCGCGGCGCGAATCCTCGCGACGCTGGTGGATGCCGGCAATGATGATGCCCATCGGGATGCCGATCTCGTCGAGCACCGCCTCGCCGAGCTGGAGGCTCGCCTCGGTCGTCTCGGGCACCGCATCGGTGACGCCCAACCGGTAAAGGTGGCGGGCCTGTTGCTCGTCACGGGCGCGTGCGACGATGACGAGATCGTCGCGTTCGGCGCGGGCGACCTGGGTCAGGCTGTCGACCTTGGCGGGAGCGTCCATGGTGACGACCAGCGCCTTGGCAGTGGCGATGCCGCAGCGCCGCAGGAACTCGGGGCGCTCGGCATTGCCGTAATAGACCGGCTTGCCGTCGGCGCGGCGGCGGGCCACCAAGCTCGCGTCCGAGTCGATGGCGATATAGGGGACGCGATACTCCTCGAGCATGTCGGCGACGAGCTGGCCGACCCGCCCGAAGCCGACGATCAGCACCCGCTCGACCTCCTCGGCCGGCGGCTCCACCGCTGCTTCCGGCGGCAAGGGAATCGCCGCCTCCATGCGCTTGTTGAGCCGCCGCGCCCCGGCGGAGATGAAGGGCAGAGCGAACATGCTGACGGCGATCACCAGGGCGGCGTGGCTGGCGGTGTCGCGCGGCAGGGCGGCCACTGCGGCAGCGGCCCCGAGGGCGACGAAACCGAACTCGCCGCCGGGACCGGTGAGCAGCGCCGTCTCGATGACGGTCGGCCAGCGCAGACCGAACAGCGGACCGACCAGCATCACCACCGCCGCCTTGACGGCGATCATGCCGAGCACAGCCGAGAACACCAGCACCGGCTGCTGGATCAAGGTGGCCGGGTTGATGGTCATGGTGACCGAGATGAAAAAGATGCCGAGGAGCAATCCCTTGAAAGGATCGATCAGGCTTTCCGCCTCGCGGCGGAACTCGGTCTCGGCGATGAGAAGACCGGCAACGAAGGCGCCGAAGCCCATGGAGAGGCCGGCCGCCTTGGACAGCAGCGCGGTGGCCGCAACGATGAACATGATCGAGGCAAGGAACAGGTCATCGCCGCCGGCACCGGCGGCGAGGCGGAGGAACGGCCGCAGCGCGAAGCGGCCGAGCACCATGATGGCGCCGAAGGCGACGGCCGCCTGCAGCACCGCGAAAATGATGCCGACGAAGACATTCTCCGCGCCGCCGCTACGGCCGAGCGAGCCGATGAACAGCAGGATGGCGACAAAGGCGAGGTCCTGCAGCAGCAGGATCGAGAAGGTGGTGCGACCGACCTGGGTGCCGAGGCGCTTCTCGGCCGACAGCAGCTCGACCACGATGGCGGTCGACGACAGCGCGAGCGCCAGCCCGAGAACCGCCGCATAGGTCGGCTCCATCCCCAGAAACCAGGCAGCAAGGCCCAACAGCGCGGTGGACAGAACGAGCTGCGCCGAGCCCAGCAGAAAGACCAGCCGGCGCAGGGTGTAGAGCCGCGCCGGCGACAGCTCGAGGCCGATCATGAAGAGCAGCATGACGACGCCGAGCTCGCCGACGAAGGCGATGCTGGAGGTGTCGGAGATGGAGAAGGCCGCCGGCCACGGCGAATTGCCGGCGAGGCGGCCGATGCCATAGGGGCCGATCAGGATGCCGGCGATGAGATAGCCGATGACCGGGCTGATGCGCAGGCGGTGAAAGAGCGGAATGACCACGCCTGCGGTCCCGAGAAGCAGCAGGAGATCCTTGTAGAAGACGGGATTCTCGTGATGCTCCATCACCTCTCGCTTGCCAGCGCCGCCAGCACCCGGATCCAGCTCCTGATGCCCTTGTGAAAGCTCGAGAGATTATATTTCTCGTTGGGAGAATGGATAGCGTCGTCATCGAGCGCGAAGCCGATCATCAGGCTGTCCATCCCGAGCGCCTTCTGGAAGCTGCCGACGATCGGGATCGATCCTCCCGAGCCGAGCAGCACCGCGGGTTTCCGCCACTCGCTTTCGAGCGCCTGGCGGGCGGCGCCGAGAAAGCGGTTGCCCTCGGGGATGTGGACGGCGCGGCTCGCGCCATGGATCTCGCCGAAGGACAGCGATGCGCCTTCGGGCAGGCGCGTCCGAGCAAAGGCGCGGAAGCTCTCGCGAATCCGATCGGGATCCTGATCGGCGACGAGGCGGAAGGAGAATTTGGCCGAGGCCTGCGAGGGGATGACGGTCTTGGTGCCGACCCCGGTGTAGCCGCCGACGATGCCGTTGATCTCCGCGGTCGGGCGGGCCCAGACCTGCTCGAGGACCGAGAAGCCCTGCTCGCCCACCGACCGCTTCAGCCCGACCTTGCCCAGGAACCTCGCCTCGTCGAAGCCCAAGGCTGCCCATTGGCGGCGGATCTCGGGGCTGAGATCGCGAACCTCGTCATAGAAGCCGGGGATCGTCACCCGGCCGTTCTGGTCGGTGAGATCTGCGATGATGCGGGCCAGGACCTTGATGGGATTGATCGCCGGTCCGCCATACATGCCCGAATGGAGATCGATCGACGGGCCGGTGACGGTCACCTCCTCATGAACCAGCCCGCGCAGGCGGGTGGTGACGACGGGGGTCGCCTCGTCGACCATGCCGGTGTCGCAGACCAGCGCGATGTCCGCCGCGAGCTCGGCGCGATGGGCGGCGAGGAACGGGCCGAGACTCGGCGAGCCGCTCTCCTCCTCGCCCTCGATGAGCACGGTGACCGAAACCGGCAGCTCGCCGAGCACTTGGACAAAGGCCCGGCTGGCTTCGACAAAGGTCATGAGTTGGCCCTTGTCGTCCGATGCTCCGCGGGCGTAAATCCTTTCCGTGCCATCGGAATCCGTGCGTCGTACCGGTTCGAAGGGCGGCGTTTGCCATTTTTCGAGGGGATCAGGCGGCTGAACATCGTAATGGCCGTAAAAAAGCACATGCGGGGCCCCTTTCGGGCCGGCGCGATGGCCCACCACCATCGGGTGCCCCGTCGTGTCGCGCAGGCCGCTGTCGAAGCCGAGCGC
>JBEVJH010000110.1:0-3177 GCA_040510355.1 Aestuariivirgaceae bacterium
CATGCTCCTTGTCGGCGAAGCGCGCCTCGGCGGGGAAGGTATATTGGTCCAGCCAGTCGAGCAGCTTGGTGCCGAACGAGCCGATCACCTCCAGCTGCGAGAAATGCACATGGGTGTCGACGAAGCCGGGGCAGAGGATGGCGTCGTGGTGGTGCTCGACGGCAACGCCCGGCGGAACGCGGGCGGCGTCATAGGCGCCGGCGAAGGCGATCAGCCCGTCCTCGATCAGGATCAGCCCGTCCGCGTGGTGGACGAAGGCCTCGCCCGGGTCGACGAGGAAGGGGTCGGCCGAAAAGCTGATGGTCTGGCCGCGAAGGGCGCGTCGTGGCATGGGGCTCCTGAACCGATCGTCAATCATCGGACGGTATCAGCAATTTCGGGTGGGCGGCAGCCGTCGCCGCGACCCGCCTTGTTCATCATATTCCCGGATCGCTCCGGCCAACCGCTTTCCCGAATGGTTTCCGAATAGTAAATGTGACCGAGAGCATTGCGAGGACAGGACCCTTGCCCGAGCCGCTGCCGAAACCGAGTCTCCTCCAGCGCCTGAAACGCGGCGCGCTGGCGCTCGACTCGTGGCTCGACCATGCGGTCTATGTCTCGATCCAGGCAGTGCGCTCGCTGTTCGAGGCGCTTTATGCCTTCTCCAACCGCTTCCACGTCTCGGGCTGGCGCCGCGTCGGCGTCGAGCTCGCCTGCGACGGGCTGACCTTCGGCGTCGTCGGCGCCATCCTGGCGCTGGCCCTCGCCGTGCCTGCCTTCAGGGAGACGACGCCGGACTGGCTGCAGCGCTCCGACATCGCCGTCACCTTCCTCGACCGGTATGGCCAGCCGCTCGGCCAGCGCGGCATCCGCCACAACGACACCGTGCCGCTGGCCGAGATGCCGGACTATGTGGTCAAGGCGGTGCTCGCCACCGAGGACCGGCGCTTCTACGAGCATTTCGGCATCGACGTGATGGGCACGCTGCGGGCCGTCGCGGCCAATGCCAGGGCCGACGGCGTCGTCCAGGGCGGCTCCTCGATCACCCAGCAGCTGGCCAAGAACCTGTTCCTGTCCAACGAGCGGACCATCGAGCGCAAGATCAAGGAAGCCTATCTCGCCCTTTGGATCGAGACGCACCTGACCAAGGACGAGATCCTCAAGCTCTATCTCGACCGGGCCTATATGGGCGGCGGCGCCTTCGGCATCGAATCGGCCTCGCAGTACTATTTCGGCAAGTCGGTGCGCGACGTCAGCCTGGCCGAGGCGGCGATGCTGGCCGGCCTGTTCAAGGCGCCGTCGAAATACGCCCCGACCAACAACCTCGCCGCCGCGCGCGCCCGCGCCAACACCGTTCTCTCCAACATGGTCGAAGCCGGCTTCCTGTCGGAAGGGCAGGTCTACGGCGCCAAGCGCAACCCGGCGACGCCGGTCGACCGCGCCACGTCGCAGGCGCCGGACTATTATCTCGACTGGGCCTATGACCAGGTCACGGCCATGGTCGACGACGGCAAGCTCGGCCACGACACCACGCTGACGGTGAAGACCGGTCTCGACCCGGCGGTGCAGAAGGTGGCGGACAACACCATCGAGGCGATGCTGCGCGAGCACGGCCAGACCTACAACGCCCACCAGGCGGCGATGGTGGTGATGGAGACCGACGGCACGGTGCGGGCCCTGGTCGGCGGCCGCGATTATTCGCAGAGCCAGTTCAACCGGGCGAGCGATGCGGCCCGCCAGCCCGGCTCGTCGTTCAAGCCGTTCGTCTACACCACGGCGCTGCTCAACGGCTTCACGCCCGATTCGGTGGTGGTCGATTCGCCCCTCTGCATCAAGAATTGGTGCCCGCAGAATTACGGCCGCAGCTTTTCGGGGCCGGTCACGCTGATGAACGCCCTCACCCGCTCGATCAACATCGTGCCGATCAAGTTGTCGCTCGCCATGGGCAAGAACGCGGTCGACGGGCGGCGGATGATCATCGACACGGCCCACCGCATGGGCATCCAGACCGAGCTCAAGGAGAGCTGGGCGCTGCCGATCGGCGTCGAGGCGGTGAACCTCGTCGAGATGGTCGGCGGCTATGGCGTGTTCGCGTCGGGCGGCTACAAGGCGCCGCCTCATGCCGCGGTCGAGATCCGCAACCCGACCGGCGAGGTGCTGTGGCGCTTCGACCCCGGCGGCGAGAACCCCTTGGTCATCAACCCCGCCACCATCGCCGAGATGAACAAGATGCTGAACAGCGTCGTCGAGAACGGCACCGGCAAGCGGGCGCAATTGCCGGGCATCAAGGTGGCGGGCAAGACCGGCACCACCAACTCCTACCGCGATGCCTGGTTCATGGGCTTCACCGGCAATCTCGTCGGTGGCGTCTGGTACGGCAATGACGACTACCACCCGACCAACAAGATGACCGGCGGCACCCTGCCGGCGATGACCTGGCAGCAGGTTATGTCGTTCGCCCATCAGGGCATCGAGCTGAAGCCGATGCCGGGCGTCGCGCCCTTCCCCAACGCGCCAGGCTCGGCGGTGGAGGAGGCCAAGCTCGGCGATCGGCTGGCGAGCGACGCCGTGCAGCGGCCGGGCGCGATGTCGCGCAAGACCGCGACGACGCTGACCGACATCGAAAGGCTGTTCGACCAGGCCTCGCCGCCATCCGATACCACCTCGTCGATCGGGGTCGACAGCGCCAGCGTCGGCAGCGGCAGTGGGGTGAGCTATAGCGGCGGAAAGTGGATCTTTCGGTAGGCGCGGACCACCCTCGCCTCGAGGGGAGAGTCGAAACGCCCTACCCCTCCCTCGCCATGGCAAGCACCGCCCGGCACAGCGCCCCTGCCCGCTCGGCCAAGGCGCCCTGCAGGCGGCCATAGGTGAGGAACACCGCCGGCTGCGCCACGATGCCGAGCGCCATGGCGGCGACCAGCGCCGGGTCGCGCCGCGGGATCTCGCCCGCCTGCATCGCCCTGTCGAAGGCGGCGGCCACCGCCTCGACCAGGTTCTTGTCGCGCTCGGCCGGGACCTGGCGCAAGAAGTCGTGCTGGGCGAGGAGCAGGAAGGCGAAGCGCGGGCGGTCCTCGTCGAAGAGGCGGCAGAACAGGCCGACCACCGCCTCGACCACCGCCGCGAGCGGGCGGCCCGGCGCGGCCGCCGCCGTCACCTCTGCGGCGAGAGCGGCGTAGCCCTCCAGGAAGATCGACCGGG
>JBEVJH010000111.1:0-33697 GCA_040510355.1 Aestuariivirgaceae bacterium
AGGCATTAGGCATTAGGCATTAGGCAGTAGCTTCACTCACTGCCTAATGCCTATCTGCCTGATGCCTATCTGCCTAATGCCTATCTGCCTGGGATGCGGACCCTCTAGCTAGGGTTCGCTTGGATGCAAGTTAGTGTCCGAGCCCTATTGCACGGGGCTGTCACCTTTGTGACGGAAGAGGAGGGGTGCGTATGCCCCTTTCTTCTTCTCCTTGTGGTGCTTCGGCGGCGTCAACAGCGGCATCCTGGTCAGTGGTAATTGGTCAGAGCTGGAGGACGAGCTGCTCTCCAGCGCCACACGCCGCTCAGGCGTGCCTGAAGACGATCTGGCCGGGCTGCTCGGCGATGGCGGCGGCGTTTCCCCCACCCACTCATCCAGCTCATCGGAGGAGGTGACAGGTCGGTAGTGGCGGGGCGACCGGGCGGCGGCTTCGCGTTCGAAAAACGACCGAAACCATTCATCGGAAACTGTGTCGTCGACTGGCAGCAGCTGCTTGACAAAGTCAGGTTCGACAAGGCCATGCTCGGCGGCGTTGAGCTGCGGCGGCGGTCCAAGCACTTGCCTTGCCTCTTCGACAACCAATTCCCCATCGGCGAGCTTGACAAGCTTCGCGTCGGCGAGAAGGCGTCCTGACTTGGGCTTGGGGGCGGGGATGCAGGCGATGATCGTGTCATGCATTCGGGTGCCGATATGCGAGATGTTCAGCAGTCCGGCAAGGTCAAGCACGGTTTTGGTGTCCGTTTGCATGACGATCGGCATGATGTAGATGGCCTCGAGATCGAAAAATTCGAGATTGTCAGGATCCTTGCGCATTGCGATCTGTTCCGCGAGGTCCCTGAGCTCGCGTTTGCAGTCTTGCCGTCGTGCGTCGAGATCGCGCTGTTGCTCTTCAAGAGTCCTGATCTCCTCCTTGATCTGCGCTTGGCCGGGTTGCTTCGGGTTCCTGAGCGTGGTCGCCGCAAGGGTCTTCCTCTTGCGCCGGATCTGCTTGCGGATGGACCAGGAATCGAGGGTGGGCAGGATCTGCTCGTTGATCTGGGCGATCCGATCGAGATTGCGGTTGACCAGGGCCCTCGCCTCGGGCTTCGGCACCCATTGCAGAAGAAAGCCGTCATTGGTCCGCAGCAGCTTGAGCGCCTGGTCGACGGCGTCGCGGAACGTGGCCTTCTCGCCGTTCTGCAGCGTGGTCTCGCAATCGAGCAGCTGCCCGATGCGCTCCTTGGCGGCGGAACCACATTTTTCCAGGGCTTTTTCGACCGAGGTCACTGGCCCGATATTGGTGATCCAGTCCCAGTCATAGTCCCTGCCAAGGTCGTAAAACGCACGGTTCTTGAGCTTGATCCGATATTTGCCGGCTGAAAATCCGACGAGCTTGTCCTTGGTGACGGGAGCGCCGAGGTCGGAGATCTGCGAGCCGGCGGCCTTGCCGACGCCGAGCTTCAGACCGAAGGAGGCACTCGCCGCGACGGTGGTGTTGCTGGTCTCCTTGGAAATCTTCTTGCGGGCCTGGGCGTTGGCGTTCTTCTGCTTTCCCTGGCGCCAGCGCCAGCGGTGGTCGCCCGAAGCGCTTCCCGTTCCCGCCATGGAGATCGCGCCGATATCGGTCAATTCCGACGCGGCGCCATAGCTGCCGCTGGCGGAGCCGATTGGCTTGACGTGCTGGCCGTTCTTGGTGATGCGCTGGAAGTTGAACATTCGCCCGGCGACATCCTCGGTCGACGGCAGGTCGCCGGCGAGGAGGGAGCGCACATAGGCTTGCACCGCGCTGAAATCCTCACGGCCGGTCTCGGGATTGTATCTGATCTCGAAATGCGCCGAGATCCCTTCGGTCTTGTACAAGGAGCCCTCGAGCTTGACGCCGCCCTCGCCGGCACCGTCCTCCTTGCTGCCGTCACCGATGACGCCGATCTGGCCGTCGAGCTGAATGCCGAAGACGAGGCGCACCTCGACGCGACCGTTGATGCGCTTGATGATCAGGCCGACCTGCCGCCCGCCACCCAGATTGAGCGGTACGGTCACGCCGTGGCCGGTGTCGAAGGGGAAGCCGCAATGCACCATCATGTTGGTGCGGATCGAGATCTTGCCGTAATTGGAGATCGCCGGGATCGACGCGATGATCCGGTCGACGAATTCGGGATCGAGACCCTTCGACTCCTTGTCGGACATGAAGCCGGCAACCGCCTGCGCAGCCTTCATCGCGACCTTCGTGGCGCGCTCCAGGCGCGAGGGCGGCTCGGCGCCGCCTAGCGTCGCTGGCGCGGCTGGTTTGGGAGGCTTGCCGGAGTCGGCCGCATCGGCCGGCGGAAGGCCGTTCTTGAATTGGCGTTGCCAGCGGGCCAGCCGCCTGGCCGTGACCGTGCCGGGCGCCTTGGCGCTGTCCTCGTAGCGGCTGTAGACGAGATGGTCGATGATCGCTCCGTAGAGATCGCGGCTCGCCGCGTCCATGCCCCAGCTCTCGAGGATTTCGATGATCTCCTTTCGGTAGCGGCTCGCATCATAGCTGTCGATCGCCTCGAATCTGGGCTGATCACCGGCGAGGACCTGGGGTCGCGCGGCGAGGATGGCGGCGCGGATCATGGTGGAGAGGAGAAAGTAGCGCTCCGTGCCGAGCGCGTCGCAGATTTCCTGGATCTTGGCCAGGCAGGCGGCATGCGCGCTCTCGATTGCGGTTCGCTTCTCGGGATCGGCGGCGACCTTGAGATCGGCGGCGACCTCGAGAGCGGCGATGCCGTCCAGGATCTCGCGACGCTTCACGCGGATGGTGTCGCTCGAACCGACGATCAAGTCCCTTTTTTCATCGGTCAGCTCCATGACTTCCTTCCAACGGTCGGCCATGGCGACGCGAACCGCCGTGCTTCTATGGCCGAGGTTGAAATTGTCCTTCTGGCGGGTGACCCAGCGGAAGACCATGTCGAGATATTCCGCCGACAGCTGCGCCGTGGTCATGCCGAAGGCCGAGCGCAGGGCCTTGCGGCCGGCCGCCGTGTCGATGAGGTGCTCGCGGACCTGCTGCTGCGCCTCATGCATGAAGGCGACGTCGCCCGGGCTCATGACATTGGCGTTGGCAAGCTTGCGGATCGTCTCCTTGTCGCGCGCCCCTGGCGCATTGCCATGCTTCGTCGAAGGTAGCTTCATCTCGCGGGCATCCTCGTCGGTGATGCCGTACCTCAACAGGGCGTTCGGGCGATACCGGAGTTTGATCCCGACGAGGGGATTGTGCGGCTTCTTGATCTCCAGCCCATCGACGAACGCGGTCGGGTTGGCGCCCACCGGGCGATTCTCTAGCGAGAGGGGCCAGGCTTGATATTTCCTTTGCTTGGCGTTTGTCTCGTGAGGGTTCACCCCATCGACCGCCATTTGCTGATGGATGCGGTTTCTGACCTCTCCATAAGTCAGGATGCTTCGTGGGACGCGACGCTGAAAATGGGGGTTGAGCTTGGCGATCTCCTCCTCAATCAGCGCGACGCGGGCGAGCATCAGCGCAACCTTCTTGCGCTTGCCGGGCTGCTTCTTCAGCATGCCCTTGACGAAACGCTCGTCGACGCGGACGCGACGGACATTGACACATGCTGCCCGCAGATTGCGCTCGGCCACCATCAGCTCGGCGTAGAGCTCACCAAGCTTGCGGCCGGCATTCCGCATCTGCTGCGTGCTATCAAACTCCGGGTTTATCTGCTTGATCTCCGCGTACAGCGTGCCGATTCGCTCCTGGACAAGGCCCCGCTCAAGTCGCAACGCATCCAGCGTGTCGTCGCCCTCATGCTCCTTCCCTTTGCCGCCCGCCGCCATCCGTTCCTGCCGGCTGATTTCGGTGTCGAGCGACGCGAGCTCCGCTTCGGCTTGGCGCAGCTCGTAATATTTGCCGCCCATCTCCCTTTCATGGCCGAGGATGAGGAGCGCGCGGTTGATCGCGTCATGCTCCGTCGAGCTTGCAAGGATCTCGCGCGGCAGCCGCCCCTGATCGGCGAGCTGGGCGAGCGCGCGGATGCAGCCCGCCGCATTGGCGCGCCGCTCGGGGAGCGGCGAGCGCGAATCCTCCAGGACGCCGGGCCAGCCGCGGGCGATCGCCTGAACGAGCTGCACGAACTGATCGGCACCGAGCGCGGGTGATTGCCGGATGTCGAGCAACGCTTCGACGGCGATCTCCATCTCGAGCCAGCACAGCTCCTGGGGAAGGAAGAAGAATTCCGGCCGGCCGGAGACGGACTGCTCGGCGACCACCTTATCGAGATCGCGCAAGGTGCGGACACGCTCGAGAAGATCGACTCCGGGACAGCGCTCCGCCCATCGGTCGAGGAGGTTGGTTTGCCAGAATGAACTCTTAACGCGCTCGCCCGGCGTGGCTTTCTTCAGAACGTCCAGGCATGCCGTGCAATGCGCGATCTCGGTCTCGAGCTCGGCGACGAGCTTCGGGTTGATGCCTTTGGTCGAGTTGAGGTCCTTGCGGTCCTGTTCGAGCCTGGCCAACCGCATTTCATAGCGGTCGCTGCCCTTCTTGACCTGCATGCCGTCGGGCTTGTCGAGATCGGGAAGCTCGTGCAGCAGCAATTCGCGGATCAGCTCGCGGCCAAGCTCCCGCGCATCGCGATCCCCTCGGTCCTTGATGGAATCGAGACCGGCCGCGGCCACTGCTGCAGCGCCGCCCATCGTCTCCAGCTCACTGCCTGGCGAATTGCGATCCCTCCACAGGACGTTGCCGGCGGCCAGGGCGGGCCCCAACGGATTGCCCTGCGCCTGGGCCGGAGGCGCCCGCTTGCCCTCGCCTTGGCGGGTCGCGGAGCGCGACAGCTTCGGGAACGCGCTGTAGTTCGTGAACCCTGCCAGCTTGCCGTTTTTGAACAGATGCGGGCTGCCATCCTTCTTGATGATGATTGGCTCGCGGGCGGCTGCAAACGGATGGCATCTCCCAAGCGGAACGCATTTCTTCTGTATGAAGTGCCCTAGTCCCTTCTTGCCGAACGGCATCGTCCCGATATTCTCGCGCGCGTTGTTGTCGTGCGGGCTGAGCATCACGTCCTTGCTGGCGCCGACGGGACCGAGGCTGACGTTGAAGAACGATCCCGTGAACCCGTGTTTCAAGTCCTTGAAATGTCCGACGAACCACGTCATTTCCCGCCCCATTTCTTATTTGTTGTTGCAATTATAGATAGTGGCACAAACAACCCTAAACTGTAAATAGGTCTCGGCGGGCAACCCGCAGGATTTTGCTGCGTCACCGCAATCTGGTGCGCTATGGGATGTCCAAGTCGTGAGGAGAAGAGCGATGCGGATGTCGAAGTCGGGCATGTTGATGACGCTGCTGGCAGCAGTCGGGGTGACGGCGTTGCTCAGTCGTTGGTTCAAGGGCCAATCCCCGGCGCCACCGGCGCCGTTGCCGAAGGTTCGGTCGGCCGGACCGGATGCGATGCAGAGCCCGCCGCGACGCTGGGACGAGCACGACCAGGCGCTCGACGAGTCGTTTCCGGCGAGCGATCCGCCGGGGCTGACGCCGCGCCGCGACTGAGGCAGCCGGATCCCGGAAAGCGCACGGGCGTCATTCCCATGCGGGTCGCGTTCTACTCTCCCCTGGTGCCGGTCGATCATCCAACGCCCTCGGGCGATCGCCAGATGGCGCGGCAGTTGCTGCGCATTCTCGCGATGGGCGGCCATGACGCCGCCGTGGTCTCGGATCTCCGATCATGGAGCCGCGAGGCGTCGGAGCAGCAGCTTGCGGCGCTCGCGACGCGCGCCGCTGGCGAGCGCGCGCGGATTACCGACCTGTGGGAGAACGGCGGTCCCCCCGATCTCTGGCTCACCTACCATCCCTACTACAAATCGCCCGACCTGCTTGGTCCGGCGCTGTCGGCGCGCGCCGGTATTCCCTATGTCACCGCCGGTGCATCGATCTCCATCCGGCGGCAGGAGGGAGAGTGGCAGGCCTATCAGGCGATCGTCGCCAGGGGACTCGGCGAAGCCGCACGCAATCTCTACTTCGCGCCGCGCGACCGCCCCGGCCTGCTCACGGTCGTGCCGGCGGAGCGGCTGGTCGCCTTTCCGCCGTTCATCGACATCGACCCGGCACCGCGGCAGGCGACGGGAGAGCCGCCGACCATCGTCAGCGTCGGCATGGCACGACCGGGGCGCAAGCTCGAGAATTTCCGGATCATGGCCGCGGTTCTCGCCCGGATCGTCGATCTGCCTTGGCGGCTTGTCGTCCTCGGCGGCGGCGCCTGCCAAGCGGATGCCGAGGCGGCCTTTTCGGACTTTCCGGAAGGTCGGGTCAGCTTCCGGGGCGAGCGGCCGCGCGCCGAGGTGTTCGCCGCCATGGCGTCCGCCGACCTGTATCTGTGGCCGGGGTTCGAGGAGGCCTATGGCCTCTCCTACCTCGAAGCGGCGGCGCATGGCCTGCCGGTGGTGGCGTGGGACACCGCGGGCGTGCCGTCGGTGGTGTGCCACGGCAGGACGGGGCTGCTGGCGCCGTCCCGCGACGAGGCGGCGCTTGCCGGCGACGTTGCGAGGCTGCTCGGCGATCCGGCGCTGCGACGACAGCTCGGCGAGGCGGGCCGGGCCTTTGCCCTTGGCGAACGCAGCATGGCCAATGCGGCGGCGCGGCTGGCCGACCTCCTTGCCGGGATCGTTCAGGCACGTGTGCCATGAACGACTGGACGCCGCTCCGGCGCGAATTGGCGCGATGGCAGGAGAGCGGGCGGACCGCCTCGCTGTGGCTGCGCGACGACGATGCCGAAGCGCCGTCGCCGCCGCTCGACAGCCTGCTGGCGATGACGGCGGCGCATGGGGTGAGCGTGCTCGTCGCCATCATCCCGGCGCGCGCCGATCCGGCGCTGGCCGAGCGCCTTGGCTGCGAGCGGCATGTCGAGGCGGCGGTCCATGGGGTGGCGCATGTCAATCATGCAGCCGAGGGGGAGAAGCGGGCGGAGCTCGGCCCGGCACGTCCGGCCGACGACGTCCTGGCTGAGCTTGCAGCGGCCAGGGAGCGCCTCGCGCAGCTGTTCCCGGTGCTGTCGGGCCTGCTGGTGCCGCCATGGAACCGGATCGCGACTCCGGTCGCCGCGCGGATCGGCGAAGCCGGCTTTGCCGGGATCTCGGCGTTCGGCTGGAAGCCGGTCGGCGCCGGCGTGCGCCAGCTCAACACGCATGTGGATCTGATCGACTGGAAGGCACAAGGACGCTGGCGAGACCTCGACGAGGTGATCGTGCTGCTCGCCGCCGCCCTTGCCGCCTCGCGCAAGATGCATGGTCATGCGCCGGTCGGCATCCTGTCGCACCATCTGCGTCGCACGGGTGAATCGGACGGCATGCTTGCGCAGCTGCTCGGCGAGACAGCACGCGATCCGGCAATCCGATGGCGGTCGGCCGGAGAGCTGCTTTAGACGGTGATCTCGAGATCGTCGGAGGCGACGATCGTTTCGGGGAAAACCTGGCGGGCGTCGCGCTCGATCGCCGCGAGGTCGGCGTCGGCGCGGCGCGGGCGGTGATGAAACAGCACGAGGCGCTTGACATGCTGCCTGCGGCACAGCAAGGCGGCATGCTGCCAGGTCGAGTGGCCCCAGCCGCGATGCGTCGGGTACTCGGCATCGGTGTAGGTCGCATCGATGATCAGAACATCGGCGCCGGCGATCAGCCGGTCGACCGTGGCGTCGGCAACGGGATTGCCGTGCTCGTGATCGGTGATGTAGGCGATAGCCTTTCCTTCGGATTCGAGCCGGTAGCCGATCGCACCGTCGGTGTGATTGAGGGCGCCGGTGTGGATCACCGCAGCGCCCGGCGGATGCAGCGTGTCGCCAGGCGCAAAGTCGACATAGCGGGTGCCCGGATGGAAGACCTCGGGCCTGACCGGGAAAAACGGTGAGCGCATGAACTCCTCAACCATCTGCCGCGTCGTCATGCGACCATTCAGGTGGCCCGACCACAGCGTCACCTCGATGGCAGGGTCGAACAGCGGGCTGAAGAACGGCAGGCCGATGATGTGGTCGTAATGGCAATGGCTGAAGAAGATGTCGGCCGTCTCGATCTTGCGGTCGGCACAACTGAGCCCGAATCGCCTGATTCCCGACCCGGCATCGAAGACAAGGGCGTTCGGCCCGTTCGAGACCTCGACGCAGGCAGTGTCACCTCCGAACTGCCGGGCTGCCGGGCCGGGGGCGGGAACGCTGCCCCGGGTCCCCCAGAACCGGACAGTGAGAGGTTGCTTAGCCATTGATGGAGCTTGCCGTTTCATCATTCGTAAGTCACGGAACAATTACGGGGGAAGAGGCCGGGGTTCAATCGATCTTGGCGCTACCCTTGCGCCAACCTCTTGTGCTAGGGGACCAGCGATGGAAAAGGGATTGCGATCGGAATCGGCCAGGAAAGTCGCGCTGACGCGGCTGGAAAAGCTGCTCTACCGCCTCGAGGCGCAACATGCCGTGCTCGCATGGGCCTTTGAGCAAATCGCTGATCGCGAGGGGATCGTGTTCGAGCTCGGGCTGGGAAAGGGGCGAACCTACGACCACCTCCGCCGTCATCTGCCGCAGCGCCAGATCTGGGTGTTCGAGCGCACGGTCGACGCAATTGCCGACTGCGTTCCCGACCCGGCCTTCTTGATCGAGGGGGATATTGCGGCGACCCTGCCGGCCGCCGCGCAGCGCTTCGCGGGCCGGGTGGTGCTCGCCCATAGCGATGTCGGCTCCTTCGATCACGAGCGCAATATCGCCATGGCAAGGGTGGTGAGCGCCGGTTTGCCGCCGGCGCTCGCAGGTGGGGGCCTCGTGCTGAGCGACCTGCCGCTCGAGCTTCGCGGCACGGAGCAAGTGGCGCTGCCCGAGGGGGCACGCCAAGATCGCTATTTCATCTATCGCAAGATCGGCTGATTGACGGGGAGTGAGGCAGCATGAGGGTTGCGGTCGTTGGCGCAGGATATGTCGGCTTGGTGACTGCTGCCTGCCTGTCCGAGTTCGGCTTCGAGGTCATCTGCATCGACAAGGAGGCAGACAAGGTCGAACGCCTGCGACAGGGCGAGATCCCGATCCACGAGCCCGGGCTCGACGGGCTGGTCTTCGCCAATCAACGGGCCGGCCGCCTCGATTTCTCCGATGATCTCGCAAGCGCGGTGCGCGGCGCCGGCGTCGTCTTCATCGCGGTCGGGACGCCGAGCCGGCGCGGCGAGGATGCCGCCGACCTCGCCTTCGTGCGGGCGGCGGCGGAGCAGATCGGGCGGGCGCTCAATGGCTTCACGGTGGTTGTCACCAAGTCGACAGTGCCGGTCGGCACGGCGCGCATGCTGGAGGCGCTGATCGGCAACGTCCGGCCCGACGCCGATTTCGCCATGGCGTCCAATCCGGAGTTTCTGCGCGAGGGCTCGGCGGTCGAGGACTTTCTGCGCCCCGATCGAATCGTGGTCGGGCTGTCGTCGGACAAGGCGCGGGAGAGGATGAGCGAGCTTTATCGGCCGCTGATGCAGCGCGGCGTACCGCTGCTGTTCACCAATTTCGAGACGGCCGAGCTCATCAAATATGCGGCCAATGCCTATCTGGCGACCCGCATCGGCTTCATCAACGAGATGGCCGATCTCTGCGAGGCGGTCGGTGCCGATGTCAGCGCCGTGACCCGCGGCATGGGCCTCGACCGGCGGATCGGGCTTCATTATCTCCAGCCTGGTCCGGGCTTTGGCGGCTCGTGCTTTCCCAAGGATACGCGGGCGCTAACCTCGATCGCCAAGCAGGCTGGGGCCCGGTCGCGGATTGTCGAGGCGGTCATCGAGGCCAATGCAGCGCGCAAGGACAGTCTCGCCGAGCGGATTGCGGCGGCCGTCGGCGGGGCCTTGCGCAACAAGCGGGTGGCGGTGCTCGGGCTCAGCTTCAAGGCGGAGACCGACGATCTGAGGGACGCGGCATCCTTCGTGGTGATCCCGGCGCTGCAGAAACAGGGCGCGACGATTGCGGCCTATGACCCGGTAGCTATCGCGGCGGCGCGGCCGCTGCTGCCGGATGTCACATGGTGCGGCGATGCCTATGAGACGGCGAAGGATGCCGATGCGATCGTGGTGCTGACCGAGTGGAACGAGTTTCGCGGCCTCGACCTCCGGCGCCTGGCGGCACAGATGCGCAAGCCGGTCCTGATCGATTTCCGCAACATCTATTCGGCGGGCGATGTGGCCAAGACGCCCTTCGTCTATCACAGCCTCGGCCGCGCCACCGTCACGCCGGGGGCGTAGAGCGCTACCGGCCTTTCCAGACCGGCTGGCGCTTCTCGGCGAAGGCGAGGGCGCCCTCCCGCTGGTCCTCGCTGTCATAGAGCACGTCGACTGTCTTGAGGCGGCGTTTGGTGACCATGTCGAAAGCCTGCTGGATCGGCAGGTGCGCGGTCTCGCGGATCGTTTCCTTGATGGCGGCGAAGACGAGCGGCGGCCCGGAGGCGAGCAGGTCGGCGAGCTCGCGGGCCCGATCCATCAGCCGGCCGGCCGGAACGACCTCGTTGACCACGCCCCAGCGGCGGGCTTCTTCGGCGTCCATGACCCGGCCGGTGAACAGGAGCTCCATGGCGATATGGTAGGGCATGCGGCGCGGCAGCTTGATGGTCGCCGCATCGGCAAGCGTGCCGGAACGGATCTCCGGCAGCGCGAAGGTGGCGAGATCGGCGGCAAGGATGAGATCGGCCGAAAGGGCGATCTCGAAGCCGCCGCCAAAGGCGATGCCGTTGACGGCGGCGATGACCGGCTTATTCAGGCCCTTGAGCTCCTGCAGCCCGCCAAAGCCGCCGACGCCGTAATCGGCATCGGGCGACTCGCCGGCGGCGGCGGCCTTGAGGTCCCAGCCGGGGCAAAAGAACTTCTCGCCGGCGCCGGTGAGGATGGCGACGCGCAGCTCCGGATCATCGCGGAACGCCGCGAAAGCCTCGCCCATGACGCGGCTGGTCGGCGCATCGATGGCGTTGGCCTTGGGGCGGTCGATGGTGACTTCGAGCACCGGTCCTCGCCGTTCGGTCCTGATCGGATGGGGCATCGGGTGATCTACTCTCCTGTTGTGTGGCGCAGCCTTATCAGAGCGTCGACTGCGACGGCGCCCTGGCCCGGCGGCAGGACCATCAGCGGATTGACGTCGAGCTCCTCGAGATAGGGGGCGTGGGCCTCGGCGAAGCGCGCCACCGCCTCGATGGCGGCAATCACCGCGGCACGGTCGCCGCGCCTGCCGCGGAAGCCGTCGATCAGTGCCGAGACGCGCAAGCGCCCGAGCGCCCGCTCGATCTCCTGGCGCGAGGTCGGCAGCAGCAGGGTTGCGGTATCCTTGAGCAGCTCGGTCAGGACGCCGCCGGCGCCGATGGCGAGGGCAAGGCCGAATTGCGGGTCGCTCTTGATGCCGATGATGAGCTCGCAGACGGCGCCGGTGACCATCTTCTCGACCAGGACCTCGCCGGCCAGCTCCTGCATCCGCAGGGCGCTGTCGCGCACCGCCTCCGGGGTCTTGAGATCGAGTGCCACGCCGCCAGCCTCGGTCTTGTGCGAGAGGGCGCCGCTCGAGGCCTTGACGGTGACGGGAAAGCCGAGCCGGCGTGCCGCGTCGGCGGCATCGAGGGGCGCCGCGATGACGCCGTCGGGGATGGGAAGGCCGGCAGCGGCCAGCAGCATCTTCGCCTGATATTCGGTCAGCGGTCTCGCCCCATGCCCGAGGCGCTCCGGGCGGGACAGCTTCGGCACCGGCTCGTTGCGCGCCCAGGCGGTGCCGATCATGGCGGCCGCCTCGAAGGCGGCCAGCGCGTCGTCGAGACCGGCCATCGGCGCGATGCCGTTGGCCGAGAGCCGCTCGGCGACCGTTTCGGGGAGGCATTCGGGCAGGGTGGCGATGACGGTGGAGCGCGACCCGGTGCGGCGGGCGGCGTCGATCAACGCGTCGATCGCCATCAGCCAGCCGGCATTGTCGATGTTCGGCGCGGTCGGCGTGTCGAGGAGCAGCATGCCGACATCGAAGCCGCCCGCCAGCACGGCGGCGTAGGTGTCGGTCAGCTTCTCCCGGTTGCCCCAGATGAAGGTGTGATAGTCGAGCGGATTGTCGATCGCCACATAGTCGCTGAGCGTCGCCGCGACTTTGGCGGCGGTGCCGGGGGTGAAGGGCGGAAATTCGAGCTTGCGGTCGAGCGCCAGGTCGGCGACCAGCGCCGCCTCGCCGCCCGAGCAGCTCATCGAGACGCAGCGCCCGCCGGCAAGCGGGCCGCCATGATGGAGGAACTTCAGGGTCTCGACGAACTGGGTGATCGTCGTCACCCGCGCCACGCCATGGCGCTCGAACAGCGCATCGTAGAGCGTGTCCGATCCGGCAAGCGAGCTCGTGTGGCTCATGGCCACCTTCGCTCCCTGCTCGGAGCGGCCGGTCTTGAGCGCGATCACCGGCTTGCGGTGATGTCGCGCCTTGACCATGGCGGCGGCGAAGTGAGCAGGGTCACGCAAGCCTTCGATGTGCAGGCCGATCGCGGTGATCCGGTCGTCCCCGGCGAGGGCGTCGAGCAGGGCCGCGATGTCGATATCGGCCTGGTTGCCGAGCGTGTAGATGGCGGCGAGCGGCAGGCCGCGCCGCGTCATGGTGAAATTGATGGCGAGATTGCCCGATTGAGTGATGATGGCGACACCACGCTCACGCGGTCTCCCGCCATATTCGTCGGGCCATAGGCTGGTCTTCCCGATGAAATTGATGAAGCCGTAGCAGTTCGGCCCCATGACCGGCATGCCGGCGGCAGCCCGCACCAGCTCGGCCTGGAGCGCCGGCCCATCGCCGCCGACCTCGGCGAAGCCCGACGCGTAGACCACCGCCCCGCCGGCGCCGCGGCGGGCAAGCGCGCCGACGATCTCGATCGTCGGCTCGCGCTTGACCGAGATGAAGGCGGCATCCGGCGCCTCCGGCAGCTCGGCGACGCTCGCATGGCAATCGATGCCGCCCAGGGTCGATCGCCTGGGGTTCACCGCATAGAGCCTGCCGGTGAAGCCGAGGGCGCGGGTCTTGACCAGCGCGATCTCGGCCTCGGTGCCGCCGATGAAGGCGATCGAGCTCGGCCAGAGGAGGCGCGTCAGCGGGGCGGGCTCCCTCATCGGTTCAACCGCCGAGCGGACGCAGCAGGGACCGCGAGATGATGTGGCGCTGGATCTCGCTCGTGCCTTCCCAGATGCGCTCGACCCGCGCATCGCGCCAGATCCGCTCGAGCGGCAGGTCGTCCATGAGCCCCATGCCGCCATGGATCTGGATGGCCTCGTCGGCGATGAAGGCCAGGACCTCGGTGGCCTTGAGCTTGGCCATCGCCATGTCCATGTCGGTCACCGTCTTCTGGTCGAACTTCCATGCCGCATCGAGCGTCAGCAGCTCCGCCGCCCTGAGCTCCACCGCCATGTCGGCGAGCTTGAAGGACACGCCCTGGAACTTGCCGATCTGCTGGCCGAATTGCTTACGGTCGACGGACCATTGCAATGCATGGCCGAGCGCCCGCTCGGCACGGCCGAGACAGGTGGCGGCGACCTGGAGCCGGGTGGCGCCGAGCCATTCATTGGCGACCTCGAAGCCATTGTGAACCTCGCCGAGAACCTGGCTCGCCGGCACGCGACAGTCGTCGAATTCGAGGATCGCGTTGTTGTAGCCGCGATGCGAGACGTTGCGATAACCCGGGCGCACCTGGAAGCCCGGCGTTCCCTTGTCGACAAGGAAGGCGGTGATGAGCTTCTTCTTGCCGCGCGGCGTCTCCTCCTCGCCCGAGGCCGCGAACAGGATGACGAAGTCGGCGACATCAGCATGGCTGATGAAATGCTTGACGCCGTTGATGACGAAATCGCCGCCGTCGCGAACCGCCGAGGTCTTCATGCTGCGGACATCGGAGCCGGCGCCGGGCTCGGTCATTGCCAGGCAGTCGGATTTCTCGCCGCTGATGCAGGGCAGGAGATAGCGCTGCCGCTGCTCGCCGACGCAGGCCATGAGGATGTTCGAGGGTCGCCCGACACAGTTCCAGTGGAGGGCGAAATTGGCCTTGCCGAGCTCCTTCTCGTAAAGCACCCAGCTCACCGTATCGAGACCGGCGCCACCGACCTCGGCCGGCATGTTGGCGGCATAGAGGCCGGCGTCGATCGCCTTGCGCTTCAGCTCCTCCCGCAGTTCCGGCCGGAGCTCGCCGGTGCGCTCGACCTCGCCTTCGTGCGGATAGAGCTCGTTCTCAACGAAGGCGCGGGTGGTCTCGACGATCATCCGCTGTTCATCGGTCGGGGCGAAGTTCATGGCAGGCTGATCCCTTGCTCGACGGCCTTGGCCGGTCACTCGGTATGATATGTCTCGGTATTGCCGTCGACGGAAATCGCCTGACCGGAAATCATCGCCGCCGCAGGCGAGGCGAGGAACAGGGCGAGCGCGGCGATCTCCTGCGGCCGGACAAAGCGGTTGAGCGACACCCCCTTGGTGTATTCGGCGCGAAGCTCCGCCTGGCTGCGGCCGGAGGTGCGCGATTCGGCGGCGATCACGCGGTCCATCCGGTCGCCCTCGACGGCTCCCGGGCAGATGGCGTTGACGCGGATGTTCCACCGCCCGACCTCGGTGGCCAGCGATTTGGTCAGCCCGATCACCCCCCATTTGGCCGCCGCGTAAGGGGTGCGGAAGGGCAGGCCGTAGAGGCCGGCGGTCGAGGAGATGTTGATGATGCTACCCGAGCGCTGGTCCTTCATCAGCGGAACGGCGCGGCGGCAGGTCAGGAATTGCGCGTCGAGGCAGACCGCCAGGCACTCGCGCCAGCCCTCGAAGTCCATGTCCTCGACGGTGGCGGTCGGCCCGGCGATGCCGGCATTGTTGATGAGCACGTCGAGGCCGTCGACGGCGTCGACCATGTCGTCGAACCAGGTGTCGATCGCGTCCTCGTCGCGGACATCGATGGGCGTGGTGACGATGTCGGGATAGTCGTCATTGAGCCGCGACAGCGCTTCCTCGTCGATGTCGCTGGCATGGACTCGGTGGCCGTCATCGGCGAAGGCGCGGGCGATCGAGGCACCGATGCCGGTCCCGGCAGCCGTGATCATCACCCGCAGCCTGCTCATCGGAGCGCCCTTCGACCATTGCCGTGGGAGGCGGATGCGGCGGGCTTGCGGCGCGGCGCCGGCTTCGCCTTGGGCACGCGCATGACGCGGCCGAGCTCAGCCGGCCTGTCGAGAGCGCCATGGGCCTCGGCAATGGCGGCGAGCGCCGCCGCCTGCTCGGGGGGAATCGGGCTTGCCTTGGCAGCGTTGGAGTCGACATGGAGCAGCATCTGCTCGGCAGTGGCGATCAGCTCGCGGCGGCGGAACATGCGATGGAACAGATGCATGCGCTTGTCGTCGAAGCCGATCAGCTGGGTCTCGACCGCGACAGCCTGGCCGCCCTTCAGCTCGCGGAAGAAGTTCATATGGGTCTCGACCGTGTAGAAGCTGCGTCCCGAGGCGCGATAGCTCTCGTCGTCGCCGATGAAGCGGAACAGCATGTCGGTGGCCTCGCCGAAGGCGGTGAGGTAGGCCGCCTCGGTCATGTGTCCATTATAGTCGAGCCATGCGGGATCGACGGCTCCCTTCCAGCTCTTGAGCGGTGCGGCGACCTTGGCACCCTGCTTCCAGCGTTTGGCCGGCCTTGGCTCGGCCCTTGCCGCGTCCTCTTCATTGAGGAGGGCGAGGCCGGCGCCGATCCGGTGCTGCTTCAGGAGCCGCAGGAGGTCCACCAGCACCTCGTTGCGCTTGGCCTCAATCTCCGCCACCGAACGCCCCGCAGCCTGGGCCTCGCAGCCCTCGATCAGCCGGCGCTCCAGCTTGTCGTTCCATTTGGGATAGCGCAGATCCGTCCAGGGCAGCTCCAGGCTCGGGTCGAACTGGCGGATGAAGTCGCGCATGCCGCCCGGCCCGCCCGCCAGATGATAGGTCATGAACGAGCCCATGAAGGCCCAGCGCAGCCCGGCCGAGTAGGTGATCGCATCGTCGATGTCGCCGGTCGATCCGACATCCTTGTTCAGGCAGTGCAGCGCCTCGCGCCACAGCGCCTCCTGCAGGCGGTCGCAAATGTAGCCGGGGATCTCCTTCTTCAGCCGCAGCACATGCATGCCGATCGAGGTGTAGAACGCGCCAGCGCGGTCCATGAAGGCGGCGCCGGTCTCCTTGCCGGGGACGGTCTCGACGAGCGGCAGGAGGTAGAACGGGTTGAACGGGTGGCCGATCAGCACCCGCTCGGGACGGGGGCATTGCGACTGCAGCCGCGACGGCAGGAAGCCCGATGACGACGAAGCGATGATGACGTCGGGCCGGGCGATCTCGCCGATCTCGCGGAACAGGCGGATCTTCAGCTCCTCGCGCTCGGGGGCGGCCTCCTGGATGAAATCGGCGCGCTTCGCCATGTCGGCGAGCGAGGTGGTGAAGGAGAGCTTGCCGAGGCGGGCGGGTTTGCGGCCGAGGAGGCGCTCCATGGACGGCCAGGCGACGTCGACCGCCGCCCTGAGCTTCGATTCGGCGGCCGGCACCGGATCGAAGGCGATGACGTCGATGCCGCGGATGAGCAGCCTGGCCGCCCAGCCGGCGCCGATCAGGCCGGTGCCGGCAACGCCGACGGTTGCGATCTCGCCCATGGGATCACCGCCGCTTGAGCTTCAGCATGTCGCGCGCCTCGGCCGGATTGGCGACCGTGGTGCCGATCAGCCGGAGAATCTCGACGGCGCGCTCGACCAGGTTGCCGTTCGAGGCATGGACGCCCTTTTCGAGCCAGAGATTGTCCTCGAGGCCGACCCGCACATGGCCGCCGAGAAACGCCGCCTGGGCGACCATCGGCATCTGGTTGCGGCCGATGCCGAACGCCGCCCAGATGGCATTGGGCGGCAGCTCGCCGACCTGGTAGACCAGGGTCGCGGGATTGCAGGGAGCCCCCCAGGGGATGCCCAGGCAGAGCTGGAACAGCGGCGGGTCGTCGATGAGCCCCTCGGCGCAAAGCTGCTTGGCGAACCACAGATTGCCGGAATCGAAGATCTCCATCTCGGGCTTGACGCCGTAGGACTGGATGAGGCGGGCCAGCTCCCGGAGCTGCTGCGGGGTCTGCACCACGATGCCGTTGCCGTCGCCGAAATTGAGCGAGCCGCAATCGAGCGTGCAGATCTCCGGCCTGAGCTCGGCGACATGGAGCAGACGCTCGACCGGCCCGACCAGGTCGGTGCCGGGGCCGAAGCGCTTCGGCTCCTCGCCGGCGCCGATCTCGAGGTCGCCGCCCATCCCGGCGGTCAGGTTGATGATGACGTCGGTGTTGCGCTCGCGGATGCGCTCGACCACCTCGCGATAGAGGTGGACGCCGCGGGCGCCCTTGCCGGTCTCGGGATCGCGGACATGGCAATGGACCACCGCGGCGCCGGCCGAGGCGGCCTCGAGCGCCGATGCGGCGATGTCGCGCGGCTTCACGGGGATCGCCGGATGCCTGCCGACGGTATCGCCCGCCCCGGTGATGGCGCAGGTGATGATGACCTTGGGATTCATGGGGTGTTCTCGCTCCTCGCTCCCTGGAACTCGCCGGAGTTTAGGCAAGACCGGCGGACGGACTTTGTCTTTTGCGACATAGGTTGAAGGCCCCACGCCATCACGCGGGAGGGACGGGCCTCGTAGCCTGGGCGTCCAGTCCTTCAAGCTCCTTCAGGATCACGCCCGATATGCGCCAGGTGCCATCGGGCTGGCGCTCGAAGGCGTAGAGCGCCGTCCAGCTCTTGCCGGCCTTGTCGACGATGGTCACGACCTGGGTCGGGCGGCTGCTCATCTCCGTGGTGACCGGACCGAAGGTAAAGCTCCGGGGATCGACCACGGGCTGGTAGCCGCGGCGGACCATCTCCATGAAGGTCTCCGCGGTCCCGAACTGACGGTTGAGGGTGGGGGAGGCGTAGGAGAACGCCTTGGCGGCGTCGCCACTGCGCATGGCCTCGATCTGGCTCGATATGATGCTTCGGAACGCCGCCTGGTCACTGTCGGAGACGGTCTGGGCCGCTGCCGGGCCGTCAAGGCCGAGAACGATCGCGAGGGCCAGCAATATCTGCCGGTGGGGCATGCTCCCTCCTTTCCGCGGTCAGCCGCCCGGGGGGCAGCTTAGCCGGGTTGATCGCGCAAGTCGCGAGGTTTGCTTGACCGCCCTGGGCAAGTGAAGCAAGCTTTGACCGCAAGGATTCCGCGGCCACGCTGCCCAGCATTCATAAGAACACACCTCAAGGCGTGCCCGCGGTCATCAGGGAGGATGGAATGCCCGCCGTGGCAATGACAGTGAACGGAAGCAAGGTCTCCGGCGACGTCGAGGGCCGGACGCTCCTCGTCGATTTTCTCCGGAACCAGCTCAACCTGACCGGCACCCATGTCGGATGCGACACCAGCCAGTGCGGTGCCTGCACGGTGCTGATCGACGGCCGGGCGGTCAAGAGCTGCACGGTGCTGGCAGCCTCCTGCGGCGGCGCGGAGGTGACCACCATCGAGGGCCTGGCGCGGAACGGCAAGCTCCACCCGATGCAGGAGGCGTTCCGCGAGCATCACGGCCTGCAATGCGGCTTCTGCACCCCGGGCATGATCATGACTGCCGTCGATATGGTCAACCGCAAGGGCAAGTCGCTGTCCGAGGAAACGGTGCGCCACGAGCTCGAGGGCAATATCTGCCGCTGCACCGGCTACCACAACATCGTCAAGTCGATTCAGGCTGGCGCCTCGCGCATGTAGCCGCGACACAGCCAGAAACGAGGAGTTGAGATCATGACCGAGACAGGGATCGGTGCCCGGGTGGCGCGGAAGGAAGACCAGCGCTTCATCATGGGCAAGGGGCGGTATGTCGACGACATCCACCTGCCGCGCGAGACCTATGCGTATTTCCTGCGCTCGCCGCATGCCCATGCGAAGATCGACGCGATCGACACGGGCGCGGCGCGGGAAGCGCCGGGCGTGCTGGCGGTGCTCACCGGCGAGGATGCGGCGGCCGACAAGATCGGCGGGCTGATCTGCGGCTGGATGATCCACTCGATGGACGGCTCGCCGATGAAGGCCGGTCCGCATCCGGTGCTGGCGCAAGGCAAGGTGCGCTATGTCGGCGACCACGTCGCGGTGGTGGTGGCCGAGACGCTGGCTCAGGCCAAGTCGGCGGCAGAGCTCATCGATGTCTCCTATACGGAGCTCGATCCGGTGGTCGATCCGGCCGATGCGCCGAAAAACCAGAGCCTCGTCCATGACGGCATCGAGCGCAACACGGCTTTCGAGTGGTCGCTCGGCAACAAGGACGCGACCGATGCCGAATTCGTCAAGGCGGCGCATGTTACCAAGCTCGAGATCCGCAACAACCGGCTGATCCCCAATGCCATCGAGCCCCGGGCCGCGATCGGCTCCTATGATCCGGCGGAAGAGCATTTCACGCTCTACACCACCAGCCAGAATCCGCATGTGGCGCGCCTCGTCATCTCGGCCTTCGTCGGGATTGCGCCAGAGCACAAGCTTCGGGTGATCGCGCCGGATGTCGGCGGCGGCTTCGGTTCGAAGATCTTCATCTACGCCGAGGAGGTGGTGTGCCTTTGGGCATCGAAGCGGATCGGCGGGCGACCGGTGCGGTGGACGGCGGAACGCTCGGAATCCTTCCTGGCCGACGCGCATGGCCGCGACCATGTCACGACGGCCGAGCTCGCCTGCGACCGCAACGGCAAGATCGTCGCGCTCAGGGCGCACACCATCGCCAATATGGGGGCGTATCTGTCGACCTTCGCCTCGTCGGTGCCGACCTATCTCTATGCGACGCTCCTGTCGGGCCAGTACAACATCCCGCAGATCTTTTGCGAGGTCGATGCGGTCTATACCAACACGGCGCCGGTCGATGCCTATCGCGGCGCCGGCCGACCGGAGGCGACCTATGTGGTCGAGCGGCTGGTCGAGACGGCGGCACGCGAGCTCAAGCTCGACCCGGCGGAATTCCGGCGACGCAACTTCGTCACCCAGTTCCCGCACCAGACGCCGGTGATCATGGCCTATGACGCCGGCGACTATCACGCCTCGCTCAACCGGGCGCTCGAGCTCGCCGATTTCAACGGCTTTGCCGCGCGCAAGGCCGAGTCGGGCCGCAAGGGCAAGCTGCGCGGCATCGGCTATTCGACCTATATCGAGGCCTGCGGCATCGCGCCGTCAGCGGCGGTCGGGTCGCTCGGCTGCGGCGTCGGCCTGTGGGAATCGGCGGAGGTCCGGGTCAACCCGGTGGGCACGGTCGAGGTGCTGACCGGCTCGCACAGCCACGGCCAGGGGCACGAGACCACCTTCGCCCAGCTGGTGTCGGACCGGCTCGGCGTCCCGCTCGACCAAGTGTCGATCGTGCATGGCGACACCGACAAGGTGCAGTTCGGCATGGGCACCTATGGGTCGCGCTCGGGCGCCGTCGGCATGTCGGCGATCGCCAAGGCGCTCGACAAGATCGAAGCCAAGGCGCGCAAGGTGGCGGCCCATGTGATGGAGGCGGCGGAAGGCGATATCGAATTCCGCAACGGCAGCTTCACGGTGAAGGGAACCGACCGCAAGATGGGCTTCGGCGAGGTCGCGCTGGCCGCCTATGTGGCGCACAAGTTCCCCACCTCCGAGATCGAGCCGGGCCTCAAGGAGGGCGCCTTCCACGATCCGACCAATTTCACCTTCCCGGCCGGCTGCCACATCTGCGAGCTCGAGGTCGATCCCGAGACCGGCGTCGTCACCATCGCGAAGTGGACCGCGGTCGACGATTTCGGGACGCTGATCAACCCGTTGATCGTCGAGGGCCAGGTTCATGGCGGCATCGCCCAAGGGGTCGGCCAGGCGCTGACCGAAGGGGCGATCTATGACGAGGAATCGGGGCAGCTTATCACCGGCTCCTACATGGATTACTGCATGCCGCGGGCGTCGGACCTGCCGTCCTTCACCCTCGGCTTCGTCGAGACCCGGTGCCCGTCCAACCCGCTCGGCATGAAGGGCTGCGGCGAGGCCGGGGCGATCGCCGCGCCGGCGGCGGTGATGAATGCGCTGACCGATGCGCTGGGCGTGCGCGACCTGCCCATGCCGGCGACCCCGCAGGTCGTCTGGGAGGTTGCCGCCGCCCGCCAGGCGGCAGAATGACGGCCGTTAGAGAGGACGAAAGCGATGTATGAGTTCACCTATCATCGGCCGGCGAGCATCGCCGATGCGGTGCGGCTGCTCGAGAAATCGGAGTCGGCCAAGGTCATGTCTGGTGGTCAGACCCTCATTCCGACCTTGAAGCAGCGCCTGGCGCAGCCCACTGACATCATCGATCTGTCCGGGCTGAAGAACAGCGGCATTGCGGTCTCGGGCAACACCCTTGCCATCAAGGCCGGCACCTGCCATGCCGACGTCGCTTCGAGCCCCGAGGTGGCCAAGGCCATTCCGGCGCTGGCGGCGCTCGCCGGCTGGATCGGCGACCCGCAGGTGCGCCACAAGGGGACGCTCGGCGGGTCGATCGCCAACAACGATCCGGCGGCCGACTATCCAGCGGCGGTGGTGGCGCTCGACGCCAAGGTGGTCACGACCTCGCGCAGCATCGAGGCCGACCGGTTCTTCACCGGCATGTTCGACACGGCACTCGGTCCGAACGAGATCGTCACCGCTGTGGAGTTCGCCGTTCCGCGGCGCGCCGGCTACCAGAAGTTCCGCAACCCGGCGTCGCGCTATGCGATGGTCGGCGTGTTCGTGGCGGATCATGGCGGCGGCAATATCCGGGTGGCGGTCACCGGGGCCGGGCCTTGCGTGTTCCGGCAGCGGGCCATGGAGGCGGCGCTGGCGCAATCCTTCGCGCCCGATGCAGTGAAGGGCATCGCCACCGATCCCGGCACGCTGAACAGCGACATCCACGCCTCGGCCGACTATCGCGCCCATCTCATCGGCGTCATGGCGCGTCGCGCGGTCCAGGCGGCATTGGCGGGATAGGCGAAACCCTGGCCGAGCCTCTCCCCAATTCGATCGATGCCACCGTCGCGCTGCTGTCGGGCGGCCGCTATGTGGCCGATCGGGCGCTGGCGACGGTGGTGTTTCTCGGGCTCCGCATGGGGCGCCCGGTCTTTCTCGAGGGAGAGGCCGGCGTCGGCAAGACCGAGATCGCCAAGGTGCTGGCGGAGTCGCTGGGCCGCCGGCTGATCCGTCTGCAATGCTATGAGGGGCTCGATGTCTCCAGCGCGGTTTACGAGTGGAACTATTCCGCCCAGATGATCGAGATCCGCCTCGCCGAGGCGGCCGGGATCAGCGATCGCGACCGCTTGCAGGAGGAGATCTTCTCGCCGCGGTTCCTCATCCGGCGACCCTTGCTGCAGGCGCTCGACGGCGCGCCGGGGGAGGCGCCGGTGCTGCTGATCGACGAGCTCGACCGCACCGACGAAGCGTTCGAGGCCTTCCTGCTCGAGGTCCTGTCGGACTTCCAGGTCACCGTTCCGGAGCTTGGGACCATCAAGGCGGCAGCGCCGCCGATCGTCGTCATCACCTCGAACCGGACCCGCGAGATCCATGACGCCCTGAAGCGGCGCTGCCTCTATCACTGGGTGTCCTATCCCGATGCCGAGCGGGAGCTCAAGATCGTCCGGGCGCGGCTGCCGAGCGCGCCGGCGGCGCTGTCACGGGAGGTCGTGGGCTTCGTCCAGGCGCTGCGGCGGATGGAGCTTTTCAAGCCGCCGGGCGTTGCCGAGACGCTGGACTGGGTGGGGGCGCTCACCGAGCTCGATGTCATCGCGCTCGATCCCTCGACGGTCAACGACACGCTGGGCGTGTTGTTGAAGTACCAGGACGACATCGCCCGGCTCGAGGGCTCTCCGGCGCGGCGGCTGATCGAGCAGGTCAAGAGCGATCTCGCTCAGGCGTCATCAGGCTGATATCATCGGAGCTATGGTAGGCAAGGCTTCACCGGCAGATCGGGAAAGGCGACAATCCTCTTCCCAACCCCCTGATGAAATTCAGGAAAGTCTGGTCGAGAGCTTCCCCGCAAGCGATCCTCCGGCATGGACGGTCGTTCGGGTTGGAGAACCGTCGCGCCGGCGGACCCGCCAGGAGCCGGCAGCGCGGCAACCGAAAGGTCACAAGGTGGAGAGGAGAAAGGATTGAGTGCCGACCCCTATGGCCTGCTGGGCGTCAGCAAGGACGCCTCGCAGGAGGACATTCAGAAGGCCTATCGCAAGCTCGCGAAGAAGCTTCATCCCGATCTGAACCCCGGCAACAAGGCGGCGGAGGAGCAGTTCAAGCAGGTCACGGCCGCCTACGACCTGCTCGGCGATCCCGAGAAGCGAGGACGGTTCGATCGCGGCGAGATCGACGAGACCGGCGCCGAGCGGCCGCGCCAGCGCTATTATCGCGACTTCGCCGACGACATGGCAGGCGCTCATCCCTATTCGAGCGATGCCGGCTTCGCCGATTTCGAGAACGAGGACATCCTGTCGGAGATCTTCGGCCGCGCCCGCGGGGCACGCTCGACGCGGCCGCGGCGGGGCTTCGACATTCGCTACACGCTGCCGGTCGACTTTCTCGATGCCGTCAATGGGGCAACGCGGCAGGTGCGCCTCGGCGACGGATCGGACCTCAAGGTGACCATCCCGCCGGGCACCCGCGACGGCCAGGTGCTGCGGTTGCGCGGCAAGGGGGAGCCGGGAGCCAATGAGGGACCGGCGGGCGATGCGCTGGTCGAGGTCCATGTCCAGCCGCATCCGACCTTCGAGCGCAAGGGCGACGACATCCATGTCGAGCTGCCGCTGTCGGTTCGCGACGCGGTGCTGGGCGGCAAGGTGCCGGTTCCGACCACCACCGGAACCGTGACTCTGACGGTGCCGCCCTGGTCGAACAGCGGCAAGGTGCTGCGCCTGCGGGGGAAGGGCGTGACAAAGGCCGACGGGTCGCGCGGCGATCAATATGCGACGGTGAAGATCGTGCTGCCGGACCGGCCGGACCCCGAGCTCGAATCCTTCATGACGGGATGGCGGCAGGGCCAGGGTCGTGATCCCCGGCGCACGGCGGAGGCATGAACATGGACGATCGCGAGTTTCTGGTGCGCACCTCGATCAGGGCGGAGACCCTGGAGATGTGGGTGTCGGCGGGTTGGCTCCTGCCCGAGCGCCGGGACGACCGGCACAGCTTCACGGAGGTCGATGTGGCGCGGGCCCATCTGATCGCCGACCTGCAGAACGACATGGGGGTCAATGAAGCGGGCGTCGATGTCATCCTCGACCTGCTCGATCAACTCTATGGGCTTCGCTGCACGCTGCGCGAGGTGCTGATTAAGGCACCCGGACGGGCCAGCGGCGGGCGGGGGAATCCGGGCGAGGGCGATGGCTGAGGCGGCCGGCGGGCTCGGGCCGCGGCACCAGCCGAAGGGGCGGCTCGCCGACAACATCATGCATTTCGCGCGCCTGCTGCGGCAGAGCGGGCTGCCGGTCGGGCCGGGGCAGGTGCTCGACGCCATCGATGCGGCACAATGCGGCGGGCTCGCCAACCGCGCCGACTTCTATTGGACGCTCCATGCCGTGCTGGTGCGCCGCCACGAGCATTCGGTCATCTTCGACCAGGCCTTCGAGATCTTCTGGCGCCGGCCGAAAATGATCGAGCAGCTGATGCAGCTGTTCTTCCAGCAGACCCGCAGCGCGGCGGTCGATCGGCCGAAACGGGCCGGTCAGCGCCGGGTCGGGGAGGCGATGTTCCAGGATCCCGGAGCCGACGAGCGGCCCCCCGCGCAAGCGCTCGAGATCGAAGGGATTGCGACCGCCTCGGTCCAGGAAGTGCTGCGCACCAAGGATTTCGAGCAGATGACGACGGCGGAAGAGGCGGAAGCCAGGCGCGCCATCACCCGGCTGCGGCGCAACCGGCTCGAGCGCAGGACCCGCCGCTTTACCGCGGCACGCGACGAGGTGATCGACATGCGGGGGACGCTCAGGCGCTCGCTCAGGGCCGGCGGGGCGATGATCGCGCTCGACCGGCGCGGCCGGCGGCGCCGCGAGCCGCCGCTCGTGGTGCTCGCCGACATCTCGGGATCGATGGCCAATTACACCCGGATGTTCCTGCATTTTCTGCATGCGCTCAAGACCGACAGGAGCCGCATGCATGTGTTCGTGTTCGGCACGCGGCTCACCAACATCACCCGCGAGCTGGAGCGCCGCGACGTCGACGAGGCCCTGGCGCGGGTCGCTCAGGCCGTCAAGGACTGGTCGGGCGGCACCCGGATCGGCCAATCGCTCAGGGATTTCAACTTCCATTGGGGCCGGCGGGTGTTGGGGCAGGGGGCGCATGTGGTGATCATGACGGACGGGCTCGAGCGCGACGATCCGACGCTGCTCGGCACCGAAATGGCGCGGCTCGCCCGCTCCGCCGACCGCGTCGTCTGGCTCAATCCGCTGCTGCGCTATGACGGTTTCGAACCGGCGGCGGCCGGCGTGCGGACCATGATGCCCCATACGGACGAATTCCGCCCGGTGCACAATCTGGAGAGCCTTGAAGATCTGGCGGAAGCGCTTTCATATTCGGCAAGGCCGGAGCACGCGTCGCGGCGATGGCTCGGGCAGATTGGAGGCTGTCCATCATGAGCGCTCCCGACCATACCGTTCTACAGGAAGCGGTGCGCTGGCTCGACCAGGGCAAGAAGGTGGCGCTCGCCACCGTCATCGAGACCTGGGGCTCGGCGCCGCAGCCGGTGGGCAGCCAGCTGGTGATCGATGCGCAGGGCAATTTCGTCGGCTCGGTATCAGGCGGCTGCGTCGAAGGCGAGGTGGTCTCGGAAGCGCAGGACGTCATCGCATCGGAGCTGCCGCGGATCCTCTCCTACGGGGTGGCGGACGAAACCGCCTGGAAAGTGGGGCTCGCCTGCGGCGGCCGGATCCGCATCTATGTCGAGCCGATGCTGCCACCCGATCAGGACGTTCCGTGATGCGCTACGCGATGCTGATGGAGCTGATCAAGGCGCGCAACGAGCGGCGGCGCATCGCCATGGTCACCAATCTCGCCAATGGGGCGGAGCGCCTGGTCGCCCATGACAAGGTCAAGGACGATCTCCTGGCCGACGACCTCGAGCAGGCGTTCCGCTTCGACCGGTCGGGCATCGTCAAGATCGGCGACGCCGAATATTTCATCAATGCCTACAATCCGCCGCTCAATCTGGTGATCGTCGGAGCGGTCCATCTGGCGCAGGCGCTTATCCCGCTCGCCCGCGCCGCAGGCTATGATGTCACGGTGATCGACCCGCGGGCGGCCTTCGCATCGCGCGAACGTTTCCCCGACGTGCTGGTGCACAATGAATGGCCGGACGAGGTTCTGCCCAAGCTCGATCTCGGGTCGCGCACGGCGCTGGTGGCGCTGACGCATGATCCCAAGATCGATGATCCGGCGCTCACGGCGGCGCTCAGATCCGGCTGCTTCTATATCGGCGCCCTGGGTTCGAAAAAGACCCAAGGTGGGCGCCGCGAGAGGCTGGCGGCGGCTGGCTTCAAGGAGGCCGACCTGAACCGCATCCATGGCCCCATCGGTCTGGCCATCGGGGCGCGCGGCCCGGCGGAGATCGCCATCTCGATCATGGCCGAGATCACCGCTGCGCTGAGGGTCGGAAAGGGCGATGAAATTCGGTGAGATCGCCGTTGGCGAGGCTCTCGGCGCCATTCTGGCTCATTCGGTCTCCCATCGCGACGGCGTGTTCAAGAAGGGCCGGGTGATCGGGGCCGAGGACGTGGCGCTGCTCGAGGCTTCCGGCGTGACGCGGGTGTTCGCGGCCCGGCTCGATCCGGACGACATGCCGGAGGACGATGCCGCCGCGGCGGTGGCCCAGGCGATCGCCGGCTCCGGCAGCGAGGCGCAGGAGCCGTTCACCGGCCGCGCCAACCTCCACGCCACCGCCGCCGGAGTCGCCATCATCGACGACGCGCGCGTGCTGGCGTTGAACCGGCTCGACGAGAGCCTGACGGTGGCGACCGTGGCGCCGTTCGAGACGGTGACCCGCCGCCAGCTGCTGGCGACCGTCAAGGTCATTCCCTTCGCGGTCCCGAAGCCGGTTGTCGAGCAGGCGGTGCGGCTGGTCGGCGGCAAGCCGCTGGTGTCGCTCAAGCCGTTCCGGGCGAGGCGAGCGGGGCTCGTCATCACCACCCTGCCGCAGACCAAGCCGTCGATCCTGCGCAAATCCGAAACCGCCATCCGCGACCGCCTGTCGGCGCTCGGATCGACGCTTGGCGAGGTTGTCATATGCAGGCATGAAACGGCCGAGATCGCCGCGGCGATCGCCCGCCTCGAGGCGGGCGGGCATGACCCGGTGCTGGTGTTCGGCGCCTCGGCGATCGTCGATCGCGGCGATGTGGTGCCGGCCGGGCTGGTCGCGGCGGGCGGAACGGTGGTCCATCTCGGCATGCCGGTCGATCCCGGCAATCTGATGATGCTGGGGCGGCTCCAAGGCACGCCGGTGCTCGGCGTCCCATCCTGTGCCCGCTCGCCCAAGGTCAATGGCTTCGACTGGGTGCTGGCACGCATCCTGGCAGGACTCGAGGTCACCGGACGCGACATCATGGATATGGGAGCGGGTGGCCTGCTCAAGGAGATCATGAGCCGTCCGACGCCTCGCGATGCCGGCGGGCCGACGGCTCCAACCGTAGGCGCGGTGCTGCTGGCTGCCGGCGCCTCGCGGCGCATGGGCGGCCCGAACAAGTTGTTGGCGCGGATCGGCAGCAGCGGGCAACCGATGATCCGGGCGACGGCGGACACGCTGGTCGAGGCGGGCGTCCAGCCGATCGTCGTGGTCACCGGACGGGATGCCGGCGAGATCGAAGAGGCGCTGGGCGGCCTCGATGTGCGCTTCGCGAACAATGCCGACTACCCGAGCGGGCTCGCATCGTCGATCCGGGCCGGCGCGGCGGCGCTGCCGGAGGGCTCGGACGGCGTGCTGGTGGTGCTTGGCGACATGCCGCTGGTCGGGCCCAAGATCGTCAGGCGCCTGATGGCGGGATTCAACCCGCAGGAAGGGCGGCTCATCTGCGTGCCTGTCCACCAGGGTCGCCGCGGTAATCCGGTGCTGTTCGCCCGGCAGTTTCTGCCGGAGCTGATGGCGCTCGCCGGCGATGAGGGGGCACGGTCGCTGCTCGATCGCCATGCCGATCATGTCGCCGAGATCGAGGCGGGCAGCACGACGATCTTCGCCGATTTCGACACGCCGGAGAGCCTCGCGGCGCTGCGGGGCGAGTAGGGGGCTACTGGCATTCCCGAAGGGTTTGCGAAGGCTTCTCGTCGAATCGTTTCCTGTAGCGGATGGCAAATTCGCCGAGGTGGCCGAAGCCGCAGTCGAGAGCGATGCTGGTCACCGTCTCACCTTTCGTTGCCGCCTGCAGCCGGCGCCGCGCCAGATCGAGCCGACACTCGTTGAGGAACCGCTGCGGCGTGGTGGCGAGATGGCGCCGGAAACCCTTCTGGAGATGGCGGGTGGTGACGCCGAGCCGCGCCGCTACGCCGGCGATTCTGATGGGCTGGTCCACTTCGCTTCTGAGCAACTCGCAGGCTCGCTCGACGAGCTGCGAGCCTGGGTCCGGCAGCGTGCAGCCGCAATCCGGGAGCAGTGGCCTCAGCAGGCTCGCGAGACAGTGCATGATGACTTCGTCATAGGCAGCAATGAGGAGCGGCGGCGCCGCGACCATGTTGGTGATCTGCTGCCAGATGAAATCGAAGCTTTGCAGGAAGTGCACGCCCGCGGCCTGGGCGAGCTTGGCCGCAAGCGGTGCCGGCTCGATCCGGTTTCCCAGCTCGGCAGTGATCTGACTGAGCGGCAGGATCGCCATGAAACCTGCGTTGGCAACGGGTGCATCGAAGCGCACCTCGCGGTGGGGGACGATGATCGCCGGTCGACCGGGTCGAGTCGATGCGCGCGTGGAACCGCTTTCGATGATGCGGGAGCCGCGGTAGGACCCGAAGGCGAAGATCCGCCCGTCCTCTTCCTTGTGCATCTGGTAGGCGGAGGTCTTGGTGCGCACCAGTCGGCAGCGCCCGAGCTCGATCTGCGTCCGCCTGTAGATGAAGTTCGGCTGCTTTCCGCCGATGCGAAGGTCGCGGAGCGCCACATGCGTTGCCGAAAGGTAGTTCAGCAGCTCGGCGGGGTCCTTGGTGTCGACCACGACGCCGTGCTGGCTGGACGATGGCGCCGTCGCGAGCGCACCTTCAAGCATCGATCTCCTCCGGGTTGAGTCGGGTGGCGACGATGGCACTCTGCTCGGAAACCGTCAGAGAATGCTAGCGGCAATGCGAAGGCCTTATCGGAAACGCGAGAAGAATATAATCTTTTGACTCACAACAGCTTCAACCCGCGGAAGCTGGCATGGCCGCCGCGACCGATAATGAGGTGGTCGTGGACGGCGATCGACAATTTGTCGGCCGCCTCGACGATCTTGCGGGTGATCTCGATATCGGCGCGAGACGGGGTCGGGTCGCCCGAGGGGTGGTTGTGCACCAGGATGATGGCCGACGCCGACAGCTCGAGCGCGCGCTTGACGACCTCGCGGACATAGACGGGCGCATGATCGACGGTGCCCTGCTGCTGCACCTCATCGGCGATGAGATTGTTCTTGCGGTCGAGAAACAAAATGCGGAACTGCTCGGTCTCGCTGCAGGCCATCGCCGCGGTGCAATAGTCGAGCAGGGCGCTCCAGCTGGTGAGCGCCGGCCGGTTGAGCACCTGGCGGCGCAGCATCCGCACGCCGGCGGCATGAACCAGCTTGAGATCGATGATGGCCTGGCCGCCACCCAGCCCCTTCACCGCCCTGAGCCGTTCGGGCGAGGCCGCGAGCACGTCGGCGAAGCTGCCGAACTGGGCGAGCAGCTCCTTGGCCAAAGGCTTGGTGTCGCGCCGCGGGATGGTCCGGGCGAGGAGAAGCTCGAGCAGCTCGTAGTCGGGGAGCGCGTCGGCGCCGGCCTCCATGAAGCGGGCGCGCAGCCGCTCGCGATGGCCGACATAGTGCGGAGGCCGGCGGGGGTCCTCGTCGTCGCCCTCGATCCCCGCCTCGCCGAAGCCATCCCCCATGGCCGGTTTCTCCAAGCCCTAGCTTGTGATGGCGGGCGGGTGGTCGAGACCGTTCGGCGAATAGGTGAAGACCTCGCAGCCGGTCTCGGTGATGCCGACGGTGTGCTCGAACTGGGCCGACAGCGAGCGATCGCGGGTGACCGCAGTCCAGCCGTCGCCGAGGATCTTCACATGCGGGCGGCCGAGATTGATCATCGGCTCGATGGTGAAGAACATGCCGGGCCTGAGCTCGATGCCCTCGCCAGGGCGGCCATAGTGGAGGATGTTGGGGACATCGTGAAACAGCTGCCCGAGGCCGTGGCCGCAGAAATCGCGCACAACCGAGCAGCGCTCGCCCTCGGCGTAGACCTGGATGGCGTGGCCGATGTCGCCGGTGCGGGCGCCGGGGACGGTTGCCGCGATGCCGCGCATCAGGCATTCATAGGTGATCTCCATCAGGCGGGCCGCCTTGCGCGACACCGCGCCGACCGGGAACATCCGGCTCGAATCGCCATGCCAGCCGTCGACGATCAGGGTGACGTCGATATTGACGATATCGCCCTCGCGCAGTGGCTTGTCATTCGGAATGCCATGGCAGACGACGTGGTTGATCGAGGTGCAAATCGAACGGGGATAGCCGCGATAATAGAGCGGCGCCGGGACGGCATCATTCGCCAAGGCGAAATCGCGCACGATCCGGTCGAGGGCGTCGGTGGTGACCCCGGGCCTGACATGGTCGCAAAGGAGGTCAAGCGCCTCGGCGGTCAACCGCCCGGCCCTGCGCATGGCCGCAAAGGCTTCGGGACCGTGGAGCTTGATCTGTCCGGTGTTCGCCAGCGGAGCGACCGCCCCGTCGACATAGGTCGTTTTCATCGAAACTCCACAAAACCCGTGGTTGAACCCCGAATTGCCCAGTTTACAGGAATACGGGAATCGCTCAACGGCCGTGCCGCCGCATCCTCCAAGGAAATAAGCGTGCCGGCGGTCCGAGGCAAGTCGGCAGCCGGAATGACGGAACCGCAGGCTTTCGGCGGCGTTCATTGCCGAATGCGAGAGAGACCGGGGCCATGAGGGGCAAGTGTGACCACCGATCAGCGCTACTCGAAGCTCAAGGGCCGCAGCATTCTCATTGTCGAGGACGAGGTTCTGGTCGCCATGATGATGGAGGACATCCTGCTCGAGCAGGGATGCACGCCGCTCGTCGCCGGCGAGCAGAAGGAGGCGCTGGCCTGCCTCGATGGCGGACGGTTCGATGCGGCGATCCTGGACGTCAACCTCAACGGCGCGGCGAGCTTTCCGATCGCCGAGGCGCTCAAGGCCCGCGGGGTGCCCTTCGCGTTCTCGACCGGCTATGACGAGCGGGTGCTGCGGGAGGGGTTCCGCGACCGGCCGGTGATCCGCAAGCCGTTCCTGCCGGACAAGCTTCTGGACGTGCTGTGCGCGCTGGTCTAGGCGCGCTACCATCGCGGCATGAGCGATGCACCCACCGCCGCCATCCTGCTGATCGGCGATGAGATCCTGTCCGGCCGCACCAAGGACCGGAATCTCGGCTATATCGCGGATTTTCTGACCTCGCTCGGGATCGACCTCAAGGAGGCGCGGGTGGTGCCGGACGTCGAGGAAGCGATCGTCGCGGCGGTCAATGCGCTGCGTTCGACCTACAGCTACGTCTTCACCACCGGCGGGATCGGGCCGACCCATGACGACATCACCGCCGATGCGGTGGCCAAGGCGTTCGGGGTGCCGATCGATCACGATCCGGAGGCGGTGGCGCTGCTGCAGGCATTCTTTGCGGAGATCGGGCGTGAGCCCAACGCGGCGCGGATGCGGATGGCGCGGCTGCCCAAGGGGGCCAGGATGATCGCCAACCCGGTCTCCAAGGCCCCCGGCTTCCAGATCGGCAATGTCTATGTGATGGCCGGCGTTCCGGCAATCATGCAGGCGATGCTGCAGGAGCTCGCGCCCGGCCTTGACCGCGGCGTGCCGATGCAGTCGGCGACGGTGACGATCCGGGCCGGAGAAGGCGACATCGCGCTCGGCCTCGGCGCCATCCAGAAGGCGCATCAGGGCGTGGTGATCGGCTCCTACCCGTTCCAGGCGGATGACGGCTATGCGGCGCAGATCGTGTTGCGCAGCCGCGACCCGGCGGCGCTGGAAGCAGCCCTGGCCGAGGTCCGCGCGCTGGCCGAAAGCCTGGTGCAGGACGGCAAGGCCCGCGGCTTCAGCTGACAAACCGCCGGACTTTCGGGCATAAGCAAACGTTCAGATCGCGGGCGTGGCGGAACGGTAGACGCAGCGGACTTAAAATCCGCTTCCCAAGAGGAGTGTGGGTTCGACTCCCACCGCCCGCACCAACAATAAAATCAAAGACTTGGATGCCTTCGGCTCGCGACGCGGATGAACCCTGTTCGCCGAAGCCCATTTGCCCATAGCCGTCTCTAGCGGCGACGGAAGCAGCCCAACGAGACGCACTTTCCCGAACTGGCCCGGCAGGCACGCTGCGCCGAGGCGATCGCATCGGGTTTCCACTGGACCGAGTCGCCATAGACCCAGACCATTCGGCCTCCCGCACTATATCCGTACGCGCATGCCCAATTGCGAGGACCCCTGACATCACCGGCGTCGGCAGCCGTTACCAGCCCGCCGGATAGCGCTCCCAAAATCGCCAAAGCTATTGTCCTGATCATCGAATGCCCTCTTGGTCGCCCCGCGCCGGCACGGATCGTTCGATTGCCAGAAGGGCGGCCGCGCCGGACCGGCCAAGTTCCTCTATCTTCATCTAAAAAATGAAGATGAGGTACAAGATGAGAAATACCTGGAGACATACAGTGGCTATCGAAACTGCTCTTATGCTGACCTGTCCTGCATGTGAGGAAGACTGATACAATTCGACAATTAGGCTTCCATATACAAGCTGGAGAAGAAGGATCATCCCTGACAAGCAAATAATTAACACGTCCAGCATAATCTAGCCCTTACCCTCTGCGTGGCACGATAGCGTTGCTGTCTTCCCCAGCTTAGGCCGATTTCCAGGCTGCCAAAAATGAAAAAGGCCCGGCGCGCTGGCGTCCGGCCCCGCAGGTGTGGTGCCATCGTGGCACCGAACCTCATCTCGAGCAGGTGCGACGACAATGCCCCAAGTCGATTCTGCACCAACCAGATCACATTGGCGATGTCGGAATCCTCGGCACTGACACCGCCAGCGCTGATCTGCTAAGCCAGCGTCCGCGAGCTATGGAGTTGTGAGAGATGAAATTCTGCAGCAAAGGTCTGATATGTCTCGGGACGGTACTTTGGGTTTCCAACCCTTGTTTCGCGGACGCTGATCGAGGGGCGTATCTTGCCAAGATTATGGACTGCAGTGGCTGCCACACGCCAGGGGCGTTGAAGGGACAGCCAGATATTTCGAGAAACCTGGCAGGGGGTGACGTCGGTTTTAAGCTTGAAGGCCTCGGAATATTTTATCCACCAAACCTCACCTCCGATAAGGAAACCGGTTTGGGGAACTGGTCTGCCGCCGAGATGCAAGCCGCCATCACAAGAGGCGGTCGCCCTGATGGACGGCAATTAGCACCAGTCATGCCATGGCACAGCTACGCGGCCCTCACTGAAGCTGATGCAGCTGATCATGTCAGCTATATTCAGCAGCTCGCTCCCATCAACAATGCTGTACCGGGACCGGTGGGCGAGAATGAAAAGGCACCGCTTCCATATTTAGCGATTGCAGGATCAAACCAGTAAGGACT
>JBEVJH010000112.1:0-28310 GCA_040510355.1 Aestuariivirgaceae bacterium
CGCGGCATCGGCGCGGCCTGCGTCGATGCGCTTGCCGAGGCGGGAGCGAAGGTGGTGATCGCCGATCTCGACGAGAAGATCGCCGAGGAGTCGCGCGATGCCCAGAAGGCCAAGGGCCGCGAAGCCGAGATCGCGGTGATGAACGTCACCGATCCGAAGCGCGTCACCGAGGTCGCGGATGAACTCGCTGCCCGCCATGGCAAGGTCGACATCCTGGTGAACAATGCCGGCATTGCGCGCTCCGAGACGCCGGCCGAGAAGGTGAGCGACGAGCATTGGCTCAATGTCATCGATGTCAATCTCAATGGCGTGTTCTGGTGCTGCCGGGCTTTTGGCCGGCACATGCTGGCGAAGCGGTCCGGGGTGATCGTCAATATCGGCTCGATGTCGGGATTCATCGTCAACAAGCCGCAGGAGCAGAGCTATTACAACGCCTCAAAGGCCGGCGTGCATCATTTGACGAAGTCGCTGGCTTCGGAGTGGGCAGCGCGCGGCGTCAGAGTGAACGCGGTGGCGCCGACCTACATCGATACGCCGCTCAACGTCTTTGCGCGCGCCAAGGAGAAGATGTTCCAGACCTGGCTCGACATGACGCCGATGGGTCGGCTCGGCCAGGTGGACGAGATCGCCTCGGTGGTGTTGTTCCTCGCGTCCGACGCATCGAGCCTGCTCACGGGTTCGATCGTGGTGGCAGATGGCGGCTACACCTGCTGGTGATCGCTATTTGTCGCGCTTTCGCAAGCAAGGGCGGTCGGTCTCGAAATCGCCGGGCTGCGGCGGCGCCAGCGGCTTGAACAGGGTGCGGTCCGGCTTGATATCGAGGAGCGGCGTCTCGTCGAGGCAGTCGAGACCGCGCACGCTGATCACCAGGCCATCGCAGCCGACCATTTCGACGATCGATGTGCCGATCGGATTGGGCCGCACCGGCGAGCGCAGCGAGAAGGTGCCGCGACCGACGCCGCTGTTGTCGGGACTCTGCTTCACGAGGTCGCGCCGCGACTGGTGAAGCCAGTACAGGACCTCCAGCCGCTCGAACTGATCGATGCCGTCGAGCGCGTCCTTCCAGCGATCGAAGACCTCGATCCGGCAGACCGGGCCATCGGGCCGGCCGTGACGCGGGGTCATGAGCCGCGAGGTCCATGGCGTGCGGATGCGGCCGATGAAGACGAGGCCGGCGTCGGTGGGAGGCGGCGGCTCGATCGCCATCTCCCCGTCACGAATTTCGTTCTCGCGAACCATGGTCAGTGTCATTCCGGTTGAAGCATTGTATGAGGATCATAGGGCAGACACGGATTCAAGGACAGAGAATGGACACGCTTTCCGAGGTACGTGCCGCCATCGACAGCATCGACGAGAAGCTGATCGCGCTCCTGGCGGAGCGACTCAAAGCCATCAAGCGGGCAGCCGAGCTCAAGGGTGCGCCGCATGAGGCGCGGGTGACATGGCGCGTCGAGGAGGTGGCGGAACGGGTTCGCAAGGCGGCGGCAGAGGTCGGATTCGACCCGGATGTCGCGGAACGCATCTGGCGGGCGATGATGGAGGAGTGCATCGTCTATGAGCGACGCGCGCTTGGCGAGCGTGCGACAAGCCGAAAAGGGCGTGCGACGAACCGACAGGAGGAAAGCCGATAGAATTCGGCTTCGACAAGGACTAGCATCCGGCCGGGGTCGAGCGGGCGCGCACAACGGATGAGAGAGATGCCGACGATCACGACCAAAGATGGAACGCAGATCTACTACAACGATTGGGGCAGTGGGCAACCGGTGGTGTTCAGCCACGGCTGGCCGTTGTCGGCCGACGCCTTCGAGGACCAGATGTTCTATCTGGCGTCGAAGGGCTATCGCTGCATCGCACACGATCGTCGTGGCCATGGCCGCTCGAGCCAGCCATGGAACGGCAACGACATGGACACCTATGCCGACGATCTCGCGGCCCTCACCGCGGCCCTCAATATCAAGGATGCCATCCATGTCGGTCATTCGACGGGCGGTGGCGAGGTTGCGCGCTACATCGGTCGTCACGGCACCAGGCGCGTGGCAAAAGCGGTGCTGATCGGCGCCGTCCCGCCCTTGATGCTCAAGACGCCGTCCAATCCGGCGGGCTCGCCGATCGAAGTCTTCGATCAGCTTCGCGCCGGCGTTCACGACGATCGATCGAAATTCTGGAAGGATTTGAGCCTGCCGTTCTACGGCTACAACCGCAAGGGCGCCAAAGTGTCGGAAGGCGTGCGGGAGTCGTTCTGGCTGCAGGGCATGATGTGCGGCTTCCCGGCATCCTATCTCTGCATCAAGGCGTTCTCCGAGACCGACCAGACGGAGGATCTGAAGAAGTTCGACGTGCCGACCCTGATCATGCATGGCGACGACGACCAGATCGTGCCGATCGCCGCCTCGGCGATGTTGTCGTCGAAGCTGGTGAAGGGTGCGCAGCTGAAGATCTACAAGGGCGCGCCGCATGGCATGTGCACGACGCTGAAGGACCAGGTGAACGAGGACCTTCTCGGCTTCATCCGGTCCTGAAATCAGATAGCGATCCCGGCAAGGGATCGCGACAAGGCGCGGTCGAGGCGACGCACCAGCTCGTCGAGCTCGCCCGCGCTGATCGTATAGGGTGGCGCGATCAGCACGTGGTCGCCGTCGGTGCCATCAGCAGTGCCGCCGCTCGGATAGCAGATCAGGCCTTCCGCCATGGCCGCCGCCTTGACCCGGCTCCACAGCTTCGTCGCGGCGGGAAAGGGACGCTTGTCGGCGCGATCCTCGACGAGCTCGAGGGCCTGCATCAGGCCGCGGCCGCGAATGTCGCCGACATGCGGATGGTTGCCGAAACGGTCGCGCAGGCGCTCGGCAAGAACCTCGCCGATGCGCGCCACCCGTTCGACGAGGCCTTCCTGCTCGATGATCTCCTGCACCGCCAGCGCCGCCGCACAGGCCACGGCATGGCCGACATAGGTGTGGCCATGCTGGAAGGCGCCCGACCCCCGCTCGAGCTCGCCGACGATCCTCTCGCTCACCATCAGGGCGCCGATCGGTTGATAGCCGGCGCCGAGACCCTTCGCCAGGGTGATCATGTCGGGGACGACGCCTTCCTGCTCGAAGGCGAAACGGGTGCCGCAGCGCGCCATGCCGCACATCACCTCGTCGAGGATCATCAGAACGCCGTGGCGATCGCAGATCGACCGGATCTCGCGGAAATAACCCGGCGTGGCAGGGACGGCGCCGAGGGTGGCGCCGACCACCGTCTCGGCGATGAAGGCGATCACCCGAGCAGGCCCGGTGTCGATGATGGTGTCCTCGAGGGTTCGTGCCATGCGCAGGCCATAAGCTTCGGCGGTCTCGTCGGGCCGCTGGTGACGATAGGCGTAAACCGGCGGGATGTGGCGCACATTGGACGGGAGGATCGGACCGTAGAGCTTGCGCCGGCCGAGATGGCCGCCGACCGACAGGGCACCGAGCGTGTTGCCGTGATAGGAGAAATGGCGCGACACGAAATGGTCGCGGGAGGCCTGGCCGCGCTCCACCTGGACCTGGCGGGCAAGCTTAAGCGCCGCCTCGGTCGCCTCCGACCCGCCGGACACGAAGAACACCCGCCAGGGTCCGCCGGGGGCGGCGCTCGACAGGCGATCGGCCAGCTCTTCCGCCACGCCGGTGGTGAAGAAGGACGTGTGGGTGTAGGCGAGGCTGTCGAGCTGCTGGCGGATCGCCTGCGCCACCCGGCGATCGCCATGGCCCAGACAGGACACGGCGGCGCCGCCCGAGGCATCGAGATAGGCGCGACCCTCGGCGTCGTAGATCCAGGAGCCGCGGCCTGTCACCGCCCGGGGGTAGTCGTGACCGAGAGCGCGGTGAAAGACGCGGGAGGCGTTCGAACGCGACGGCATGTCAATTTCTCCAATTCCGGCTGACCACGTATTATCTTCACTCGAGACAAACCGCAAAGCCGCGCAATTCATTCATCGGCCGACCATGATCCAACGTCCCACCGAGCCGCTGCTCAGGAGCCTGTTCAATGCGGCGATCGCGGCCGCCGATCCGGCGGTCAGGGTGCCGCAATATCTGCCGGCGCCGCCCAAGGGGCGCACCATCGTGGTGGGGGCCGGGAAGGCTTCGGCAGCGATGGCGGCAGCGGTCGAGGCGCATTGGCCGCAGGCGCTCGGGGGCTTGGTGGTGACACGCTACGGCCATGGCGTACCCTGCGAGCGCATCGAGATCATCGAGGCGGCGCATCCGGTGCCCGACCGGGCAGGAAGCGAGGCAGCGGCGCGGATCGCCCGGATGGTGCAGGGCCTCAGTGCCGATGATCTCGTTCTGTGCCTGATCTCGGGGGGCGGCTCGGCGCTCCTTGCGGCACCGGCCGATGGGCTGACCCTTGCCGACAAGCAGGACATCAACCGGCAGCTGCTGGCGTCGGGTGCGCCGATCTCGGTGATGAACTGCGTGCGCAAGCATCTGTCGGCGCTCAAGGGCGGCCGGCTGGCGGCCGCTGCCTATCCGGCGAGGGTGGTGTCGCTGATCGTCTCCGACATACCCGGCGATGATCCCTCCCTGGTGGCGTCGGGTCCGACCGTCGCCGACCCTTCGACCCGGGAAGAGGCCATCGCCCATATCAAGCGCTATGGGATCCGCATGCCGGAGACCGTCGCCGCCTGGCTTGCCGATCCGGCGAGCGAGACGCCGAAGCCTGGCGATCCACGGCTGGCGCGAACCGAGACGCGGATCATCGCCGCCCCTGCGCTGTCGCTCGCGGCGGCAGCGCTGGTTGCCCGCGGCGCCGGCTACGAGGTCGTCGATCTCGGCGACCGGGTCGAAGGCGAAAGCCGGGCGGTGGCGCACGAGCAGGCGGCACTCGCCCGCATGGCGCCGCCGGGCACGGTGATCCTGTCGGGGGGCGAGACGACGGTGACGATCAGGGGCGAGGGCAGGGGAGGGCGCAATTGCGAATATGCGCTGGCACTGGCGCTTGCTCTTCAATCTCAACCGGGAATCTCGGCCTTTGCCGGCGACACCGACGGGATCGACGGGTCGGAGGACAATGCCGGGGCGATGGTCTTTCCCGACAGCCTGGCGCGGGCAGCGGCCGCCGGACTCGATCCGGCGAAGCTCCTCGACAATAATGATTCGTATACGTTCTTTGCCAGGCTTGGCGACCTGGTGGTGACTGGGCCGACGCTCACCAATGTCAATGATTTCAGGGTGATCGTCGTCGAGAGGCAGTAGGCAGTGGGGAAGAGCACCGGTCACGACCTACAGCCTAATGCCTACTGCCTCACTTCAGCCTCTCCGGCACCGGCCCGCCGGCCGCCCAATCGAGCAGCTCGACCGTGTGCAGGATCGGGATGGTGGTGCCGGAGCCGATCTGGGTAATGCAGCCGATATTGCCGGATGCGATGACATCCGGCCTCGTGCTTGCGATGTTGGCGATCTTGCGGTCGCGCAGGCGTCTGGCGATGGCCGGCTGGACCAGATTGTAGGTCCCGGCCGAGCCACAGCAGAGATGGCCTTCGGGCACCGTCACCACCTCGAAACCGGCCGCCTCGAGCAGCGCCACCGGTTCACGCGTCACCTTCTGGCCGTGCTGCAGCGAGCAGGCGGATTGATAGGCGACCCGCAGGCGTCGCGGCGCCTTGCCGCGATAGCCGAGGCGCAGAGCGAGCTCGCTGACATCGACGGCGAGCCGAGACACGGTGCGGGCGCCGTCGCGCTTGCCGGCATCATGACGCAGCAGGTGATCATAGGTCTTGAGCATGGTGCCGCAGCCCGAGGCATTGGCGACGATGGCGTCGAGCGGGCCTTCGGCATTCTGCGCGAGCCAAATGTCGATGCTGGTCGCGGCGCGGTTCATCGCATCGCGCTCGCGGCCCATGTGATGGGTGAGAGCGCCGCAGCAGCCGAGACCTGGCGGGATGACGACATCGGCGCCCAGGCGGTTGAGCAGGCGAACCGTCGCGGCATTGATCTGCGGCATGAGAACGCTCTGGACGCAGCCGGCGAGCAACCCGACCCGATGGCGGCGTTCGCCGGTCGCAGGGTGGAGGCCCGGCTGCGCTTCGGGCGCCACCGGCGGAAATTGCGATGGCGCGAGCTCGAGCATCGCCGCAAGGGGCGCAAGCGAGGGAATCTTGTGCAGCAGCACGGCGAGCGGGCGGCCGAGCCTGGCCAGCGCCGCGGCAATGCGGAAGCGCCGCGGCTCCGGAATGACCGCAGCGATCATCGACCTGATGGCGCGGTCGAGCGGCGGCCGGCGGAAGGTCTCCTCGACATGCACCCGTGCGTCGTCGATCAGGTGCATGTAGTTCACGCCCGACGGGCAGGTGGTCACGCAGCTCAGGCAGGAGAGGCAGCGGTCGAGATGGCGCACGACATCGGGGGTGACCGGCGCACCGCTCTCGAGCATTCCCTTGATCAGATATATGCGGCCGCGCGGCGAATCGAGCTCGTCGCCGAGCAGGACATAGGTCGGGCAGGTGGCGGTGCAGAAGCCGCAATGGACGCATTTGCGGATGATCGCATTGGATTCGGCGATCTTCGGGTCGGCAAGCTGGGCGGCGGTGAAATGGGTCTGCATGGCTTCAGGCAAAATGGTACATGCGGCCCGGGTTGAGAACCCCTGCCGGATCGAAAGCCTGCTTGATCCGCTGGGTCAGCTTGGCCAGCGGATCGGGTAGCGGCTCGAAGACGAACACCGACGACCGCAGGCTCTCGGGACCGCGGATCAGCGTCGCATGGCCGGTTGCCGGCGGGATCGCGCCACGGATCACCTGTGTCGAGCCGTGCTCGGACGGCGGCACGGAGACCCATAGCAGCCCGCCGGCCCAGTCATAATAGCCGATGGCCGCCGGCGCGGCGGTGCGGATGTGGTCCATGGCGCGGGGTCCTTCGCTCGGCGGCAGCGAGACGCGCCAGACGATGCGCTCGCGCGGCTCGGCAAGCAGATGCACGTCGCGAATTTCGCCCCAGGCAAGGTCGGAGCGCTGCGGATCGAGCACGGCCTGTTCGGCGGTGATCCCGGCCCTGAGCTCGGCCAGGCGGAAGGCGACCGACTCGCCGAAGCCCTCCAGCCGCAGCAAGGTGACCGAGGCGCCGGCACCGGCAATGTCGGCCAGGGCCGAGGCGCGGGCGACGTCGGCGGGCAGGTGGGCGGCTCCCGCCATGTCGAAGGGCGAGCGCATGGCGTCGCGCATTGCCGCCGAAGCATCCTCGTCGTTCAGGCCGAACAACAGCAGCGTCGCGACGGTTTCCGGCGCCGGCATCACCTTCATGGTCACCTCGGTCAGTGCACAGAGCGTTCCCCAGGAGCCGGCCATGAGCTTGGGAAGATCGTAGCCGGTCACGTTCTTCATCACCCGGCCGCCGCACCGGAAGGCTTCGCCGCGGCCGGAGACGGCGGAGAAGCCGAGAATGTGATCGCGAAGCGCACCAGACCGGATGCGGCGCGGCCCCGACAGATTGGCGGCGATCATGCCGCCGAGGGTGCCGCCCTGATTGCTGCCGAGGAGCCGGGCGAAATCGGGAGGCTCGAAGGCAAAGGCTTGCCGGCTCGCCCGCAAGAGCGCTTCGATCTCGCTGCGGCGGGTGCCGGCCTTGGCCGACAGGACCAGCTCCTCGGGCTCGTAGAAGATAAGCCCGGCGAGGCCGGAGAGATCGAGCCTGAGCGCCGTCGCGAGCGGCCGGCCGATGGTGCGCATGGTGGCCGAGCCGACGACCTCCATCGGGGTCTTGCCGGCGATCGCCGACAGGATGGCATCGGCCACCCCGCCCTGATCCTCAGGCTTGAGCTCGGTCACGTCTCTTCAGAACCTCGGGATGTCGGCGAAGGGCAGCTTGCCGCGGTGGACATGCATGCGGCCGAGCTCGGCGCAGCGATGGAGCACCGGGAACATTTTGCCGGGATTGAGCAAGCCCTTGCCGTCGAAGGCGCATTTGAGCCGCTCCTGATGGGCGAGATCGACCTCGCTGAACATGTCGCCCATGAGGTCGCGCTTCTCGACGCCGACGCCGTGCTCGCCGGTCAGCACGCCCCCCATCCGAACACAGAGCTTCAGGATCTCGGCGCCGAATTGCTCGGCGCGCTCGAGCTGGTCCTCCTCGCCGGCATCAAACAGGATGAGCGGGTGGAGATTGCCATCGCCGGCGTGAAACACATTGGCGCAGGCCAGGCCATATTTGGCCGAGAGATCGCTCATGGCGCCGAGCACGGCCGGGAGGTTCCTGCGCGGAATGGTGCCGTCCATGCAGAGATAGTCCGGCGAGATGCGCCCGACGGCCGGGAAGGCCGCCTTGCGGCCGGCCCAGAATCTGAGCCGCTCCTCCTCGGAGGTCGAGGCGCGCACCAGCGAGGCGCGATTCGCCCTGGCGATGTCGCTCACCCGCTCGATCAAATGCTCGACCTCGGGCGCCGGCCCGTCGAGCTCGACGATCAGCAAGGCATCGACGTCGCGGGGATAGCCGGCATGGACGAAGTCCTCGGTGGCGGCGATGGCGAGGCGGTCCATCATCTCCATCCCGGCCGGGATGATGCCGTGCGAGATCACGTCGGCGACGCATTGGCCGGCAGCCTCGATCTCGGGAAAGCCGATCAGCAGCGCGCGAGCGGACTCGGGCTTGCGCAGGATGCGGACGGTGACCTGCGTCACCACGCCGAGCAGCCCTTCCGAGCCGGTGACGACGCCCATGAGATCATAGGCCTCGCTGTCGAGATGCTTACCGCCGAGGCGAATCAGCTCGCCGGTGATCAGCGCGACCTCGAGGCCGAGCAGGTTGTTGGCGGTCAGACCGTACTTCAGGCAGTGCACGCCGCCGGAGTTCTCCGCGACATTGCCGCCGATCGAGCAGGCGATCTGCGAGGAGGGGTCGGGGGCGTAATAGAAGCCGCGGTCCTCGACCGCCTTGGTGATGGCGAGGTTGGTGACGCCCGGCTCGACGGTGGCGCAGCGGTTCTCGTAGTCGATGTCGAGGATGCGGTTGAATTTCGACATGCCGAGCAGCACGGCATCGGCCAATGGCAGCGCGCCGCCGGAAAGGCCGGTGCCGCCGCCACGCGGCACGACGCGGATGTCGTTGGCGTGGCAGTAGCTCAGGATCTGCCTGACCTGGTCGACCGTTTCGGGAAGCACCGCAACCATCGGGACCTGGCGGTAGGCGGTGAGGCCGTCGGTCTCATAGGCACGCAGCTCGGCCGTGGTGTCGATCACGCCTTCGCCCGGCACAATGCGGCGCAAGGCAGCGACGATCTCGCCGCGGCGGGCGAGCGTCGCCTGGTCGGGAGCAGGCATTTTCAGGCGCGTCATGACGGTCTCGATCCGCTGGATCTTTGTCGGAGCGCGACAAAACGTCCCGTCCGAGCGTGGCACCAGCCGATGGTACATCAAATTAACAGAACACGAAGATTGAGAAGATGCGCGATCCCGGTGCATCGCAAGGAGGAGACGATCTTATGAAACTCAGGATTGCGCTGGCCGCACTCGCACTTCTCGCCGTGTCCTCGCCGGCAATGGCCCAGGGGGATGCCGAGAAGGGCAAGACCGTGTTCAAGCGGTGCCAGGTGTGCCACGTCCATGACACCAAGACCAACAAGGTCGGGCCGCATCTCGGCGATGTGGTCGGGCGCAAGGCCGGCGCGGTCGAGGGTTTCAAATACTCCGATGCGATGAAGAAGAAGGGGGACGAGGGGCTCGTGTGGACCGAGGAGAACCTCGCGTCCTATCTGAAGGACCCCAAAGGCTTCGTCCCGGGCAACAAGATGGTGTTCGTCGGCCTCAAGAAGGATGACGAGGTGGCCGATGTCATCGCCTATCTGAAGTCGCCGCCGGAGCAATAAGACCGGCGCCGGCAGCCTGCCGGGAAGGCGATTGCGCGCCGCAAGGCGGGGATGCGATAGTTTGCTCGAGTCATCGTCGAGAGTTTCGGAATGCTCGAGCGGAAGCCGCGCGTCGGTTTGTTCGTGACCTGCCTTGTCGACCTGCTGCGGCCGTCTATCGGCTTCGCGGCGGTGCGGCTGCTCGAGAGGGCCGGCTGCATCGTCGAGGTGCCGCGGAGCCAGACCTGCTGCGGGCAGCCGGCCTATAATTCGGGCGACCGGCGCGACACCGCCAGGCTGGCGCGGCAGACGATCGCCGCCTTCGAGGATATGGACTACCTGGTGGCGCCGTCCGGCTCCTGCGCCGGGATGATCCGCAAGCATTACCCGCCGCTGTTTGCCGAAGGCTCCGACGACCGGTTCCGGGCCGAGGCGCTGGCGCAGCGCTCCTATGAGCTGGTGTCGTTCCTCGTCGACGTGATGGGCATCGGGGAGATCGATGCCGACTATCCCAAACTGGTGACCTATCACGACAGCTGCTCGGGCCTGCGCGAGCTCGCCATCCGCAACCAGCCGCGCCGGCTGCTCGCCAAGGTCAAGGGGCTGAAGGTCGCCGAGATGAAGGATGCGGAAGTGTGCTGCGGCTTCGGCGGCACCTTCTGCGTCAAATATCCGGAGATCTCCAACGACATGGTGCGCAAGAAGATCGCCAATGTGACGGCGAGCGGTGCCGAGGTGCTGCTGGCCGGCGATCTCGGATGCCTGATGAACATGGCCGGCAAGCTGTCGCGCGAGGGGTCCCGCATCGAGGTGCGCCATGTCGCCGAGGTGCTGGCCGGCGAGACTGGCGGACCGCCGATCGGCGGGGGAGATGCCGGCTGATGGAGACGACGAGCAGCGCCTTCAAGGAGAACGCCACGCGGGCGCTCCATGATGCGGAGCTGCAGCGGGCGCTCGAGAACGTGCCGCGCGGCTTCATCCAGAAGCGTCTCATGGCGCGCGAGAGGCTGCCGGAGTTCGAGGCGCTGCGCGACGAGGCGCGGGCGATCAAGGACCACACGCTCGCCCATCTCGATCTCTATCTCGAGCGCTACGAGGCCAAGGTCAGGGCGAGCGGCGGCCAGGTGCATTTCGCCGCCGACGGGGCGGAGGCAAAGAGGATCATCATCGAGATTGCGCGACGGCTCGGCGCCCGCACGGTCACCAAGGGCAAGTCGATGGTCGGCGAGGAGATCGAGCTCAACGAGGCGCTGTCGGCGGCCGGCATCCAGCCGGTCGAGACCGATCTCGGGGAGTACATCATCCAGCTGCGCGGCGAGCATCCGAGTCACATCATCGCTCCCGCCGTGCACCTGACCCGCGACCAGATCGAGGCCGATTTCCGCCAGGTCCATTCCCATCTGCCGCGCGAGCGCAATCTCGAGGAGCCCGCGAAGCTCGTCCATGAGGCGCGGCTGGTGCTGCGGGAGAAGTTCATCGCCGCCGATCTCGGCATCACCGGGGCGAATTTCCTGGTGGCGGAGACCGGCACCTCGATCATCGTCACCAATGAGGGCAATGGCGATCTCACCCAGATCCTGCCGAGGGCGCATCTGGTGCTCACGACGATCGACAAGCTGGTGCCGACGCTCGAGGACGTGGCGACGCTGCTGCGGCTGCTGGCGCGCTCGGCGACCGGCCAGGAGATGTCGAGCTACACCACCTTCTCGACCGGCCCGCGGCGGCCCGGCGATCCCGACGGGCCGCAGGAGTATCACGTCATCCTGCTCGACAACGGGCGCAGCGCCATGCTCGGCACGCCGTTCCAGCCGATGCTGCGCTGCATCCGCTGCGGCGCCTGCCTCAATCACTGCCCGGTCTACCAGGCGGTCGGCGGCCATGCCTATGGCTGGGTCTATCCGGGTCCGATGGGAGCCGTTCTGACACCATCGCTGATCGGCCTCGACAAAGCCGGGCAATTGCCCAATGCCTCGACCTTCTGCGGGCGCTGCGAGGAAGTGTGCCCGATGAAGATCCCGCTGCCCGGCATGATGCGGCATTGGCGCGAGCGGGAATTCGAGCGGCACCTGCAGCCGGCGACCGCGCGCTACGGGCTCAGGCTGTGGGCGTTCCTGGCCGAGCGGCCGGCGCTCTACCGGCTGGCGGCGCGGCTCGGCAATCGGGCCTTGCGGCTGTGGTCGCGCGGCCGGCCCCGCATGTCGAGCCTGCCGCTGGCGGGCGGCTGGACGCGGTTCCGCGATTTTCCGACGCCGCAAGGAGCGACCTTCATGGACCAATGGCAGGACCGCCGTCGCGATGGCTGATCTCGACCATCGCGCGGTGCTGTTCGCCCGGCTCCGCCAGGGGCTCGGCGTGAGCGGCGAGGAGCCGGCACGCCGGCGGGCGGTGGACGAGCGGCTGGCGCAGCATGCGCGCAACCTGGTGCCGCAGCGCGGGCAGATCGAGCGATCGGCGCGGATCGCGCTGTTCCGGACGATGGCCGAGGGAGTGCATGCGACGGTGGCGGAAGCCGACGGGCCGGCAGCGGTTCCGGCGCTGATCGCCGATTATCTGCGCCAGCAGAACCTGCCCTCGCGCATCCGCCATGGCGCTGATCGGCTGCTGTCGGAGATGCCCTGGCGCGACGGGGCGCCGACGGTCGAGCGCCTCAGCGGGCGGGCGGAGCCGACGGACGAGGTTTCGGTCAGCCGGGCGGCCGCCGGGGTGGCGGAATCCGGCACGCTGGTCCTGCTGTCGGGCCCGGACAATCCGACGACGCTCAATTTCCTGCCGGAGACCCATATAGCGGTCATCCTGGGCGACGACATCGTCGGCTCCTATGAGGACGTGTTCGACCGCGTCCGCCACGCCTATGGGACCGGCCAGATGCCGCGGACCCTCAACATGATCACCGGGCCGTCGCGCACCGGCGACATCGAGCAGCGGCTCGAGCTCGGGGCGCATGGGCCGAAGCGCCTGCACATCATCATCGTAAACAGTCGAGAACCGACAGGGGATCACCCATGAAGCTGTTCCGCCATGGTGCCATCGGCCGCGAGAAGCCCGGCCTGATCGACCGATCGGGCAAGTTCCGCGATCTTTCGAAGATCATCGACGACATCACGCCCGAGGCGATCTCGCCGCAAGGGCTCGAGAAGCTCAAGGCGGTCGATGCCGAGAGCCTGCCGACGGTCAACGGCAAGCCGCGCTTCGGCTGCCCGGTCGCCGGCATCCGCAATTTCATCGCCATCGGACTCAACTACACCGACCATGCCGAGGAATCCGGGCTGCCGGTTCCCGAGGAGCCGATCATCTTCAACAAGCATCTGTCGTCGATCTCGGGGCCCAATGACGACGTCGTCCTGCCGCGCAACTCCCGCAAGGCGGATTGGGAGGTCGAGCTCGGGATCTTCATCGGGGAGCGCGCCAAGGCGGTCAGCGAGCAGGATGCGCTGAACCATGTCGCCGGCTACACGGTCGTCAACGATGTGTCGGAGCGCGAATATCAGATCGAGCGCAAGGGGCAGTGGGTGAAGGGCAAGTCGCTCGACACCTTCGGGCCGGTCGGGCCGTGGCTGGTGACGCGGGACGAGGTGCCCGATCCGCAGGCGCTGCCGCTCTGGCTCGAGCTCAACGGCAAGCGCGTTCAGAACGGCACGACGGCCAAGATGATCGTCCGGGTGAGGTTCCTGGTCTCCTATGTGTCGCAATTCATGACGCTGATGGCGGGTGATCTGATCATCACCGGGACGCCGGCCGGCGTCGGCATGGGCATGAAGCCGCAGCGCTTTCTGACCGAGGGGGATCGCATCCGCCTGTCGGTCGAGGGGCTTGGCGAGCAGAACCAGCAGGTGGTGCGGGGGGAGTAAACCGACCCTTGGCTTGCCCGGCTGCGGTTGTTTCGCTAGAACCCGGCACGACTTCCACGATCTTTCCGGGATGCCCATGGGCCGATCGCCACAGCAGGAACGACCGAAAGCGCGGCTGCCCAAGGGCTTTCGCGATGTCGAGGCCGAGGAGATCCGGGGCGTCAAGGAGATGCTGCGCGTCCTCGAGCGGGTCTATGAGACCTATGGGTTCGAGGCGCTGGAGACGCCGTTCTTCGAATTTAGCGATGCGCTGGGCAAGTTCCTCCCCGACCAGGACCGTCCGAACGAGGGCGTGTTCTCGATCAAGGACGAGGACGATCAGTGGCTGTCGCTGCGCTACGACCTGACGGCGCCGCTCGCCCGCTATGTCGCCGAGAATTACGAGGGGCTTGCCAAGCCGTTCCGCAGCTACCGCTCGGGCTGGGTGTTCCGCAACGAGAAGCCGGGGCCGGGCCGTTTCCGGCAGTTCATGCAGTTCGATGCCGACACGGTCGGGACGGCGAGCCCGGCGGCCGATGCCGAGGTCTGCATGATGGCGGCCGATGCCCTGGAGGCGCTGGGGATCGAGCGCGGCAATTACGTCGTCAAGTTCAACAGCCGCAAGATCCTGGACGGTGTGCAGGACCAGCTCAAGATTCCGCTCGAAGTGAGAACGACCTGGCTGCGAGCGCTGGACAAACTCGAGCGCCTTGGGCCGCAGGCGGTCAGGGAATTGCTGGGCAAGGGCCGCAAGGACGAATCCGGCGATTTCACCAAGGGAGCGGGACTGACCGACGAGCAGATCACCCAAAGCCTGAATTTCGCAGAGAGCAGGACTCTGAAAGGCATGCTCACCGGATTCGAGGGGACGGCGGAAGTCGAGGAGATGCGGCGGTTGTTCGATGCGGCCGGCTACGGGGAGGATCGAATCCGCTTTGATCCATCGGTGGTGCGCGGCCTCGATTACTACACCGGCGCGGTGTTCGAGGCCGAGCTGACCTTCGAGACCGTGGACGACGCGGGCCAGCCGGTGCGCTTCGGCTCGGTCGGTGGCGGCGGGCGCTATGACGATCTGGTGGCGCGCTTCCGCGGCGAGGCGGTGCCGGCAACCGGCTTCTCGATGGGCGTGTCGCGGCTCTATGCGGCGCTCAGGCATCTCGGCAGGACCGCGAGCCTCGGGAGCCTTGCGCCGGTGGTGGTGCTGGTGATGGACCGGGGGCAGGTGCCGCATTATCAGCAGCTGACCAGCCGGCTGCGCGCCGCCGGGATTCGTGCCGAGATGTATCTCGGGACCGCCGGCATGAAGGCGCAGATGAAATATGCCGACCGGCGCGGTGCGCCCCTGGTGGTGATCCAGGGCCCCGACGAGCGCGAGCGCAAGGTCGTCCAGCTCAAGGACCTGGCGGCGGGCGCCGCGATGGCGCGGCAGATCGACAGCCGCGAGGAATGGCGATCGGCGCGCGCCGCGCAGGTCGAGGTGCCGGAGGCGGAGCTCGTGCCGGCCGTCAAGGCGGCGCTGGAGCAGCGGCGGTGAGCGGGGGATGCGGTGGCGGGTAGGTCGGCAGCGGAGCGGCTGGAGCTCGAGGCTGTCCGGCAGGCCGTCATGGCGGTGTTCGCGGGGCAGGGCTTCGAGACGATCGTGCCCGACATCCTGCAGCCGGCCGACGTCTTTCTCGACCGGTCGGGCGAGAACATCCGCTCGCGCACCTTCGTGTTCACCGATCCCTCGGGCGCCGAGCTCTGCCTGCGGCCCGACCTGACGGTCCCGACCTGCCGGTTCCACCTGTCGCGCCAGGCCGATCCGCGGCGCGAAGCGCGCTATTGCTATTGCGGGCCGGCCTTTCGATTCCAGCCGGGGGGCGCCGACCGGTTGCATCCGAGCGAGTTCGACCAGGCGGGCGTCGAATGGTTCGGGGCGAGCGATGGCGAGCTTGCCGAGGCCGAGGTGCTGGCGATGACGGTCGGGGCGGTCGAGGCGGCGGGGCTGCGCCGCTACACCATCCGACTGGGCGATCTCGGGCTGTTCGACGCGTTGCTCAAGTCGCTGGTCATGCCGGAGCGCTGGCGGCGGCGGCTCAGCCATCAATTCTGGCGCCCGAAGCAGTTCCGTGCGCTGCTCGAGCAGCTGACCGGCGGCGCGGCGCGGCCGCGGACCTCGATCTCCGGGCTGATCGACACGCTTGCGGAGGCGGGCGGGGCGGCCGACGCGGTGGGACTCGTCGAGGCGCAGCTCGCGGCTGAAGGGCTGGCACTGGTCGGCGGGCGCAATTCCCGCGAGATCGCGGCCCGGCTGGTCGAGAAGGCGCTCGACCGCAGCGAGCGGCCGCTCCTTCCGGCGGATGCCGAGAAGATCGAGACCTATCTCGGACTGGCCGGCGCTCCGGAGGATATTGCCAAGGCGCTTGACCGGCTGGCGCCCACCCTCGGCTCGCCGATGGTCGAGGCGGTGCGGCGCTTTCACCGGCGCAATGCGTTGATGACGGCGGCGGGCCTGCCGCTGGACGAGGCGCGCTTCGCCGGCGTGTTCGGGCGGCAGCTCGAATATTACACCGGCTTCGTGTTCCAGATCGAAGCCGCCGATCCCGATGGCGGGGCGCTGGCCATCGCCGGCGGCGGGCGCTACGACCGGCTCCTGTCGGATATCGGCTCGCCCTATCCGGTGCCGGCGGTCGGCTGTGCCATCCACACCGAGAGGCTCGCGGCGGCCTGCCGCGCGGTGGCGCGATGACGGCGAAGCTGACGCTGGCGATGCCGTCCAAGGGACGCCTGCTGGAAGCGGCCGAGGCGCGTTTCGAACAGGCGGGCTTGGCGGTGATCCGCGACGGGCTCGAGCGCGGCTATCAGGGGCGCATCGCCGCGCTTCCCGATGTCGAGGTCACCCTTCTGTCGGCGGCCGAAATTGCCCAGGCGCTCAAGGATGGCAGCGTGGCGCTCGGGGTGACCGGCGAAGATCTGCTGCGCGAGGCGGTGCCGGACGGCACAGTCGCGATCGAGGTGGTGCTGCGGCTCGGATTCGGCCATGCCGATGTGGTGGTGGCGGTGCCGCAATGCTGGCTTGACGTCGCGACCATGGCCGATCTCGACGATGTTGCGGTGGCGTATCATGCAAGGCATGGGCGGCGGCTCAAGGTCGCCACGAAATATCCGGCGCTGACGCGGCGCTGGTTTGCCGAGAAGGGGGTCACGGGCTATCGGATCGTCGAGAGCGCGGGGGCGACCGAGGGAGCGCCGGCGGCCGGCACGGCGGAAGCGATCGTCGACATCACCACCACCGGCTCGACGCTCAGAGCCAACCGCCTCAAGGTGCTCGACGACGGCGTCATCCTCAAATCGGAGGCGGTGCTGGCGGCGCGATCCGAGCATCTCGGCCATCCGGTGGTGGCGATGATAAGAGAGCGAATAGAGGCAGTCGGCAGTAGGCAGTCGGCATAGAGCGCCGGTCACTGCCTACTGCCCATTTGACGACTGCCCTCTTTACGACTTCGGCAGCAACACGTGGTCGATCGAGTGGATCACGCCGTTCGACTGGAACACGTCATAGACGGTGACATTGGCCATGCCGCCCTTGCCATCCGTCAGGATGATGTTGTTGGGGCCGTTCATCTTGGCGGTGAGCCATTCGCCATTGGCGGTCTTGAGCTCGGCCGTGCCCTTGCCCTTCTTCACGGCGGCCTTGAGATCGCTGTAGGTCCAGCGGCCGGGCACGACGTGATAGGTCAGGACGTTGACGAGGGCGTCCTTGTTCTCCGGCTTGAGCAGCGTGTCGACGGTGCCGTCGGGCAGAGAGCCGAAGGCGGAGTTCACCGGGGCGAAGACGGTGAACGGCCCCTTGCTCTTCAGGGTGTCGACCAGGCCTGCCGCCTTGACGGCGGCGATAAGGGTGGTGTGATCGGCCGAATTGACGGCGTTCTCGACGATGGTCTTCGAGGAGAACATCGGCTGGCCACCGACAATCACCGCGGCGGCGTTGGCGGGGAGCGTTGCGAACAGCGTTCCGGCGAGGGCGCAAGCGACGAGGGTCTTCCTGATCATGGGCTTCATCCTTCAAAAGGTTGCTCATTGGTCTCGCAACCCGAATTACGGAGCCCTGGCCCGTTGCGGTTTCAGCGGGGAGTGCAGGCCGTTTCACAAACCTGTGAGGTCACCCAAATAAAAAGGGCGGCCCGGAGGCCGCCCTCTCGACTGACGGGGATGGCTCAGAAATCCATCCCGCCCATGCCGCCGCCCGGGGGCATGGCAGGGACCGATTCCTTCTTGGGACGCTCGGCGACCATCGCCTCGGTGGTGATCAGGAGCGATGCGACGGAGGCAGCGTCCTGGAGGGCGATGCGCACCACCTTGGTCGGGTCGATGATGCCGGCCGTGACCATGTCGACATATTCCTCGGTCTGGGCATCGAAGCCGAAATTCCCAGACTTCTCCAGCACCTTGCCGACCACGATCGAGCCTTCGACGCCGGCGTTCTCGGCGATCTGCCGGATCGGGGCCTCGAGGGCCTTGGAGAGGATGTTGATGCCGGCCTGGATGTCGGGATTGTCCGACCTCAGCGCATCAACCGCCTTCTTGGCGCGAAGCAGCGCGACGCCGCCGCCCGGCACGATGCCTTCCTCGACCGCGGCGCGGGTGGCATTGAGCGCGTCATCGACGCGATCCTTGCGCTCCTTCACCTCGACCTCGGTGGCGCCGCCGACCTTGATCACGGCAACGCCGCCGGCAAGCTTGGCGAGACGCTCCTGGAGCTTCTCGCGGTCGTAGTCGGAGGTCGTCTCCTCGATCTGGGCCTTGATCTGGTTGGTGCGGGCCTGGATGTCGCTCTTCTTGCCGGCACCGTCGATGATCGTGGTGTTCTCCTTGTCGACCCGCGTCTTCTTGGCGCGTCCGAGCATGGCGAGCGTCACGTTCTCGAGCTTGATGCCGAGATCTTCCGAGATCACCTGGCCGCCGGTGAGGACCGCGATGTCCTCGAGCATGGCCTTGCGGCGATCACCGAAGCCCGGCGCCTTGACGGCGGCAACCTTGAGACCGCCGCGCAGCTTGTTGACGACCAGCGTGGCGAGCGCCTCGCCTTCGACGTCCTCGGCGACGATCAGCAGCGGACGACCCGACTGCACCACCGCCTCGAGCACCGGCAGCATGGCCTGGAGGCCAGACAGCTTCTTCTCGTGCAGGAGGATGTAGGGGTCTTCGAGCTCGGCAACCATCTTCTCGGCATTGGTGACGAAGTAGGGCGAGAGATAGCCGCGGTCGAACTGCATGCCCTCGACGACATCCAGCTCGGTGTCGAGGCTCTTGGCCTCCTCGACGGTGATCACGCCCTCATTGCCGACCTTCTGCATGGCATTGGCGATCATGTCGCCAATTTCCTTCTCGCCATTGGCGGAGATGGTGCCGACCTGGGCGACTTCCTCGGACGACTTGATCTTCTTGGTGCGCTTCTTGACGTCTTCGACGACGGTGCGAACGGCCAGATCGACGCCGCGCTTCAGGTCCATCGGGTTCATGCCGGCGGCCACCGACTTGGCGCCCTCCCGGACGATTGCCTGGGCCAGCACGCAGGCGGTGGTGGTGCCGTCGCCGGCCGTGTCGTTGGTCTTGGAGGCGACCTCGCGGACGAGCTGCGCGCCCATGTTCTGGAACTTGTCCTCGAGCTCGATCTCCTTGGCGACCGTCACGCCGTCCTTGGTGGTGCGGGGGGCACCGAAGGACTTGTCTAGAATGACGTTGCGGCCCTTGGGACCCAGCGTCACCTTGACGGCATTGGCAAGAACATCGACGCCCTGCAGCATCTTCTCGCGGGCATCGCTAGCAAATCTTACGTCTTTAGCAGCCATTTATCGGCTCCCTGGAATGATGGAAACGGTTGTCTAGGCGGTGGCTCAGGCTGCGGCCTTCTTCGCCGAGCGGCCTTCCAGCACGCCCATGATGTCGGATTCCTTCATGATGAGGTACTCGACGCCGTCGATCTTGACCTCGGTGCCGGACCATTTGCCGAACAGCACGAGATCGCCGGCCTTGACGTCGGGAGGAACCAGCTTGCCGGCCTCGTCGCGCGCGCCTGGGCCGACGGCGATGATCTCGCCCTGCATCGGCTTCTCCTGCGCAGTGTCGGGGATTATAATCCCACCCTTCGTCTTCGTATCTTCCTCGACCCGGCGCACGACCACCCGGTCATGCAAAGGACGGAACTTCATGCGCTATCTCCTCAGCTTTGGGTATTTCATGCAAGGCGAGGGGGCCCCTCCGCCTCTGCTAGCACTCACTCAAAGCGAGTGCCAACAGTCGCTGCGGGACATAATTCAGCTGTCGCCGCACGTCAAGACGGTAATCGTCAAATCTTTCCATCTGCTTGCAATCGACCGAGCGGAAAGGCCCGCATCGGGTCGTTTTGATCCATCTCGGCGATCGCACGGGCACAGGCCTGGCAGTCCAGCGTGATCTGCGCGGTCAGGGATGCCGCATCTTGGAACGTCCGGTCGGGACGGATGAAGGCGAGGAACTCGACCAGGAGCTCGCGGCCATAAAGATCGCTGGCGAAGTTCAGAAGATGAACCTCGAGAAAGCGCCGGTCGCTGCCGAAGGTCGGCCGGCTCCCGATATAGGCCGCGCCGGGCATGCCGGGCCGCGGCGGCGACGAACCGAGATCCCGGACCCGCACGGCATAGATGCCGTCGCGGGTGTCGGTTCCGGGTTGGAGCACCAGGTTGGCGGTGGGGAATCCGATGGTCCTGCCGCGGCCGTCGCCCGTGGTCACGGTGCCGAGCACCGACCAGCGATAACCGAGATCATGGGCGGCGGGGATCACCGAGCCGTGGCGGAGCGCCGAGCGGATGGCGCTGGAGGAAAAGGGTGCGCTGCCGCTCGGGTCGGTGACCTGCTCGATCTCGGCCAGGGTGAAGCCGAGCCGCGGTCCGAGCGCGTGCAGGAGATCGGCGTTGCCTTTGCGACCCTTGCCGAAATGGAAATCGAACCCGGTCACGAGGTGGCCGACCCCGACCTGGTCGCCGAGGACTCGCTCGACGAAGGCTTCGGCCTCGAGCCCGGCCAGGGCGGCATCAAAGGTCAGGGGCAGCATGAAATCCGCCCCGAGCGCTGCCAGGAGGCGGGCCTTCAAGGGTGCCGGCGACAGGCGGAAGACCGGCTCGGCGGGCCGGAAGAACGACCGCGGATGCGGCTCGAAGGTGATGACGCCCCAGGGCCTGCCGGCCGCCGCAGCGGCCCGTTGCGCCTCGGCAAGCAGCGCCTGGTGGCCGCGATGCACGCCGTCGAAATTGCCGATGGCGACCGACGCGCCGCGGAGCTCGGCCGGAATCGAAGCGCCGGGATCCAGGATGATCACGGGCGACCCCAGCGCAGACTGTCCATGTAGCCGACGATCGTGATGCCGGGAGCGGCGTCGCTGATCAGCGTGGCGAGACTCTCGTCGCCGATGCCGTCGATCTCCTCGCGATGGATGCCCTGGCGGATGAACAGAGCCGGAACCCGGTTGCGCGCGGCGCCCGCCATATCGGTCGACAGGCTGTCGCCGATGGCCAGGACCTCGGCGGTCTCGAAGTCGCGGCCGAGCACCTCGCGGGCGTGGGCGAGCGCGGCCCGGTAGATCGGCGGATAGGGCTTTCCGGCCATTTCGACCCGACCGCCAATCTCGGCATAATGCTCGGCGAGCAGGCCAGCGCAGGGGAACAGCCGCTCGCCGACATGGACGACCTTGTCGGGATTGGCGCAGATCATGGTCATGTCGCGCCGAAGCATCTCGGCGAGCATCGGCTCATAGTCGGCCACCGATTCGAGATGATCGTCCTCTAGACCGGTGCACAGCACGGCCTCGGCCTCGGCGAAGCCCGTGAATCGCACGGGCAGGCCGACGGTCAGATCGTGATCGCGATCGGGACCCAAATGGAAGATGCTCTGGCCGGCGCGCATTTCGATCAAGCCACGGGTGACGTCGCCCGATGACACCACACGATCGTAAATTCCCGGTGGAACGCCGAAGCGATCGAACAGCGCCACCACCCGCGGCCAGCGGCGCGGCGCATTGGTGAGCAGCACCACGACGCCGCCATTGCGGCGGTGGCGGATCAAGGCGTCACAGGCCTCGGTGATGGCGGCGGCGCCGTTGTGGACCACGCCCCAGACATCGCATAGCCAGACAGGGTGCCGCCGGCTCAGCTCACTGGCTGCATCGAGTTTCGGTAAGGGCAATGGACTCGGCTCCGCGATCAAACTGGCGGCTGGCTAACAGCGCAGCCCCGGCCGGTCAAGCGACGGCGGATTCGAGCGTCGTCGCGCCGGCCTGGTGGAGAACCCGCCGCGGCGGCGAAAAGAATGGTCCGCGGGCGAGCGAGGCAAAGCCCAGGACGTCCTCGAGCTGGTGGTCCTGCGTGAGGTTGGCGGCAATCACGCTGACCCCGTGCTGGCCGGCCTCGTGGAACAGTTTGAGCGCCGGCTCCCGCACCGAGAGGTTGGAGGCCCTCGCCGATCGCGTGATGATCGCGGCATCGATATCGATGAACTGAAATCCGAGATGGGCGAGGGCCGGGATGTCGGGTCCGGCGACATCGGTGTGGGACATGCAGAAGGTGGCGCCGAGCTCGGCCAGCCAGGCGAGGCCTTCGAGCCCTCGTTCCTCCAGGCTGGCAAGACCCTTCTGGGTGATGTCGACCACCAGCCCGCCGGCGACGTCGCGTTCCTCGCGGAGGAGTTCGAGAAGCCGGGCAATGAACGCGTCATCGCTGAACGACGCCGGCGACAGCGGGCAGAAGATCCCGATGATCCGGTTGCGGGCGCGAAGCCGCCGGGCGACCGGCACGACCTGGCGAAAGCATTCGAAATCGATGGCGGGCGTCTTACGCACCGAAACATAGGTGCCATCGGTGCCGAGCTCCGCCAGCGAGGCACGGTAATACACGGTGCGGGCCTCCTTGACGCGCACGATCGGCTCGAGAAAGAGCTCGACCGCCGGCGGCGGCGGCCCCCGCATCATCGCAGGAGCAGCGTTGGCGCCTGCGTCATGGGCTTGGATGGCGCCATCGATCTCATGGGCCGGCTGCTCGAGCGGCGGGTGAGACGCGGCAAGGCTCTCGATCGCTGCCAGGCGCTCTTGAACCTGCTCGAACGCGGCGCCGAGCGCAGCGTTGTCGGCGCTCAGTTGGTCAAGACGGCGGACAGCTTCGGCCTGGCGCTCGCGGTCGCGGCGCAGATGCAGTGCGAGGTCTTCCTGGTCATCATTGCGTGCGGCAGGCCGTCGTGGCCAGAAAAGTGACAGCAATTGGGCAATGCCAAGGAGCAGGATCGCGCCGGTCAGGGCAACGTCACTACGCTGCCACACAAGCAAGCCATAGAGGCCGAGGCCGACAGCCAGGAGGGCCAGGAGCACGACCAATATCGCAAGCGATGTGTGGTTCCTGCTCATGGTTCCTAGCGCTGGCCCGCTGCAGCCGCCACCCCGTGCTCCGCCATCGGGAGCAAATTGGACAGGCGGAGAGTAACAACAGCCGGCCGTCGCTGACAACGGATCTCCTAGATCCGCCCAAGCGGCGAAAACCCGGCTAGATGGCGCGGCAAGGCCGTGTTAGCCTGACGAATCGTCGAACGGGAGGCCCCCAATGCACAAATTCCTGCTTGCAATGGTCCTCGTCGCGGGTGCGACGCCGGCCCTGGCGCAACAAGTGCCAATGGCCAGCACCGACAATCCGGCATCCTCCTTCATCGAGCGCAACGGCAACGATTCCTATTCTTCCGACCCCTCGGCGCAGATCGCTCCGGGCGAGGATGCGGCGACCATGGAGGGTACGACCCGCATGACGCCGAAAAGCCGCCAGGATCGCGGCTGCCGAGATTCCGAGCGGGTGGAATTGCCGGCCCTCACGAACTAGGGCCGGCACTGGTTAGCGGACCGCGTCGAGCACGGCGGGGAGGCGCTTCGAGAAGATCTCGTCGATCTGTTGGCGGCTGATGATCAGCGGTGGCGACATTGCAATGGTCTCGCCGCTGATGCGCAGCATGATGCCGTGCTCATGGAAGCCCGATTCCATTGCCTGATAGGCGCGCAAGCCCGGTGAGCCGTCGACAGGGCGCAGATCGAAGGCGGCGACCAATCCGAGGGTCCGGATGTCCTCGATCAGGGGATGGCCCTTGAGCGACATGGCGGCTTCGGCCCATTCCGCCTCGAGCTCGTTGGCGCGCTCGAACAGGCCCTCGTCGCGATAGGTGTCGAGGGTGGCGAGGCCAGCGGCGGCCGCCATGGGATGGCCGGTATAGGTATAGCCGTGGAACAGCTCGATCACATGCTCCGGCCCGTGCATGAAGGCATCGTAGATCGGCTGGCGGACCATGACGCCACCCATCGGCACGGTGCCCGAGGTGACCCCCTTGGCGAAGGTGATCATGTCCGGAACGACCCCGAAGCGTTCTGCCGCGAATGCCTTGCCGAGCCGCCCGAAGCCGGTGATGACCTCATCGAAGATCAGCAGAATGCCGTGCTTGTCGCAAAGCTCGCGCAAGCGCTTGAGATAGCCCTTGGGCGGCGGCAGCACGCCGGTCGAGCCGGCCATCGGCTCGACGATGACGGCGGCGATGGTCGAGGCGTCATGGAGGGCGACCAGACGCTCGAGCTCATTGGCGAGATGCGCGCCCCATTCCGGCTCGCCCCGGGTGAATGCCTGATGCTCGCGGCTGTAGGTGTGGGGCAGGTGGTCGGAGCCGGGGAGAAGGGGGCCGAACCATTTGCGGTTGGCCACCATGCCGCCGGCGCTGATGCCGCCGAAGCCGACGCCATGATCGCCGCGCTCGCGACCGATGATGCGGATGCGCGATGCCTCGCCGCGCTGGCGGTGGTAGGCGATGGCGATCTTGAGCGCCGTGTCGGCCGCCTCCGAGCCGGAATTGGCAAAGAACGCATAGTTGAGATCACCCGGCGCCAAAGCGGCAAGGCGCGAGGCGAGCTCGAAGGCCTTGGGATGGCCGAACTGGAAGGTCGGGGCGAAATCGAGCTCGGCGGCCTGCTTCTGGATGGCCTCGACGATGCGCGGGCGACAATGACCGGCATTGCAGCACCACAGGCCGGCGGTGGCGTCGAGCACCGGGCGGCCGGCCATGTCGTAGAAATGCATGTCCTTGGCCCGGGCGATCAGCCGCGGCCGCTTCTTGAAGGCGCGATTGGGCGTGAAGCCCATCCAGAACGCTTCGAGGTTGTTGGGCGAAGCATCCCAACCGGCGGTGGAGATTTTCTCGGGTTTGTTCATGATTTGGACCTTTGCGAGGATTTGGCGGACACTATCAGACGGAATGCCCCGGCCCAAAGGCCAGAAAGGCGTTTTTCGCTGACCAGAAATCAGCTCTTCGAACCGGACGCCGGATCGAGCAGGCGGTGGAGATGCACGATGAAATAGCGCATCTCGGCATTGTCGAGTGTTTCGCGCGCCTTGCGCTCCCAAGCCACCTTGGCCTCGGCGAAATTAGGGTAGATCCCAACGATATCGAGCTTGCTCACGTCCTTGAACTCGACGCCCTCGAGCGACTTGAGCTCGCCGCCGAACACCAGATGCAGCAATTGCGGTTTCATGGCGTCCTGCCTGGTTCCCTGTCATGCATGATGGCCGCGGCCCAGGGGGATCATCGCCTCCATCAAGGCCGGCCCGGCGGCCATCACGCCGTTCTGAGTCAACTCCGGTCCCCCATAGCTGAGCGGCGCTCCTGACAGATCGGTGACCAGACCACCGGCCTCGCGGACGATCAGGTCGCCCGCGGCAACGTCCCAGTCGCTCTTGGGGCCGAGCGCCACCATGCCGTCGTAGCTGCCATCGGCGACCCGGCAGAGCCTTAGCAGCATGGCGAAGGTCATGCCATATCTGACCTTGGGCCAGGGAACTGCCCAGCGCTCGGGCTTGCCGAGGCCGCTATGAGCGATGAGATGCGCGCCTGCGAGCTGGCGGCGATCGCTCACATGGATAGTTCGGCCGTTCAACGTGGCCCCGAGCCCGGCGCCAGCGCTGTAAAGCGCGCCGGTGACGGGCTGCAGGATGGCGGCGGCGATCGGCCGCTCGCGGGCGAGGAGCGCGACGCCGATGCACCAGTCATCGCTGTCGCCGAGAAAGGCCCGGGTGCCGTCGATCGGATCGACGAGATAGGTGAAGTCGCCGCGGCGGGCAGCGAGGTCGTCCGATGCCTCCTCGGACAGCCAGCCATGGTTCGGGCGAGCGGCGAGCAGGCGATCGGCGAGCAGGCGGTTGACGGCGAGATCGGCATCGCTGACCGGCGTGCCGTCGGGCTTGCGCCAGCCCTTGATGCCGTCGCGAAACTGCGCGAGCGCGAGGACCCCGGCAGCCTTCACGGCCTTCTCGATGACGGCGAGCTCGTCGGCGAGCCGGTCCTTCGCCAGCGGCTCAGGTTCCGGCAAGGGTCATCTCCGGCACGAGCAGGGAAGGAGCATTGATGGCGCCGCGAAATTCCAGGTCGTCGGCCGGCTCGAGGTCGCGGAACATCGTCTTGAGGTTCGACGCGATGGTGATCTCGCTCACCGGATAAGCGATGGCGCCGTCCTCGATCCAGAAGCCGGCGGCGCCGCGGCTGTAGTCGCCGGTGACCCCGTTCACACCCATGCCGATGAGCTCGGTCACCAGGAGCCCGCGCCCCATGTCGCGGAGCAGCGCCTCACGGCTGCGGCTGCCGGCCGCGAGGGTGACATTGGTCGGCTGCGGGGAGGGCGGCCCGGAGGTGCCGCGGCTGGCATGGCCGGTGCTCGACAGGCCGAGCTGGCGGGCGGAATGCTCGTCGAGCAGCCAGCTGACGAGGCGGCCGTCGGCGATGATCGGCGTGGGCCGGGTCGCCCGGCCTTCGGCGTCGAACGGCTTGGAGGCGAGGCCGCGGCGGATGGTGGCATCATCGAGGATCGAGATCTCCGGTCGGAACAGCAGCTCACCCATGCTGTCCTTGAGAAAGCTGCTGCCGCGGGCGATGCCGCTGCCGAGAATCGCACCGATCAAATGGCCGGCGATGCCGCCGGCAATGCGGTTCTCGAACATCACCGGGACCTTGCCGGAGGGCACCTTGCGGGGATCGAGCCGCCGCACCGCACGCTCGCCGGCGACACGGCCGATATCGCCAGGCTGCCTGAGGCTCTTCCAATGGAGCGCCGAGTGCCAGTCATGGTCGCGCTCCATGGCGGTGCCGGTGCCGGCGATCATCGAGGCCGAGATGCTGTAGGCAGTGCGTCCGTAGCTCCCGGCAAAGCCGTTGGAGGCGATGAGCAGGATGCGGCGGCGGCTGGCGCTGGCCGAGGCGCCGTTCGAACGGGTGACGCCCGGCACGTCGCGGCCGGCCTGCTCGGCGGCGCGGGCGCGCTCGATGAGCGCCGCGGCATCCGGCGCGGCCTCGTCGGCGAGCATCAGGTCCGGCCAGGTCAGCGCGACGCTGTCGCTCGCGGCGAGGCCGGCGAAATTGTCGGGAGGTGCTGCCTTGGCCATCGCAACGGCACGCTCGGCAGCGGTGCGCAGGCTTGCCGCATCGTCGCGGCTGGTCGACACCACCGCCTGGCCGCGACCGACCAGGACCCTGAGGCCGAAATCGTGATCCTCGGAGCGTTCGAGCTTTTCGGTCACGCCGTCGCGCAGCTCGACATCGATCGCCTCGCCGGCGACCGCCAGCACGTCGGCCGCATCGGCTCCCGCTTCCTTCGCCAGCGCCAGCAGCTTGCCGGCGGCATCCGCCATTCTGTCGTTCATGAAAGCGCACCACCTCTCGTCAGACTGTCCAGCATAGCGCCGGCGAAGATGATCAAGCCGAAATCGCGGTTGGAACGGAACAGCATCAGGCAGCGTCCCGGATCGGCGATATCGAGCCGCCTGAGCTGCCATATGGCATGGGCCGCCGCCACCACAATCCCGACGGCGAACAGGCCGCTGGCGCCCGCCAGCCAGCCGGCAAGCCAGATCAGCAGCAGGGCCGCGGCGAAGAAGGCGGCGAGCCAGCGCGGCGTCGCGGCGCCGAATTTGAGCGCGGTCGATTTGACGCCGATCAGGAGGTCGTCCTCCTTGTCCTGATGGGCATATATCGTGTCGTAGGCGAGGGTCCAGGCGATGCCGCCGGCATAGAGCAGGATGGCCGGCCAGGCAAGCGAGCCGGTCACCGCGGCCCAGCCGAGGAGCGCTCCCCAGTTGAAGGCGATCCCCAGGAAGAGCTGCGGCCAATAGGTGATGCGCTTCATGAAGGGATAGATCGCGATCGGCACTGCCGAAGCGAGGCCGAGCACGATCGCGAAGCCGTTGAATTGCAGGAGGATGAGAAGGGCGCCGCCGACAAGGCAGAGCATGAAGAGGACGGCGTTCGGGGGCGTAACCTGGCCCGACGGGAGGGGGCGGGCGCGCGTGCGGGCGACCTGGGCGTCGACATCCCGGTCGACGAGGTCGTTGAAGGTGCAGCCGGCGCCGCGCATGAGGACCGCACCGAGGAGGAACAGCGCGAGCAGCCAGGGGTCGGGCACGCCGCCGCCCTGCCGAATGGTGGCAAGCGCGATCGACCACCAGCCGGGCAGCAGCAGCAGCCACCAGCCGATGGGGCGCTCAAGCCGTGCCAGCCGGGCGTAGGGCCGTGCCGCCGGCGGCAGCCAGCGCTCGGCCCAATGGCCCCTGACCGCATCGGCGACCTGTCCGCCGCCCGTCACCTCACCTGTCATGGTCCCGCGAATAGCGCGAAATG
>JBEVJH010000113.1:0-5701 GCA_040510355.1 Aestuariivirgaceae bacterium
GATCGCGCTGCCCATGTCCTCCTCTGACCGGATGGGCTGTTCTACTTGACGTAATCGTTCGTGTAGAACGCCGTCGTCGGCTTGTCGGTCTGCAGGTCGTTGTACTTCTTCATGAGATTGAGCATGTCGTCCCAATCGGATGCGACATTGAGCCCGAGCTTCTTGTCGGTGTTGGACTTCGAATAGAGCACCCCGAGCGTCACATCGAGCACCGCCCGCGCCTGGGCCTTGCCCTGGTCCTCCGCCATGGTGCCGCCGACGATGTCGGCCATGGCGGCGATCGCCGCGTCGGGATCCTTCTCGGCCTCCTTGTAGGATTTGAGCGTCGCTTCGACGAAGCGCTTCACCAGGTCCGGATTGTTCTTCAGCGTCTCGGTATTGGTGACGATGCAATAGCCCACCTGGTTGACGCCATAATCCGAATAGGGAAACGTCACCGGCTGCGCCCCGCCATTGGCCTTGATCTCGGCCGGCTTGTCGTCGAGCCCGCCCAGAATGCCGACCGACCCCCCTGCCCCCTGCAGATAGCTCGACACCAGCGCACCGTCCGGCACATTGGTGACTTTCACATCACCTTCGGCGAGCCCGCCATTCTTCAGCACCAGCGGAAAGAAGGTGTTCACCCCGGCATTGGCGGTAGTGAGGATAGACTTGCCCTTGAGATCGGCAAGCTTGCTGACCCCGGCATCGGGACGGACGATCACCGCCTCGGTGCCCATGGCGTCGATCACCGCCACCGAGATGAGCGGTGCGCCCTTCGCTGCGAGATTGACCATCGAGGCGCAGGAGCCATAGGAGAACTGGCTGTCGCCATTTGCGACCAGCCGATGGGCCGAGCCCGAGCCATTGCCCGAGCGGATGTCGAGATCGATCCCGGCATCGCGGAAATAGCCCTTGTCCTTGCCGAGCGCAAAGGGCGCGTGCGACCCGTAATACATCCAGTTGAGCCTGAGCCGCACCGGGTCGGCGGCATTGGCCGCCGACGGCAGCACGGCGCCGAGAACGAGCGCGGCAGTCAGCACGAATCCATTCAGCCTGGTCATGGTTCCTCTCCCTTTCTATCCGAGCGGGAAGCAGGCCGGTCCCGCCGGTTCATAGCTCTTGTAGGCGAGCGCGAATTCCTGGTGCCCCAGCGCTTCCGAGCGACTCTGCTCGCCGCTCGCCAGCCCCACGATCTTGCGCAGAATATGCTCGCCGACCTCCTGAATGGACTCCTGGCCATCGGCGATGGTGCCGCCATTGACGTCGATATCGTCGCTGAGGCGCTGGAACACCCGCGAGTTCGACACGCCCTTGATGATCGGCGCGATCGCCTGGCCGACCACCGAGCCGGCGCCTGTCGTGAACACGATCAGCTGGCAGCCGCTCGCCACCATCTCGGTCACGGTCTGGGTGTCGTTGATATTGGGAATGCCGAGCCTGACCGGCCCGTCATTGACCGTGTCCATCAAATGAAGGCCCGGCCGGCGCGGCCGGTCCCCCGGCTTGAGCAGGCCGACGATCGGCCGGCTGCCGCTCTTGGCATAGGCGCCGACCGATTTTTCCTCGATGGTCGAGAGCCCGTGCTTGATGTTGCCGCCGCCGAAGCTGCCGTGCCCGAGCTCCCGGTGATAGGCATCGGCCTTGGCGACCGCGGCGATGAGCGCTGCTCCGAGCTCTGGCGTCACGGCGCGACTCGCAATGTGCTGCTCGCAGCCGATCAGCTCCGGCGTCTCCTCGAACATCACCGTCGCGCCCTGATCGACCAGGAGATCGAAGGCATGGCCGACCGCCGGATTGATGGTGATGCCGGAGAGCCCGTCGGAGCCGCCGCATTTGGTGCCGATCGTAAGGTCGGACAGCGCCAGCGGCACGGTCGGCGCCGCCTTCAGCCGCGTCAGCTCGGCAGCGACGAAGGCGCGGCCCTCCTCGATCGTCGAGCGGGTGCCACCGCGGTCCTGGATCACCATGAGCTCGACCGGCCGCCCGGATCGGGTGATCGCGTCTCTCAGGTCGCTGCGCCGGAACTCCTCGCAGCCGAGCGACACCAAGAGCACCGCTCCGACATTGGGATGCGTGCACATCGCCTCGAGAATGCGGTGGGCGTAGTCGCTCGGATAGCAGCCGGGAAAGCCGATCAGCTGTGCCCCCTGCTCCTGGTGCGGCTCGGCGATCCGCCGCGCCACGTGATGGGCGCATTCCACCAGATAGGCGACCGCCAGGAAATTGCGGATGCCCTTGCGGCCGTCCTGTCGCGCATACCCCCGCATGCGGCTGAGGTCGAGGCGCGGGATCGCCGCCGCCGAATGCACTGGCGCGTCACTCATAATGGTCGACCGCATTGTCGAGATACCGGCTGCGGACATTGTGGATGTGCACCAGCGCACCCTTGTCGATCGCCGCCTTCGCCAGGCCGACCGGCATGCCGAAGCGGACGATCGGCTCATCGACGCCGATTGGCTGCAGCGCGATCTTGTGGCCCTGCGGGATGCGCTCGCGCGCCGTCACCATGAGCGCGGCCCGGTCGAGCGCCGTCTCGCCCGCAGCGATGTCGCTCAGCGCCACCGCGACATTGTCGGCGGGATTGAGCCTGACCATGTTGGCCCGCCGATCCATGGGCATCACCGGTCCTTGAGCCGCGGCACTCCGGTCTCCTGCATCATTGCCAGCGCAGCCGCGCGGTAGCGCTCGCGGATATCCCGGGTCGGCGGCCGGCAACGGCTCGAGGGCAGCCCGATCAGCTCCATGCAGAGCTTGTCGAGATACCCATCGCCGCTCGTACATTCGCGCTCGATTTCCGTCCACAGCTTGTAGAACGGCATCGCCTCCTCGACCATCATCCGGGCGATCTCGGCATAGCCGCCGCGCTTGACCTCGTCGATCAGCTTCACGCCCCATTCCGGCCAGTAATTGCACAGATGGACCTCGAATGCCCGCGCCCCGAGCGCCGGCATCGCCGAGGAGGGAAAGAGCAGATTGTTGTCGATGATGGTGAAGCGGTTGGAGAAATGCGAGGTGACATCCTCGAACTCCATGGCGTCGGTGCGCGGCGTCGCCCATTTCAGCCCGACGATATTGGGGATTCGCGCCAGCCTCTCGACCATGCCGAAGCTCAGATTCGTCGCGGTCCAGAACGTGTTGTAGACGATGATGCCGACATCCTTGGCCGCCGCCGCGCCTGCCGTGACGAACTCCTCGAAATCCGCCTCCGTGTGGGTGAAGTAGAACGGGCAGGAGACCTGCAGGAAGTCGAACCCCATCGTTGCAGCGGCATCGGCCAGCCGGCAAAGCTCCCGCGTGCTCGTCGTCTGCCCGCCAAAGGCCAGCGGCACCCGGCCCGACGCCTCGTCCATCACCGTCTCCGCCACCTTGAGCCGCTCCTCGAAGCTCATGGTCGAGAAGTCGCCGGCAGCGCCGCCGGCCAGCAGCGTCGCGTTCTCGGCATTGAGCCCGTTGTCGAGCAGAAAGCGCACGAAGCTGCGCAATGCCGGGCCGTTCACCGGCAGTTCGGGCGTATCGACGAACGGCGTCGGGACGGTGACGTAGCAGCCCTCGAGCCGCCGTTTGAGACGATCGGGATCCATGCCCGATCATCGCAGCAAAATGGGCAGGGAATTGACCTCAAGCGACAAATCCTTCTCAATGGGCGGCAGTCTCCAAGGCAGGCCCATGCTCGACAAAAGCCGCAACATCCCCCGCTTCGTCTTCATTCTGCAGCCGGAGTTCCCGATCAACGCGTTCGTGCTGGCGACCGAGGCGCTGCGCATCGTCAACCAGAACAGCGGCCGCACGCTGGTGAGCGCCGTGACCGTTTCGGCGGACGGTCGCGATGTCAGAGCCAGCAACGGCATGTGGATCAAGCCCGACGAGTCGCTCGCCACCATGCCGCCGGCCGAGGTCGTTCTGGTCTTCGAGGGCAATCTGCCGGTCCAGCGCAACACCAGCCGGCTGCTGTCGGCGCTGCGCGCTGCCCGCCGCCATGGCGCTCTGGTGGCCGGGGTCGACACCGGTGCCTTCGCCCTGACCCAGGCCGGGCTCATCGCCGACAGCGGCGCCGCTGTTCATTGGGAGGCTGCCCCGTCCTTCCGCGAGCGCTTCCCGGGCCGCGCCACCGACGACCGGCTGTTCTTGGAAAGCAACGGCATCGCCTCCTGCGCCGGCGGCGTCGCCACCCTCGACTTCATGCTGACGCTGATCGAGCGCTTTCACGGCCGCGCCCTGGCGCTCGAGGTCGCCGATGCCCTGGTGCACACGCCGCGGCCGGGCAGCTCCCCGCAGCGCCGCGCCGACCAGTCGCGCGAGACCACGCCGGCTCTGTCGCGACGCCTCATCGCGCTGATGGAGCGCAATCTCGACTTCCCGCTGGCCCCCGCTGCCCTGGCAACCGAGCTCGGCATCTCGATCCGCAAGCTCGAGCGCCACTGCCGCCGCATCTATGGCCAATCGCCGATGCAGCTCTATCTCAAGATCAGGCTCCAGGCGGCGCGCAATCTCCTGTTCTACGAGGAGCAGACCATGAAGGACATCGCCAATGCCTGCGGCTTCTCCTATCCCTCGGTGTTCACCCGCGCCTTCAAGACCCAGTTCGGCGAGACCCCGCGCGCTTTCCGCCTGGCGCTGCGCCGCCGCCAAGGCCAGGCGGTAAGGCCGGAGATCGTCCGCCTGACCCGCCGCAACATCATTTCGCCGGAGGCCTGAGCTCGTCGGGCGGAATGTGGCAGCGGATCGCATGCCTGGGCTCTGCCTCGCTCAACGTCGGTTCCTCGGTTTCGCAGATCGGGCCGATCTTGCGCGGGCAGCGGCTCTGGAACACGCAGCCCGCCGGCGGCTTGAGCGCGCTCGGGATCTCGCCCTGCAGTCGGATCCGCCCGCCATGGCTGCCGCTGATGTCCGGAATCGCCGAGAGCAGCGCCGCCGTATAGGGATGCTGCGGTCCGTGGAACACACGCTCCGCCGGACCGATCTCGACGATGCGGCCGAGATAGAGCACCGCGATCCGGTCGGCGAGATAACGGATGACGCTAAGGTCATGCGAGATGAAGATGTAGCTGACCCTCTCCATCGTCTGGAGATCGGCGAGCAGATTGAGGATCGCCGCCTGCACCGACACGTCGAGCGCCGAGGTCGGCTCGTCGCACACCACCACCCTGGGCTCGCCGGCGAAGGCCCGCGCGATTGCCACCCGCTGCTTGAGACCGCCGGACAGCGCCCGCGGCTTCTGCGGCAGATAGCGATCAGGCAATTGCACGCTGCGCGTCAAAGCGACGAGGCGCTGCTGCAGCGCTGCGCCGCCCAGACCGGCGAGCTTGGCGATCGCCCGCCCGATCAGCCGGCGCACCGCATGCGACCGATTGAGCGCCGAGTCGGGATTCTGGAACACGATCTGCAGCGCCTTGACGTCCTCCGGCGCCCGCCCGCCGATGCGCGTCGGGAGCGTGCGGCCGTTCATGCTGATGCGGCCGTTGGGATCGGCCGCCGTCAACCCGAGCAGCGAGCGCGCCAATGTCGTCTTGCCGCTCCCCGACTCGCCGACCAGCCCTAGCGTCTCCCCTTGCTGAAGATCGAGCGACACATCGCGCAACGCAGCCACCGCATGGTCGCCGACCCGGTAGGTCTTGCTCATATTCTGGATACTGAGGATCGGGCGGGCAGCGGAAGTTGCGGCCGCGGCGCCGGCCAGTGCCGGCTCGGTCCGCGGCAGGTCGCCGGCGATCTCGTGGTA
>JBEVJH010000114.1:0-11044 GCA_040510355.1 Aestuariivirgaceae bacterium
CTTCGCCAATGTCCAGCCCCATTCCGGCGCGCAGGCCAACCAGGCCGTGTTCTTTGCCTTGCTGCAGCCCGGCGACACCTTCATGGGCCTCAACCTCGCCGCCGGCGGCCACCTGACCCATGGGTCGCCGGCCAACCAGTCCGGCAAGTGGTTCAAGGTGGTGCCCTACGGCGTCAGGCGCGACGATCACCGGATCGATCTGGCGGAGGTCGAGCGCCTGGCGGTCGAGCACCGGCCCAAGCTGATCATCGCCGGCGGCTCCGCCTATCCGCGGGTCATCGATTTCAAGGGCTTCCGGGCGATCGCCGATCGGATCGGCGCCATTTTCATGGTCGACATGGCGCATTTCGCCGGACTTGTCGCCGGCGGGATCCATCCCAATCCGCTCGAACACGCCCATGTGGTCACTACCACCACCCACAAGACCCTGCGCGGGCCGCGCGGCGGCATGATCCTGTCGCGCGACGAGGACCTCGGGAAAAAGATCAACTCCTCGGTGTTCCCCGGCCTTCAGGGTGGTCCGCTGATGCATGTGATCGCCGCCAAGGCGGTTGCCTTCGGCGAGGCGCTGCGTCCGGAGTTCAAGTCCTATGCCCGCCAGGTGGTCGACAATGCCAAGGCGCTGGCCGCCTCGATGATCGACGGCGGCACCGACATCGTCTCGGGCGGCACCGACACCCATCTGATGCTGGTGGACCTGCGGCCCAAGAAGCTGTCCGGCAAGGCGGCCGAAGCGGCACTTGGCCGCGCCTTCATCACCTGCAACAAGAACGGCATTCCGTTCGACCCGGAAAAGCCGACCGTGACCTCGGGGATCAGGCTCGGCACGCCGGCATGCACCACCCGCGGCTTCGGGACAGCGGAATTTCGCGAGGTGGGGCGACTCATCATTGAAGTCTTGGACGGCCTTGCGGAGAATGGCGAAGACGGCAATGCTCAAGTCGAGCAGTCGGTGAAGCAGAAGGTCCTTGCGCTTACCGGCCGCTTTCCGATTTACGGGTGATCACGGGGACGGACGGCCCCGGGGTGATCCCTGGGGGAATTGATGCGCTGTCCCTATTGCAACAACAGTGACACCCAGGTGAAGGACAGCCGTCCCTCCGAGGACGGCTCGGCCATTCGGCGACGCCGGCACTGTCCGGAATGCGGCGGCCGCTTCACCACGTTCGAAAGGGTGCAGCTGCGCGAGCTGCAGGTGGTCAAGCGATCGGGCCGGCGGGTGCCCTTCGATCGCGACAAGCTGATGCGCTCGGTCCAGATCGCGCTGCGCAAGCGACCGGTCGATCCCGACCGGGTCGAGCGCATGGTGTCGACGATCGTCCGCCAGCTCGAGAGTACCGGCGAATCCGATATCCCCGCGCAGACCATCGGCAATCTCGTCATGGAGGGGCTGAGAACCCTTGACGACGTCGCCTATGTGCGCTTCGCATCGGTCTATCGCAATTTCCGCGAGGCCAAGGATTTCGAAGAGGTGCTGGGTGAACTTTCGGGCGACGATGACCGCTCGCCGTGACAGCGAGGACGCGCGGCTGATGGCGCAGGCGCTGCGCGTCGGCCGGCGCGCCCTGGGCCGCAGCGCCGAGAATCCGCCGGTCGGCTGCCTCATCGTCAAGGACGGCCGGGTCGTCGGCGTAGGTGCAACGGCCCCCGGCGGGCGCCCCCATGCCGAGACCGTGGCCCTGGCCATGGCGGGCCCCGCGGCGCGCGGCGCCACCGCCTATGTTACGCTCGAGCCCTGTTGCCACCATGGCAGGACGCCGCCATGCACCGATGCCCTCATCGCCGCCGGCATCACCCGGGTCGTGGCGGCGCTCCAGGACCCCGACCCGCGGGTCGACGGCAAGGGGATCGCCGCGCTCCGTGCGGCCGGTATTGCGGTCGAGGCGGGTCTCATGGCGGATGAGGCGGCGCGTGATCTCGCCGGCTTCATCATGCGGGTCCGCGCCTATCGTCCTTGCGTCACCTTGAAGCTTGCCGTGTCGAGCGACGGCATGATCGCCGAAAGGAGCGGTGTCCGCACCGCGATCACCGGGCTTCAGAGCCTCGAGCGGGTGCACCTGTTGCGGGCGCGCAGCGACTGCGTCCTCGTCGGCGTGTCGACCGTGCTTGCCGATGATCCTTCCCTCACCTGTCGCCTGCCCGGGATGCAGGACCGCAGCCCCGACCGGGTGGTGACCGACAGCCGTCTCTCCATGCCGCTGTCGTCGAGCCTGGTGAAGACGGCCGGCACCACCCCGGTCAGGATCTACACCGTCCCGTCGCACGACCCCGAAAGGGCGCGGGCGCTTGTCGAGCGAGGGGCGGCTGTCGCGGCCGTGGCGGCCACGCCGGGCGGCAAGGTCGACCTCCATGCCGCACTCGAGCAGGAGGCGGCGCGCGGCTGCAGCCGGATGCTGGCGGAAGGCGGCGCCCACATGGCCGCGGCTCTGCTGGAGGTCGATCTCGTCGACGAGGTGATGCTGTTCGGCGCGCCGCACCCGATCGGGCCGCAGGGGCTGCCGGCGCTGGCGGACCGGCCGCTGACCGACATCACCGAAAACAGCGCCTTTCGCTTGCGCGACCACGAGATTCTGGGTGATGACTCGCTGAGCGTCTATGAAAGGGTCCGCTGAACCATGTTCACCGGCATCATCACCTCGCTCGGCGAGGTCGCGGCGATCGAGCGGCGCGGCGATCTGCGCATCGCCATTGCCGGCGTCGACGACCCGCAGGGCATCGCCATCGGCGCCTCGATCGCCTGCTCCGGAGTCTGCCTGACGGTGGTCGAGGTCGGCCCCGATGCGAGGCGCCGCAGCCGCTTCGCCGTCGATGTCTCGGCCGAGACGTTGGCGCGCACCACCCTCGGCCGCTGGCAGCCGGGCACGCCGGTCAATCTCGAACGATCGCTCAAGATCGGCGACGAGCTGGGCGGGCATCTGGTGTTCGGCCACACCGACGGTGTCGCCACCATCACGCGGCTCGAGAGCAAGGGCGATTCTGTCATATTCGGCTTCGCCGCGCCGCCGGCGCTCGCGCCGTTCATCGCCGAGAAGGGGTCGATTGCGGTGGACGGCGTCTCGCTCACCGTGAACGAGGTTGCCGGTTCTGAATTTTCCGTCAACATCATCCCCCACACCCGGGCGGTCACCAGTTTCGGGGTGCGACAGGTCGGCGACCTTGTGAATGTGGAAGTCGACATGCTGGCGCGCTATGTGGCGAGGCTCAGGGAGTTTTCGAGTACATGAAGCAGGACAGGCCGACCGAAACACCAAAGCTGCCGGGCGCGCGGATCCTCATCGTCGAGGCGCGGTTCTATGACGCCCTCATCGACGAGCTGACGAGCGGCGCGCGGGCGGTGCTCGACGCCGCGGAGGCCGAGCATGAGGTCGTCACCGTGCCCGGCGCCCTCGAGGTGCCGGGCGCGATTACGCTTGCCGCGGACTCCGCCGACCCCTATGACGGTTATGTCGCGCTCGGCGTGGTGATCCGCGGCGCGACCTCGCACTATGATATCGTCGCAGGCGAGTCGGCCCGAGGCATCATGGAGCTGACGCTCGACGGCTTGTGCATCGGCAATGGCATTCTCACCGTCGACAACGAGGAGCAGGCCTGGGAGCGGGCCCGTCGGAGCGAGCTCGACAAGGGCGGCCAGGCGGCCCGCGCCTGCCTGACGATGGTCGGTCTGGCGCGACGCTGGCGGGAGGAAATGGCTTGAGTGCAACCCGCAAAAAGCCTATGCCGGTGGCGCGCGCCGCGGCCAGGCTCGGCGCCGTCCAGGCACTCTACCAGATGGACATCGCGCAGACCGATCTTGCCGATGTGCTTGCCGATTTCGGCTCGATAAGGCTGGGCGAGGCGTTCGAGGAAGGCGAATGCGGGGAGGCCGATTTCGCCCTGCTGCGCGACATCGTCGGCGGTGTCGTGCGCGAGCAGCGGCTGATCGATCGCGCCCTCGACGACTGCCTCGCCGAGGGTTGGACCCTGGGACGGCTCGACGCCACCGCGCGGGCGATCCTCAGGGCAGGGGCCTATGAGCTGATGTTTCGCAACGATATTCCGGTGAAGGTCGCCATCTCGCAATATATCGACGTCGCCCACGCTTTCTTCGACGGCAGCGAGCCGGGATTCATCAATGCGGCGCTCGACCAGCTGGCCCGCCGCCAACGTCCAGGCGAGATCGCTGGCTGAGCCCCTACCGTTTGGTGTCGAGGCAGGCAAGTTCAACCCCGTTGCCTTGACACGATAGTTTTGGCATTTTCCGCCCGAACAGACCGGGGGTTGAGGGGACGGACCTGTCCCGGACTCTGTCTGCAGCCTTCGCTGTCCAGCCTTCACAACAAGGACTTGTTATGAGTGCAACACTCTGGATTATCGTTGCTTGCGGCGCGCTCTCGATCGTCTACGGGATCTGGACGACGCGCTCGCTGATGGCCGCCGATGCCGGTTCGGCGCGCATGCAGGAGATCTCCGCAGCCGTCCGTGAGGGCGCGCAAGCCTATCTGCGGCGCCAATACACCACGATCGCCCTTGTCGGCGTGGTGATCTTCATCATCGCCTGGGCGCTGCTCGGCCGCTACCCGGCGATCGGCTTCGCCATCGGCGCGCTGCTCTCGGGCTCGGCCGGCTTCATCGGCATGAACGTTTCCGTGAGGGCCAATGTCCGGGTGGCGCAGGCCGCCACCAAGTCCTTGTCCGGCGGTCTCGACCTCGCCTTCAAGGCGGGCGCTGTCACCGGCATGCTGGTCGCCGGCCTGGCGCTGCTCGGCGTCGCGCTTTATTTCGGCTTCCTCGTCGGGACCCTCGGCTTCGGGCCGACCGACCGCACCGTGGTCGACTCGCTGGTGGCGCTCGGCTTCGGGGCCTCGCTCATCTCGATCTTCGCCCGCCTCGGTGGCGGCATCTTCACCAAGGGCGCCGATGTCGGCGGCGACATGGTCGGCAAGGTGGAGGCCGGCATCCCGGAGGATGATCCGCGCAATCCGGCCACCATCGCCGACAATGTCGGCGACAATGTCGGCGACTGCGCCGGCATGGCCGCCGACCTGTTCGAGACCTATGTGGTGACCGTGGTCGCCACCATGGTGCTCGGCGCCATCATCTTCACCACGCCGGAGCTCCAGCAGGCGGCCATGCTCTATCCGCTGGCGATCGGCGGGGCCTGCGTCGTCACCTCGATCATCGGCACCTTCTTCGTGCGGCTCGGCGCCAACAACTCGATCATGGGCGCGCTCTATCGCGGCTTCATCGCCTCGGCAGTGCTGTCGCTCGTCGCGCTCTGGCCGGTCACCATCTGGATCTGGGGCGGCATGAATGTGCCGCTGACCGCCGCCGGGGCGAGCTTCACGCCGATGCATCTCTTCTGGTGCGGGCTGGTCGGGCTGGTGGTGACCGGCCTCATCGTGTGGATCACCGAATATTACACCGGCACCGGATACCGCCCGGTTGCCTCGATTGCCGAGGCCTCGGTCACCGGCCACGGCACCAATGTCATCCAGGGCCTTGCCGTGTCGCTCGAGGCGACCGCCCTGCCGGCCCTCGTCATCATCGCCGGCATCATCACCACCTTCAATCTCGCCGGCCTCTATGGCGTCGCGGTGGCGGTTGCCACCATGCTGGCGCTGGCCGGCATGGTGGTGGCGCTCGATGCCTTCGGACCGGTGACCGACAATGCCGGCGGCATCGCCGAGATGGCGGGCCTGCCCAAGGAGGTGCGCCAATCGACCGACGCGCTCGATGCGGTCGGCAACACCACCAAGGCGGTGACCAAGGGCTATGCGATTGGCTCGGCCGGCCTCGGCGCGCTGGTGCTGTTCGCCGCCTACACGCAGGACCTCCGCTATTTCGCCGCGCATGCCGCGCCGGGCAGCTTCTTCGACGGCCTGGGAGACATCAATTTCTCGCTGGCCGATCCCTCTGTGGTGGTCGGGCTGCTGTTCGGCGGTCTTCTTCCCTATCTCTTCAGCGGCATCTCGATGACCGCGGTCGGCCGGGCGGCCCAGGCCGTGGTGGCCGAGGTGCGGCGGCAGTTCCGCGAGCATCCGGGGATCATGAAGGGGACCGAGCGGCCCGATTATGGGCGCGCCGTCGACATGCTGACCCGTGCCGCCATCCGCGAGATGATCGTGCCGTCGCTCCTGCCGGTGCTCTCGCCGATCGTCGTCTTCCTGGTGGTCAATGCGATCGCCGGCAAGGCGTCGGCCTTCGCCGCGCTCGGCGCGATGCTGCTCGGGGTGATCGTCACCGGACTGTTCGTCGCGATCTCGATGACCGCCGGCGGCGGCGCCTGGGACAATGCCAAGAAGTCCTTCGAGGACGGCTATGTCGACAGCCACGGCACCCGCCATCTCAAGGGATCGGAGGCCCACAAGGCGTCGGTGACCGGCGATACGGTCGGCGATCCCTACAAGGATACCGCGGGTCCGGCAGTCAATCCGATGATCAAGATCACCAATATCGTCGCATTGCTGCTGCTGGCCGTCCTGGCCCATGGCAGCGGTGGGTGATTAGGCGCGACCGGCTTGCCGTCATTGCCCGACCCGGCCCTTGCCGGGCGGGCCTTCGGCCGGCGTCCAGGTCCCGATATTGCCGAAGATCTGGCTGAGGATCGTCAGCTCCTTGCCGGCCGTCGGGGTCTCGCGCGAGCTCATATTGACGATGCGCCCGTCGTCGAGACCGTAATTGGCGAAGCTCTCGACCTGGTTGTTCGGGTTGAAGCGAACGGCGAAGACCTTGCGGTCGGTTTCCTGCGGATCGAAAAAGGCCTGCTGCTCGACGGTCGAGGAAATGTAGTAGTAGCTGTCGCCCGTGCTGTTGATTGTGGCGGTGGTCGACGGCGATCCAAGCGTCGCCTCGACCTCGGCCTTGCTCATCCCGACCTGCACCTTCTGCATGTCCTGCGCCCGAGGCAGATAGCCGCGATGGCTCACCGTCGCCGAGCATGCGGCCATGATCAGGGCCAAGACAGGCAACACCATGCGCTTGCGCTGGTCGAACAGGTAGGTCATGTGTTGCGCCAACTCCCCAGCACCACCCGGTCAGAGGCAGTGCATTGATGCTAAAGCGGTTCTTCGGCGGTCCCGACGTCGCAAATCCCCGTTCGGATTCGGTCTATGCGGGGATTGTGGCGCTGGCGCGGCAGCCTTGGCTCTACTCCCGGGCCGGCGTACCGGACACGGTCAGCGGCCGCTTCGACATGATCGTGCTGCATCTGGCCCTTGTGATGGAGCGGCTGCGCGACGGCGGGCCGGCAATGCAGGCCTTCTCTCAGGCGCTGCTCGAGACCATGTTCGCCGACATGGACCGGAATCTGCGGGAAATGGGGGTCGGCGACCTGAGCGTCGCCAAGCGGATGCACACCATGGCGGGCGTCTATTACGGCCGCGCACTGGCCTATCGTGAGGCGTTTGCCGGCACCGATCCGCCGGCTGCTGTCGCCCAGGTTCTGGCGCGCAACCTCTTTCCCGCCGGAACTCCGCCCAGCGCCGATGTGAGGCTGGTGGCGGACCACGCCATGGCCCTCAGGGCGGCGCTGGCGGCGCTGCCGGTCGCGGCGCTGGCCGAGGGCGCTCTCCCCGATCTGGCCACGGGGGAGGACCGACGATGAGCTCCGTGACGCCAGAATTCTCCCGATTGATCCCGGTCGACCGCATTCCCGAGTCGGGCCTCGACGAGCCGATCGAGGCCGACGAGACCGAGCGCGCGGCGCTGGCGCGGCGCTTCGAGCTGCCGGAGATTCTGAGCTTTGCCGCCGAATTTCACATCACTCCCTGGCGGCGGGGGAGAATCCACGTTCAGGGCAGCGTGACCGCAGAGCTGGTGCAGCGCTGCGTCATCACCCTCGACCCGTTCCCCGTTGAGCTTGTTTTCCCAGTGGAGCGATTCTTCATTGCCGAGGGCGCCAGGCGCGATCATGTCGAGGAGCTCGAGGGCGATGAGCCCGACATCGTCAATGGCGGCAGCATCGATCTCGGCGAGCTGGCGGCCGAGGAGCTGGCGCTCAACATCGATCCCTATCCGCGCAGGCCCGGCGCCGAGATGGCTGCGGAGTTCGGCGCCGTGCAACCTGAGAACGAGCAACCGCGGGGCACTGGCCCCTTCGCCGCTTTGCGGAAGCTCGTAAAGTCGAAAGACCGTGGAGAATAGAGGCGGTGGCGTCACCTTGGCTCTTGCTCGCCGGCTGTCTCGCGCTATTGTCCCGCGACTTCAGAGCAGCGGTGCAACCGCTCAGGACCGAAGCCGATGCGTGTGTGAATGGCTGAGCAGGTTGTAATAGCGCTGGATGCGATGGGCGGCGACCTCGGGCCCGATATGGTGCTTTCAGGCGCGGCCCTGGCGCTTAGCCGCCATCCGGATATCGAGCTCAAGCTCTATGGCGACGCCGCGCGGATTCGCAGCCTCCTCTCGCAATATCCGGCCGTGGCTGCCAAGGCGTCGGTTCACCATGCCGAGATTGCGGTCGGCATGGAGGACAAGCCGAGCCAGGCGCTGCTGCGCGGCAGGCGCGTCAGCAGCATGTGGCAGTCGATCGAGGCGGTGAAGCGCGGAGAGGCGCATGTGGCGGTTTCGGCCGGCAATACCGGCGCGCTGATGGCGATGGCCAAGGTCATTCTCGACACCATGCCGGGGATCGACCGCCCGGCCATTGCGGCGATCTGGCCGACGCTCAGGGGTGAAAGCATCGTGCTCGATGTCGGGGCGACGATCGGCGCCGACGCCGACCAGCTCGTCGATTTCGCCATCATGGGCGAGGCGCTGGCACGCTGCCTGTTCGGGATCGAGCGGCCGACCGTCGGCCTGCTCAACATCGGCGTCGAGGAGATCAAGGGCATCGAGCAGGTCAAGGAAGCCGGCCGGCGGCTGCGCGAGCTCAGGCTGCCGATCGAATATGTCGGCTTCGTCGAAGGCGACGACCTCGGCAAGGGCACCGTCGATGTGGTGGTGACCGAGGGGTTCACCGGCAACATCGCGCTCAAGACCGCCGAAGGCACGGCCCGCCAACTGACCGCCTATCTCAAGCAGGCCCTCAACCGCTCGCTCATCGCCAGGATCGGCGCCTATATGGCGGCGGGGGCCTTCGAGGCGGTCCGCGAGAAGATGGACCCGCGGACCCGCAATGGCGGCGTCTTCCTCGGGCTGAACGGCGTCGTGGTCAAGAGTCACGGCGGCACCGATGCCTTCGGCTTCGCCTCGGCGATCGATGTCGCGGTCGACATGGTCGAGAACCGCATCGTCGAGAAGATTGCCGCCGACATGGCCGTGAAATCGATGCTGTCGCCTGGCCCCGTCGCCGAGGCGGGGGCCGGGGTCTGACGATGCAGCGGCGGCGGGCGGTCATCGAAGGGGTGGGGTCGGCGCTTCCGGAGCGCGTCCTGACCAATCACGATCTTGCCCGGATGGTCGACACCAGCGACGAATGGATCATCGAGCGCACCGGCATTCGCGAGCGGCGGATTGCCGGGCCGGGGGAGACCACGGCCAGCCTCGGCATCGCGGCCGCCAGGGCGGCGCTTGATCACGCCGGTGCCGCCGCCGATGAAATCGACCTCATCATTCTCGCCACCTCGACCCCCGACAACACCTTCCCGGCAACGGCGGCGGCCGTCCAGGCCGGCCTTGGCATCACCACGGGCGCTGCCTTCGACGTTCAGGCGGTGTGCTCGGGATTCGTCTATGCGCTGACCACCGCCGATGCCTTTTTGCGCGCCGGCACGGCGTCATCGGCGCTGGTGGTGGGCTCGGAGACCTTTTCCCGCATTCTCGACTGGTCGGACCGCGCGACCTGCGTCCTGTTCGGCGACGGTGCCGGCGCGGTCGTGCTGCGCGCCCGCGACGACACCGGCGAGGGGCTCGAGCAGCGCGGAATTCATGCGGCCGTGATCCGCTCCGACGGCCGCTACAAGGACAAGCTCTATGTCGATGGCGGGCCTTCCACCACCAAGACGGTGGGGGTGCTGCGGATGGAAGGCAAGGACGTGTTCCGCCATGCCGTGACCAACATTTCCGACGTGATGCATGAAACCCTGAACCTCGCCGGCATCACCGGTGCCGAGATCGACTGGTTCGTGCCGCATCAGGCGAATGCCCGCATCCTCGACGGTGCCGCGCGGAAGTTCGGCATTCCGATCGATCGGGTGGTAATCACGCTTGATTCTCATGGCAATACTTCGGCCGCGTCGATCCCGCTGGCACTCGATGTTGCGGTGAAGGACGGTCGAATCAAGCCGGGCGACATGGTCTTGATGGAAGCGATGGGCGGCGGTTTCACCTGGGGTGCGGTGCTGGCCCGTTGGTAGCATCACTTTGAGCGCTTCGGGTCGATTGCGTATTGACCCCTAACCCCCTGAAAGATAACCTCAACTCTCTGAGACGGGGGGTTGGCCCGTGAGTAACACTCTCACCCGCGCGGACCTGAGCGAGGCAGTGCATCGCCAGGTCGGTTTGTCACGAAGCGATTCAGCGGAGCTGGTAAAAACGGTTCTTGACGTCGTGGCCCATGCGGTCGCGACCGGGGAGAATGTCAAGCTCTCCTCCTTCGGAACCTTCATCGTGCGCTGGAAGCGGGCGCGCATGGGTCGCAATCCCAAGACCGGCGAGGAGGTGCCGATCACCCAGCGCCGCGTCCTGGTCTTTCGGCCGAGTCAGGTCATGAAGAACCGGGTCAACGGTCTCGCGAACGGAGGCGAGGCGGATTGAACAAGGCGCCGGAAGCTTTTCGCACCATCAGCGAGGTGGCTGACGGGCTCGACGTGCCGCAGCACGTTCTGCGGTTCTGGGAGACTCGCTTCACGCAGATCCGGCCGATGAAACGCGGCGGCGGGCGCCGTTACTACCGGCCCAACGACGTCGACCTGCTCAACGGCATCCGCCAGCTGCTCTATGGCGAGGGCTACACCATCCGTGGCGTCCAGCGCATCCTCCGGGATCATGGCGTGGCCCATGTCACGGCAATCGGGCGTGGCGAGATCACGGCCGAGCCCGAGGGCGAGGCGCGCCCCGTCGAGCCGCAAGACAAGTCCGAGGGCGAGGCCACGCCGCCGCCCGCGCTGGCGCCGCCGACCATGGTCGC
>JBEVJH010000115.1:0-8295 GCA_040510355.1 Aestuariivirgaceae bacterium
CCCGAGGAGAAGCTCAATCTCATTCGCCGGGAGCAGGCCGGCGGCAAGCTCGTGGCGATGGCCGGGGATGGCACGAATGACGCGCCGGCGCTGGCGCAGGCCGATGTCGGAGTGGCGATGAACACCGGCACCCAGGCGGCGCGCGAGGCCGGCAACATGGTCGACCTCGACTCCAATCCGACCAAGCTCCTCGAGATCGTCGAGATCGGCAAGCAGCTGCTGATGACCCGCGGTGCGCTGACGACCTTCTCGATCGCCAATGACGTCGCCAAATATTTCGCCATCATCCCGGCGATGTTCCTTGCCTTCTATCCGCAGCTGCAGGCGCTCAACGTCATGCGCCTGGCGACGCCGGAAAGCGCCATCCTGTCGGCCATCATCTTCAACGCCCTGATCATCGTGGCGCTGATCCCGCTGGCCCTCAAAGGGGTGAAGTACCGTCCGATCGGCGCCGGGCCGCTGCTCCGGCGCAACCTGCTGATCTACGGCCTCGGCGGCATCATCCTGCCGTTCGTCGGCATCAAGCTGATCGACCTCGCCGTCGGCGCCCTTGGCCTCGTCTGAAGGAGATAGACCTCATGTTGAAGGAAATCCGCCCGGCCATCCTGATGCTGATCGTGCTGACGGTCATCACCGGCCTCATCTATCCGCTCGCCATGACCGGTGTCGCCGTCACGCTGTTCCCGGACAAGGCCGAAGGCAGCCTGATCGAGCGCGACGGCAAGGTCGTCGGCTCAGCGCTGATCGGCCAGGAGTTCAAGAGCGAGCGCTACTTCCACGGCCGTCCCTCGGTCACCACCGGACCCGACCCGGCAGATCCTTCGAAGTCGGTGGTCCAGCCGTACAATGCCGCCAATTCCATGGGATCGAATCTCGGGCCGACCAACAAGGCGCTGGCGGCTCGCGTCGCCGCGGACGTCGACCGGCTGAAGCAGGAGAACCCCAACATGCCGGTGCCGATCGATCTGGTGACGACGACGGGCAGCGGTCTCGACCCGGACATCTCGCCGGAGGCCGCCTTCTTCCAGGTGCCGCGCATCGCCAAGGCGCGCAGCCTTCCGGAGGAGCGGCTGCGCCAGCTCGTCGAGGCGCATATCCAGCGGCGGGTCCTGGGGGTGCTGGGCGAACCGCGGGTCAATGTGCTGCTGTTGAACCTGGCGCTCGACCAGATGGCGAGTTGACAAGGCTTGCGGATTTGAAAACTGTCGAGGGCGATGGCCGAGAACCGCCGAAATCATGACAAGCGACCCTCGCCCGAGGCGCTCCTGGAGAATGCCCGGCGCGAGGGACAGGGGCGGCTGAAGATCTTTCTCGGGGCAGCGCCCGGAGTCGGCAAGACCTTCGAGATGCTGCAGTCGGCGCGCGCCAAGCGCCAGGAGGGCGTGGATGTGGTCGTCGGCATTGCCGAGACCCATGGGCGCAAGGAGACGCAGGCTCTGCTCGAGGGTGTCGAGATCATCCCGCGGCGGCGGGTCGCCTACAAGAATTCGACCCTCGAGGAGATGGATCTCGACGTCATCCTGCGCCGCCGCCCCGAAATCGTCCTGGTCGACGAGCTGGCGCACAGCAATGCCCCGGGAAGCCGCCATCCGAAGCGCTATCGCGACGTCGAGGAGCTGCTGGCGGCGGGCATCGACGTCTACACCACGGTCAACATCCAGCATATCGAAAGCCTGAACGACATCGTCGCGCAGATCACCTCGGTCAGGGTCCGCGAGACCGTCCCCGATTCGATCATCGACCGCGCCGACGACATCGAGGTGATCGACATCACGCCGGACGATCTGATCCAGCGCCTCAAGGAGGGCAAGGTCTATGTGCCGCAGACCGCAAGGCGGGCGCTCGATCACTATTTCTCGCCGGGAAACCTGACGGCGCTGCGCGAGCTGGCACTGCGGCGAACCGCGCAGCGGGTCGACGAGCAGCTGCTGTCGCATATGCAGGCGCATGCCATCTCCGGCCCGTGGCCGGCCGGCGACCGGGTGATGGTGTGCATCGACGAGGGGCCGGGCGGGGCGTCGCTGGTGCGCTACACCCGCCGCATGGCCGATCGGCTGCGGGCGCCGTGGACGGCCTTCCACGTCGAGACCACGCGCTCGCTGCGGTTCAGCGAGGAGGAGCGCGACCGGATCTCCGACACGCTCCGGCTGGCGGAGCAGCTGGGCGGCGAGACGGCGATCGTTCCCGGGCACGATCCGGTGGAAGAGATCATGCGCTATGCCGAGGCCAACAACGTCTCCCATATCGTCATCGGCAAATCGCGAAAGTCGCGGCTTGCCGAGCTTATCAGAGGGTCGGTGACGCATGAGCTGATGCGGCGGGCGGGCGCGATCAGCGTGCATGTCGTCGCGCCGCGCGATCCCGATACCGCGCTGTCGAACCGGACGGCGGCGCGGCGGGAATCGGTCGAGGCCGATATCCTGCCCTTTGCCTGGAGCACCGCCTTCGTCGCCGTGGCGCTCGGCTGCGGCATGATCCTCGACGAGGTTCTGGCGGTCCAGAACATCGCGCTCGTGTTTTTGACCGCAGTGCTGGCGAGCGCCATCACCTATGGGCTGATGCCGGCGCTCTACGCCTCGATCGTCAGCATGCTGGCATTCAATTTCTTCTTCCTGCCGCCGCTCTACAACTTCACCATCGCGGAGCCGGAGAACGTCGTCGCCCTGTTCTTCTTCCTGGTGATCGCCGTCATCGCCAGCAATCTGACCGCGCGGGTGCGCAGCCAGGCGGTGGTGGCGCGTCAACGCGCCAAGACGACCGAGGATCTCTATCTGTTCAGCCGCAAGCTTGCCGGCACGGCCGCGCTCGACGATGTGCTGTGGGCCACCGCCTTCCAGATCGCCTCGATGCTGAAGGTGCAGGTGGTGATCCTGCTCGCCGAGGGCGAGGAGTTGACGGTCAGGACCGGCTATCCGCCGGAGGACACTCTCGACGATGCCGACGTCGCGGCCGCCAAATGGGCGTTCGAGAACAATCGTACGGCTGGCCGCGGCAGCGACACCCTGCCGGGCGCCAAGCGGCTCTTCATCCCGATGCGGACCGGCCGCGGCGTCGTCGGCGTGATCGGCATCGACAGCAACAAGGAAGGGCCGCTGTTGACGCCGGAGCAGCAGCGGCTGCTCGATGCGCTGATCGATCAGGCGGCGCTGGCGGTCGACCGGGTGCGCCTTGCCGCCGATGCCGACCGCACGAAGCTGTCGCTCGAGGCCGACCGGCTGCGCTCGGCGCTCCTCACCTCGATCTCGCACGATCTCAAGACGCCGCTCGCTTCGATCATCGGCGCGGCCGGCACGCTGCGCGATTTCACCAATGTCCTGACCGAGGCGGCCAAGCGCGATCTCGTCGCGACGGTGCAGGAGGAAGCCGACAGGCTCAACCGTTTCATTGCCAATCTCCTCGACATGACGCGGATCGAATCGGGGGCCATCGAGCCGCAAGGGACGCTGCATGATGTCGGCGAGATCGTCGGCAGCGCGCTGCAGCGGGCGAGCAAGGTGCTGGCGCAGCACCGGCTCGAGGTGGAGATCGCCGGCACGCTGCCGATGCTGAAGCTCGATGCGGTGCTGTTCGAGCAGGTGCTCTTCAACATTCTCGACAACGCCGCGAAATACGCGCCGGCGAGCTCGACGATCCGCCTCAAGGCGTGGCAGAGCCAGGGCAAGGTGGTGCTGCAGATCCTCGACGAGGGTGATGGCATTCCGCCGGAGGATTGCGAGCGGATCTTCGACAAGTTCTACCGTGTGCGCAAGGGCGATCGGGTGCGGGCGGGCACCGGGCTCGGCCTGCCGATCTGCCGCGGCTTCATCGAGGCGATGGGCGGCACCATCGAGGCTGCCAATCGGCCCGACCGCTCGGGCGCGGTGATCACCATCAAGCTGCCGGTCCCGACCGATGCGCCGCAACTCGACGAGGTCGCATGAGCGCTCCTGCGGTAAAGATTCTCGTGGTCGATGACGAGCCGCCGATCCGGCGCCTGCTCAGAACCGGTCTCGCGACGCAGGATTATGCGATCGCCGAGGCGGCCAGTGCCGGACAGGCCGAGGCGTATCTCAAGAGCGAGAAGCCCGATCTCGTCGTGCTCGATCTCGGGCTGCCGGATCGCAACGGCCTCGATCTCCTCAAGGATCTGCGCGGTGCCGGGATCGACGTGCCGGTGGTCGTGCTGTCGAGCCGCACCGACGAGGCGGGGATCGTGCAGGCGCTGGAGCTCGGTGCCGACGACTATGTGACCAAGCCGTTCAGCATGAACGAGCTGATCGCCCGCATCAAAGTGGCGCTGCGCCATCGGCTGCAGGAGCAAGGCGAGCGGCCGGTGTTCAAGGTCGGTGACCTGTCGGTCGATCTGGTGCGGCGGGTGGTGAAGCTCGGCGACAGCGAGGTCAAGCTGTCGCCGCGCGAATATGAGATCCTGCGAACGCTGGTCAGGCATGCCGGACGCGTGCTGACCCACCAGGCCCTGATGCGGGAAGTGTGGGGCGGCGTGGCGGATGTGCAGAACCTGCGCGTCCATGTCCGCCAGCTCCGCCAGAAGATCGAGCCGGATCCGGAGCAGCCGCGCTACATCTTGACGGAGACCGGCGTCGGCTACCGGCTGCGCGCGCCCGAGTGAGCGGGATCAGAGGGCCGCGCCGAACTGCTCGCGAAAGGCACGACGGCCCGACGGCGTGATCGACACCGCACGCGTGCCGTCGATGCGGCGAATCCAACCCTCATCGAGGCTCAACCGGCAGATGGCGGCGCCGAGCGATCCCCCGAGATGGATCCGGCGCTCGCTCCAATCGAGGCACGGGCGGCACAGGGCGCGGCGGGCCCGCTTGCCATTTTTCGGCGTCAGGGCTTCGGCTTGAACGCCGATCCGGCCCAGGAACCGCAGGCCGCGCTCGGTGACGATGCCGCCTTCCCGGGAGAGCTCGGCGTGGCCGGCGGCAACCAGCGCATCGGCCAGGGCGACGCCGAGCTGGCCGGCCAGATGGTCGTAGCAGATGCGGGCGGCCCGCAGCGCTTCATCCCGCGGGCCGGTGACCAGGCGCTTGCGCGACGAGGGCTCGATCGATGCCACCTCCATGATCGCCTCCATCATGCGGGCGACGGCTGGCGAGGCCAGCTGATAATAGCGGTGACGCCCCTGCTTGATGACGCTGAGCAGATCGATGGCGGTGAGACGGGCGAGGTGGCCGCTGGCGGTCTGCGGCGTGACTCCGGCGACCGCGGCGAGCTCCGAGGCGGTCAGCGCGCGGCCGCCCAGCAGGGCATGCAGCATGCCGGCCCGCGCCGGATCGCCGGCGAGGGCGGCGACCGCGGCGAATTTTCCATGCGTGGTCATTCTATCGCTCCTTGGACCGTGACGATGCCACAGCTCGCCCGCCGATGCTTCGGCGAACACCGTATCGTTGGTTCCTCGGCAATGAGGCATTGGTGATGGTTCGCCAAGCGCGGCGGCCCGACCACTATTCGCTGCTCACCACGCGCGATCCTCTCAGCAACCCCATTGCGGCGAAACTGGCCCTCGAGATGCAGGTGCCGAAGCGCTTGCCGGGCTGCTGGACGCGGCGGAAGCAGTCCCGCTTCTTCTTTTTGACCGAACCGGCGCCGGGGTTGGCGGCATCGGCGGTGAACGCGGCATCGGTGAGGACCGGCACCGGCACGCCGAAGCTGGCGGGCGGCAGGGGACCCTCGATCGGGAAGCCGAGGGTCGCGAGATGGGCCCGGATCCGGCGGCAATATTCGACTGAGAGGAAGGAAAAGCGCGTCTCGCCATGGCCAGCGCGGTACTTCATGACGGTGGTGCAGAGATCGCCGCCGGCCAGCCGCCAGGCCTGGGCCAGATAGGCGACCCCGAGCCTGATATTGGTGCTCGGCTCGCGGAGCTCGTCCATGGTGCCGCGGAAGCCGAGCATGGCGGCGGTGCTGGGCATGATCTGCATGAGGCCGACCTCGCCGGCGAGGCCTGAGGCGAAAGGATTGTAGCCGCTCTCGACCCGCATGACGGCATCGACGATTTGGCGCGGGACGCCGGCCCGCAATGCTTCGCTCTCGGCGATCTGCCGGTAGCCGGCGATGTCGCTCAAGGCGGCAGCCTGGGCGGCCGGCGGGGTCAGGGCGGCGACTGTCCCGAGACCTGCCAGTGCCAGGAGTACCCTTCCCTTCATGCGACAAGCCCGCCCGAGTCGATCTGCGCCACCACCATCACCAGCGCCGTGCGGACGGCAAGCAGGCGGATGCGATCGCGACCCTGCTCACCGAACAGCATGCGGCGATGAAGTGTAGCATGATTGCGGCGTGCTGCAGCGATGTGAACGAGGCCGACCGGCTTTTCCCTGGTGCCGCCATCCGGCCCGGCAATGCCGGTGATGCCGACCGCGATGTCGGCTGGCGAGCGCTCGAGCGCGCCTTCGGCCATGGCCCGGGCGACCGTCTCGCTCACCGCGCCGTCGCGGCGGATCAGCGCCTCGGGGACGCCGACCATCTCGGTCTTGGCGGCGTTTGAGTAGGTCACATAGCCGCGCTCGACCACCGCCGAGGAGCCGGGGACGGACGTCAGCGCCGCCGCCAGCAGGCCGCCGGTGCAGCTCTCCACCGTCGCCAGCATGAGCCCGCCGTCGCGGCAGCGGTCGAGAACGTCCTTGACCTCGCGGATGAGCTTGCGATCGAATTCCATGCTCTATGGTTCCCAAGGTAGCCGGACGGTGGCGGTGGCCATGGCAACGAGGCCCTCGCGGCGTCCGGTGAATCCCAGCGTCTCGCTGGTCGTGGCCTTAATTCCGATCCGGTCCTGCTTGATCCCGAGGATCGCCGAAAGCCTCTCCCGCATGGCGGCGACATGGGGCGAGATCTTCGGCGCCTCGGCGACGATGGTGATGTCGACATTGGCGATGAGGCCGCCGCGCGCCGCCAGCAGTCGCACGGCATGGCGCAGGAAGACGGCCGAGTCGGCGCCGCGCCATTGCGGGTCGGAGGGCGGGAAATGGACCCCGATGTCGCCTTCGCCGATGGCGCCGAGAATGGCATCGGTCAGGGCGTGGAGCGCCGCATCGGCATCGGAATGACCCGAGAGGCGGCGGTCATGGGGGATGCGGACGCCGCACAGCATGACGGCGTCGCCCGGCTCGAAGCCATGGACGTCGAAGCCCTGGCCGACCCGGATGTCGCCGGTCCCCAGCATGGCCTCGGCGCTCAGGCGCCGCGCGGCATCGGTCAGATCGGCGGCGGTGGTGAGCTTGCGGTTCTCGGCTGCGCCGGCCACCACGGCAATGGTCAGGCCGGCCCATTCGGCAATGGATGAATCGTCGGTCATGCCGTTGACCTGCTCCTCGGCGGCGCGGCGGTGCGCGGCCCGGATGAGGTCGTAGCGAAAACCCTGGGGCGTTTGCACCGCCATCAGGCCGGCGCGGTTAACGGTGCCCCGGACAATCTCGCTCTCGACGCGTTTCAGCGTGTCGGCGACCGGCAGCCCCGGAATGGCTCCCGGATGGTCGTCGAGCGCCGCGATCACCTGCGAGATCAGGATGTCGCTGACGAAGGGCCGTGCCGCGTCATGGATCAGCACGCGCTCCGGCGGCTGCGCCCCCAGCGCCTCGAGGCCGTTACGAACGGAGTCCTGGCGGGTGGCGCCGCCGAGCACCGGCGGCGGCAGGTCGAGCCCCTCCAGCGCCGCGCGGCAGAGCGCCTCGTGACCGTCGCCGATCACCAGCTGGATGCGGTCGACGGCGGGATGGCGGGCGAAGGCGAGGGTGGTCATCCGGAGCACCGGAACTCCGCCAAGAAGCTGATATTGCTTGGGAATATCTCCCCCAACACGGCTGCCGGAGCCGGCGGCGACGATGATGGCGGCGGTTGTCATACGGAGGTGCTCCTTGACCCTTAGCGAATAGCGAATAGCGAATAGCGAATAGAATCTAACTACTCGCTATTCGCTACTCCCTATTCGCTCAAGTCGCGTCCATTTGACGGGTTGTTCGCCTCTCATGGTCGCGCTAGGTTGGCTGCCGCAAAACTAATCACGGCGGATCTTTGCACAATTTATGAGCATTGCTGCTTCAAATCTGATGGAGGCATTGCCTTGTCCGGTGATCGTGATGGATGCCGCGCAGGCGATCACCTATGCCAATGGCGCGGCGGAATATTTCTTCGCCACCAGCCAGAGCGTGCTGAAGCGGCTGCGGCTTGTCGACGTCGTGCCGTTTTCGAGCCCGCTGATCGGGCTGCTCGCCCAGGTCAGGCAGGACAACGTCCGGATCAACGAATATGCGGTGCATGTCGGGACGCCGCGCACCGGCGGCGAGCGCATCGTCGATG
>JBEVJH010000116.1:0-3727 GCA_040510355.1 Aestuariivirgaceae bacterium
CGGTGATCAACGACGCGGTGGCCGGCAACTACGCGATCAAGGCCCGCAAGCTGCCGTTGGTGATGATCGAGACCCCGCTCAGCACCATCCAGAAGGGATTTGCCATCAAGAAGGGGAAGCCGAACCTGCATGCTGCCGTCAACAAAGCTCTGGCCGAGATAGTCGCCGACGGCACCTATGCCAAGCTCGTCACCCCGCTGATCGGCTATGACCCGGCGCCGAAGGAGCCGATCCGCACGAATGCCATGTGAAAGGCCGCTGCGACACGGCATACCGACAGGAAGACGGGGGCGGCCCGGCCGGCCGCTCCGGGAGGAATCGATGAAGACCCTTGACGCATCGTCGTACACGACGGCGCTCAACGCCCGGCGCGAACAGAGCCTGGGTCAGATGGCCTATGACAAGCTGCTCGACATGTTGGTGCGGCGCGACCTTCCGGCCGGGACCGTGCTGCACGAGCGTCGCCTCGCCGAGATGCTCGACATCTCGCGCACGCCGACCCGCGAGGCGATGTCGCGGCTGGAGACCGAGGGCCTGATCGAGCGGCAGCCCGGCGGGATGCTCGTCGTGAAGGAGTTTTCCCTGCGCGAGCTGATCGAGATCCTGCACGTCCGCCGCCTGCTGGAACGGGAGAGCGTCGTGCTCGCCGCGGGCCGGATCGCCGACGCCGTGCTGGAGGATTTACAGGGACAGATCGAGGCGCTCCTGGCGGCGGGGGATCCGGATGCCCCGGGCAACTGGGAGGTCGACCGCTGTTTCCACGAACTGTTCGCCGATCACAGTCACAATGCGATCCTGGCCAAGACGATTAAGGATCTGCGGCTCAAGACGCAGATGTTCAACCTGAGCCGGATGCCCGAACGGTTCGAGGCAGTGCATCGCGAGCACTTGGCGGTGGTCGCCGCCCTGCGAGCCGGGGACGCGGCGGCGGCGGCCGATGCCATCGCGGCTCATCTCGAAAACTTCAAGCTGGGCATCATTCGCCGCCTGAGCGAATTTTAAGGTGTGGCGGCGCGATGGATGAATTTGCGAACCTGCGCGGCTGTGAGGCAGCCTTCCCGGAGGCGGAGTTCGCCGCGCGGCAGATGGCGGCACGGGCTGCAATCGCCGCCGCCGGCCACGATGCCTTGGTGGTGACCGGTCCGGAGGCGATCTACTGGCTGACCGGCCGCCAGACGGCGGGCTACTTCGCCTTTCAGGCCCTCGTGCTGCCGGTGGAGGGAGAGCCGGCCTTGCTGGTGCGCCAGCTCGAATTGTCGGGGGCGGCGGCCAATACCTGGCTCGACGACATCCAGGCCTATCCGGACGGGACCGACCCGGCCGACGCCCTGGCCGCTCTCGTGCGTCGCCGAGGCTTCGCCCGGCTGGCGCTGGAGCGGGACGGCTGGTTCGTCTCGCCCGCCCTGGCGGCGCGGATCGGCATGGCGCTCGGCATCGACCCGGTTCCGGACGGGTCGGGCCTCCTTGGCCCGCTGCGGACAGTGAAATCAGCGGTCGAGCTGAAGGCGATCCGGGCCGCCGCCCGTTACGCGCAGGCCGGGCTCGCGGCCGGCATCGCCGCCTGCACAGTGGGCAACGACGAGAATGCGGTCGCTGCCGCCATGCTTGCTGCCGCCACGACGGCCGGGTCCGAGGCGATGGCGATGGAGCCCCTGATCTCGTCCGGCCCCCGCAGCGGGCTGCCACACATGACGTGGCGCCGGCGCCGGTTGGAAGCGGGCGACGCGGTGTTCCTTGAACTTGCAGGCAGCCATGCCCGCTATCATGCGGCAATGATGCGCAGCGTCTGGATCGGCGAGCCGCCGTCCGAGGCGCGGCGGATGATGGATTGCGCGCTGCGAGCCCTCGACGCGGCCCTCGACGCAATACGACCGGGCCGGCCCTGCTCCGTCCCTCACGAGGCCGCCCAAGCCATCATCGACGCGGCGGGCTACGGCCCAGCCTTCCGCAAGCGCATCGGCTACTCGATGGGTATCGCCTTCGCGCCTGACTGGGGCGAGGGTGGTCTGCTCAGCCTCTTCACCGGCGTCGACCGGCCGATCGAGCCAGGCATGGTCTTTCACCTGCCAGCGACCTTGCGCAGCTATGGCGCCTGGACCGTCGGCGCATCCGAGACCGTCATTGTCACCGAGCATGGGGCCGAACCACTCTCGGACCTGCCCCGCGCCCTGACGCTGCGGTGAGGTCGCCAGAGACCTGTTAGGTCGGAAGGGGCTCGTCCGTTTTTCCGGCGCCTCTAGTCTAGATGTTTGGTCCCGGCTTTTGGTGGAGCGGGTTTGACCTGAAGCGACCGGGCTCTGCGGACCATGCTTTGCAGATGGTCTCGTAGGGCGTGAGACCCCAGAGGGTCTTCAGGCGGCGTGCGAAGTTGTAGGCGCTGACGAAGTCGGCCAGGTGAGCGCGGAACTGCTCGTGGCTGTCGTAGTTGCAGCGCTTGACCGTCGCGTCCTTGATCATGCGGTTCATTCGCTCGACTTGCCCATTCGTCCAGGGGTGCCGCGGCTTGGTCAGGCGATGGTCGATATCGTTGCGGGCACAGGCGGACTCGAAGTTGTGGGCTCGGAAGGTGTCGCCGGCTGCGATCGCCTCCTTGATGATGGAGGCGGCCGCGGCAACGTTGCCGGGTGTCGTGAAGTGGGTGCCATTGTCGGTGAGCACCGTGTACAGCTTGTAGGGCACCGCCTCGATGAGATGGCGGAGGAAGTCACCCGCAACCCACCGGGTCGCCTTCTCGTGCAGCTCGACGAAGGTGAACTTGGTCGTGCGGTCGATGGCGACGAGTAGGTAGAGCCGCCCTTCCGCCGTGTGGACCTCAGCCAAATCGATGTGGAAATAGCCGAGCGGATAGGCCTTGAAGCGCGACCGCTTGGGCTTGTCGCCGTCGACCTCCGGCAGTCGGCTGATGCCGTAGCGCTGCAGGCAGCGATGCAGCGACGAACGGGTCAGGTGCGGGATCGTGGCCTGGAGGGCGTAGAGGCAGTCGTCGAGCGATAGGAGCGTATGTCGGCGAAAGGCGACGATGACCGCCTCGTCCTTCAATGACAGCACCGTCGAGCGGGGATCCTTCGGCCCCGTGCGCTGGTCGGCGACCGAAGTCCGCTTCTCCCACTTGGCAACTGTCTTCGGGTTGATCCCGTAGCGCTACGAGAGCACCCTTAGACTCGCTTGACTATGCTGGATTGCTCGACGGATCGCCTCCGTCGTTGTGGCGCTGCCGTGAAGAACCTAGCCCATAGCGCGTTCCTCCACTCCAGGTGAAGAGTGCACCATCAAACCCTGGGATCAAACATCTAGAACTGTGATTCTGCTTACGGCAAGACCCGGTAGACCGCTCCCGACTCACTGCAGTCAAATGCGTTCTTGCTGCACAAGCCGTGATGGCGGCGCGATCGAACTTCGGAGTAATCAGACTGCGCCTTGACCACGAACGGCTTAAGAGGTGTCTCGGTCGACCTGCACAGGTGGCCGCTCGGTGAGCGCCAACGCGGTCGCTGCGAGCATGATCCCCATACCCGATGCCTCCGCCCATCCGAAGGGCTCGTGCGCGTAGATGACGCCGATCGCAACTGCGATCACCGGGCTGACGAAGGCATACAGGCCGGCGCGGAAGGCGCCCCAGTCCCGCACCAGCCAGAGAAAGATAGAGAAGCCGGTGAGCGAGCCGCCGATGACCATCACGCCGAGGCAGACTAGCACCCGCCCTTCCCACAGGGCGGCGAATCGGCCT
>JBEVJH010000117.1:0-4531 GCA_040510355.1 Aestuariivirgaceae bacterium
CGACCTCCAGGGGCCGGATGCCACCGCGCTGTTGAACCGGCTTTATTGCAACGGCTTCTCGACGCTTCAGCCCGGCAAGGCGCGCTATGGCCTGATGCTCCGCGAGGACGGCTTCCTGTTCGACGACGGCACCGTCAGTCATCTTGCTCCCGGCCATTATTTCATCACCACCACCACCGCCAATGCTGCCCGCGTCATGTCGCATATCGAGTTCTGCCACCAGGCGCTGTGGCCCGAGCTCGACGTGCAATATGTCTCGGTGACCGATCAATGGGCGCAGATCGCGGTGGCCGGCCCCAATGCCCGCCGCCTGCTCGAGCGGGTGGTCGCCGAGGACCTGTCCGACGCCGCCTTCCCCTATCTCGGCGCCCAGGCGGTGACCGTGGCCGGTGGCATTCCCGGCCGGCTGTTCCGCATCTCCTTCTCCGGCGAGCTCGCCTATGAGCTGTCGGTGCCGGCCGACCATGGCAATCACGTGGCGCGGCTGCTGATGAGCGAGGGCGCCGGCTTCGGCATCGTCCCCTATGGCGTCGAGGCGCTGTCGATCATGCGCATCGAGAAGGGCCATGTCGCCGGCGGCGAGCTCAACGGCACCACCACGCCGGAGGATCTCGGCCTCGGCCGCATGGTGTCGCGCAACAAGGATTTCATCGGCCGCATGATGGGCGAGCGCGAGGCGCTCAAGGCCGGCAACCGCGATGTGCTGGTGGGGGTCAAGCCGGTCGAGCCCGACCAGCAGCTGCGCTCCGGCGCCCATCTCCTCACCCGAAGCGCCGTGGCATCGCTCGACAACGATCAGGGCTATGTCACCTCGGTCGCCTATTCGCCGATGCTCCGCCAATGGATCGGCCTGGCGCTCCTCAAGCGTGGCCGCGAGCGCCATGGCGAGATCGTCCAGGTCTATGACGATCTGCGCAATGCGCAGATGCTGGTCGAGGTGACCAACCCCTGCTTCTACGATCGGGAGAACCTGAAGCTCCATGGCTGAGATGGCAACCGAGACGCCGCGCCTGGCTCCGTTCGGGGCGACCCTCACGCCCGGCCGCTATGGCGCCAAGGGGCCGGACGGACCCGCGGTCACGCTGGGGCTGCGCCATCCCCTGTCGATCGTCGCCATCATGGCCCGCAAGGGCCGGGGCGAGGCGCTGGATGCCGCCCTGCGCGACGGCTTCGGGCTGGCGCCTCCCGGCCCCGGCCAATCGGCGGCCGCCCAGGATCTCGCGTTGCGCTGGGCCGGGCCCGAGCAATGGTTCGCCATTGCCGCGGGAGGACGCGACGGCGATCTCCATCGCCGCCTGGCGGCGGCGCTCGCCGACACCGCCTCGCTCGTCGACCAGAGCCACGGCCGGGTCGCCATCGTCATTGCCGGCCCGCGCGCCCGCGCCGTTCTCGCCAAGGGCACCGCGGTCGACCTCCATCCGGCCCGCTTCCGCCCCGGCCAGGTGGCCATGACCCAGATGGCCCATGTCGGCGTCCAGCTCACCGAGACCGCGCCCGACGTCTTCGAGCTCCTGGTGTTCCGCAGCTTCGCCGAGAGCCTGTTCGAGTTCCTCGCCGCAATGGCGGCGGAGTATGGCTATGAAGTGGGCAGTAGGCAGTAGGCAGTCGGGAAGGGCTCGAATCACTGCCGACTGCCTATCTGCCGACTGCCTCACACCTGCAACTCCCCCCTGATGCACCGCCTGAGCAGCGCCTGGTACTGCTTCTCGCTGAAGGCGATCGGATTGCCGCCATGGGTCGGGTCCTTCACCGCCATCGCGGCGACCTCGGCGGCCCGCTTGCCGTCGATGCCGATCTCGCCGAGGCTGTTGGGAATGCCGATCGCGCGCCTGAGCTTGACGATCCAATTGACGAAGCCGTCGAACCGGCCGCGTATGCCCAGATAGGCGGCGGCCCGCTCGATCGCCGGCTCGATCTTCTTGCGGTTCGCCACCACCACATAGGGCATGATGATCCCGTTGAGCAGCCCGTGATGGGCGTCATAGAGCCCGCCGAGGGGATGCGACAGCGCATGGATCGCGCCGAGCCCGCCCTGAAAGGCGGTGGCGCCCATCGCCGAGGCGGCCAGCATCGCGCCGCGCGATTCGAGATTGGCCGGCGCATGCACCGCCTCGGGCAGGTTCTCCTTGACGAGCCGCATGCCTTCGAGCGCCACGCCCTTGGCGAGCGGATGCCAGAACGGCGCGCAATAGGCTTCGAGATTGTGCGCCAGCGCATCCATGCCGGTGGCCGCCGTCAGCTTCGCCGGCAGCCCCACCGTCAGCGCCGGATCGAGCACGGCGAAGCGCGGCATCATGGCGGGGTGGAAGATCACCTTCTTCTCATGGGTCTCGGGCTGCGTGATCACCCCGGCGCGCCCGACCTCCGAGCCGGTGCCGGCGGTGGTCGGCACCGCGATCACCGGCGCGATCGCCTTGGCATTGGCCCGGGTCCACCACTCGCCGACATCCTCGAAATCGAACATCGGCCGGGTCTGGCCCTGCATGAACGCAACCACCTTGCCGACATCGAGCGCCGAGCCGCCGCCAAACGCGATCACCCCGTCATGCCGGCCCGCCCGATAGGCCTTGACCCCCGCCGCGACATTGTCGGCCACCGGATTGGACCGGACATCGGAGAACACCCGGACCTTGAGCCCCGCCGCCTCGAGGTCCTTCGCGACCTCCTTCGTCATGGTCATCGCGGCGAGCGCCGGATCGGTGACCACGAGCGGCGCGGCGATCCCGGCCTCGCGGCAGAGCGCCGGCAGGTCCTTCACCCGGCCGGCGCCGAAGCGGATGCTGGTCGGGAAGTTGAAATTGGCGGTGACCACGAGAAGCCCCCTCAATATTGCTCGAAGCCGCGCTTCAGCTCCCAGTCGGTGATGCGCCGGTCATATTCGAGCTGCTCCCAATAGGCCGTGTGCACATAGTGATCGATCACCCGGTCGCCGAATGCCTTCCTGAGAAACGCCGACTCGTCGAGCAGCCGCATCGCCTCGCGCAGCGTCTTCGGGATCTCCCTGAGCTCCTGCCCCACATAGGCATCGCCCTCGAAATGCGCTTCGAGCTCCATCTTCTGCTCGATGCCGTCGAGCCCCGCCGCCAGCAGCGCCGCGAAGGCGAGATGCGGATTGAGGTCGGCGCCGCCCATCCGGCACTCGATCCGCACCGACTTGCTCTTGGCCCCGCACAGCCTGAAGCCGGCGGTGCGGTTGTCGAAGCTCCACACCGCCCGCGTCGGCGCGAAGGTCGCCGCCTGGAAGCGCTTGTAGGAGTTGATGTAGGGCGCCAGGAAATAGGAGATCTCCCGCGCATGGCCGAGCAGCCCCGCCATGTACTGGCGCATCAGGGCGGACATGCCGTGCTCGGCGGACGCATCGGCGAACAGCGCCCGCTTGCCGTCGCTCGACCACAGCGACTGATGGATATGGGCCGAGTTGCCGGCCTGGCCGTAGTCCCATTTGGCCATGAAGGTGATGGCCTTGCCATGCGCCCAGGCGATCTCCTTGCAGCCGTTCTTCAGGATCACATGGCGGTCCGCCATGTCGAGCGCCGGCGCATAGCGCACATTGATCTCCTCCTGGCCGCGCCCCCATTCGCCCTTGGAGTTCTCGACCGGGATGCCCGCCGCCTGCAGGCCGTTGCGGATCGCCCGCATCACCCCTTCCTCCTGGGTGGTCTTGAGGATGTGGTAGTCCTGGATGAAATTGCCGGCGGTCTTCAGCCCGCGATAGTTCTTGGCGCCGGCGCTGTCATAGCTCTCGTCGAATAGGAAGAACTCGAGCTCGGAGGCCATCATGGCCTTCATGTCCATCGCCGCGAGGCGCTCGATCTGCCGCTTCAGCATGCTGCGCGGCGCATGGTCGAGCAGCTCATGGTCATGGTCGAGCAGGTCGCAGAGGACGAGCGCGGTGCCCTCGAGCCAGGGGATGCGCCGCAGCGTGTCGAGATCGGGCTTGAGCACGAAATCCCCATAGCCCTTCTGCCAGCTCGCCACCTGGTAGCCCGGCACCGGCTCCATGTCGATGTCGCAGGCCAGCAGATAGTCGCAGCCATGCGTCTCGTCATGCGCGCTCTCGCAGAAATAGCCCGCATGGAACCGCTTGCCGACCAGCCGGCCCTGCATGTCCGGAAAAGCCGCCACGACGGTGTCGATGGTGCCGGCCTCGACCTCGGAGGCGAGCGCGCTCAAGCTCAACATTCCCTGCATGATGCCCTCTCTCGATCTGGCTCTGGCATGGTGTGCTTCAATTCGGGCCAGTGCTCAGCACCTGGGCCAGCCGCCCGGCCCAGGCCGACTGCCCGGCCTCTTCGGTGATGAGGTCGTTGCGGATCTCGATCATCGCATTGAGGAGCCCCCGCCGCCCGCCATGGAGATTGAGCGTGGGGGTGACCCCGTCCCCGGGCCCATAGGGCTCGGTGCGCCTGACCTTGATGTCGCCATGGCGGCCGAGCGTCGCGATCAGGTGATCGGCATAGCGCCGGTCGCGATCATGCAGGATCCCGGCATCGAGATGGCGCGTCATCCCCTTGTAGACCGGCGTGAAGCT
>JBEVJH010000118.1:0-24263 GCA_040510355.1 Aestuariivirgaceae bacterium
TGTCCGCCGGCGAATCTCAGTCGATCGCCCGGCTCACCGCCGGCAGCCGGCTGTCGCGCCAGGCGATGACCAAGCATCTCGGCGTCCTGACGCGTGCCGGGATCGTGCGCAGCTTGCGGGTCGGACGTGAAAACCTGTTCCGGTTGGAACCGCGGGCGATCATCGACGCCAAAAGCTATCTCGAGCAGGTATCCTCCCAGTGGGACGATGCGCTGACCAGGCTGAAGCTACATGTGGAGGGGCAGTAGGCGAATAGGCAGTAGGAAATAGGCAGTAGGCCGTAGTGGTGCACTTCCCTACTGCCTATTGCCTACTGCCTATTCCGGCCCCATCACGCGGAGCTGGTGCTCCATCTCGAAGACATTGGAATAGAGATTGGCAATCCACTGGCGGCCTTCGACGGTCAGCGCGAGGCAGCTCATCGCTTCCGGCACATGGGGCTGCACCTTGGTCCAGAAAAATCGCGGGTAGGACACGGCGATGTCGGCCGGGCTGTGATAGCCGAGCTGGTCATTCAGACCGATCTCCTGAAACTCGTAGAAGAGCGCGTTGAGCTTGCGCGGATAGAACGGATCGGCAAGCTGGCCGATCAGATCGGCGGCCCTGACGAGGCCCGCCTCGGTCTCCGTCTCCCGGTGGTCATCGTCCTGCGGCACCGGGAAGCGCGTCAGCTCGATAGCCCGCGCCAGCCGTTCGGCGTTGATCAGCGGATGGACCCCGAAGCGCTCGCGCACGGCGATCTTCGAACGATCGATATGATAGGGCGCGAGGCTCGCATCCGAAGCGCCGCGCGGCGGCGAGAAGCGCTCGCCCTGGCTGTTGATCACGTAAGATCCTTCGCGGTCGCCCTGGCAGACGCCACGGACATAGCCGATGTCATGGGTCAGCGTCGCCAGCGTGAAATGCAGCCAGTCCTCGGCCGTCACCTCGCGCTTGAGCCGCAAGCCCCGCAGCATGTCCTGGCCGACCAGCGTCACGAAGGCGGTATGCTCGGCATTGTGGTAGAGCGCATCGCTCAGGCTGAGACGCTCGAAGACCAGCCTTGCGCCTTCACGGATGATCTCGGAATAGCGCGGCTCGCGGCGACCGTAGGCCCGGTCATAGACGGCGGACAGGCGGTCGCTGAACGCCTCGGCGAAAATGAGAGCTGGGTTGAGCATCGGGAAGCACTCGCCATCGGCAAATTGCGACTATACTCCGCTCGCATGCCATAATCCACGCTTGGCCAGAGCAACCATTCCATGTCGACCAAAAGCCTCGGCCGCCTGACCCGACGCAGCTTCCTGGCGGGCCTGCCCGGCATGCCGCTCGCACTCATGGATCGCCAGCAGGCGCTCAAGGTCCCGGGGTTGAGCCTTGCCGTCTACAGCAAGGGCATGGTGCTGACCCATGCGGTCGGACGGTTGAGCGTGGCGCATGCCGATCCGGTGACAGCGACGAGCGCGTTCCAGGCGGCATCGATCTCGAAGACGGTGGCCGGCCTGACGGTGCTGGCGCTGGCGCGGGCCGGCAGGTTGAGGCTCGATGACGACGCCCGCGCAATGACCAATCGCTGGACACCGCCTGGTCCGGAGCCGCCTGCCGGCTCGCTGACGCTGCGCCGCCTGCTCGGCATGACCGCCGGCACCAATGTGCCGGGCTTCGCCGGCTACCCGGCCGGCGCGGCGCTGCCGAGCCTCAAGGAGACATTGGCCGGCATGCCGCCCGCCAACAATGCGCCGGTGACCGTCGTGGGAATGCCGGGGACGGTGCGGGCCTATTCCGGGGGCGGCTATCAGATCCTTGAAGCGGCGCTCGAGGACCATCTCGAAACATCCTTCACCGAGCTCGTCGCGCGCCTCGTGCTCCAGCCGCTCGGCATGAGCCGCTCACGTTTCGCGACGCCGAAGCAGCATGGCGCGACAGGGCCGGCGCTTGCCCATGACAGAAGGGGCGAGCCGGTGGCCGGCGGATTCCATCTCTATCCGGAGCATGCAGCGGCGGGGCTGTGGAGCACGCCCTCCGACCTCCTGCTCCTGGCTGCCGCCTTTTGCCGGGCGGCGGCCGGCGACCCCGCCGCCGCTCTCGCGCGGCAGGATCATGCCCAGCTCGCCACCTCCGTCGACGGTCTCGGCTACGGGCTCGGCGTGGCGCTCGGCGCGGCGGAAGGCAGCACGTTCATCTTCAAGCGCGGCAACAATCTCGGCTATAAGAGCGGTCTGATCGCCTTTCCGGCTGCCGCCGAAGCGGCGGTGGTCATGACGAATGGCGACAATGGCGAAGCGCTGGTCGATGAGGTGCTGTTCGCCTTGCGCGACAGGCAGGGTTGGCCCCGCTTCGAGAGGTTGCCTGAGTGACGGCGATGAAGGAGAGTGTCCGATGAACCGACCTCGGGGACCAACGAGCTACAGCCGTCGCGACGCACTCAGCTTGCTGTCGCTGATCCCGCTTTCCCTGTCCGCGCGTTCGGCAGGCGCCGCCGCCAGAGCGGTCGGCGCGGTGTCCGAAGTCAAGGGCATTGCGGTCGCGGAGCTTGGCGATGACCGTCGACCGCTGGCGGTGCGATCGGCGGTTCATCTCGGCGAGACGCTGAGCACCGGCGACAATTCCCGGCTGAAGGCGCTGCTGGCCCGGAGCGCCAATCTGTCCCTCAGCGCCAATGCCCGAATCAAGATCGATCGCCTCATCGCCGATGGCGGCGGCACGGTCGCGCTGACGAGCGGCGCGCTCCTCCTCGACACTGCCACGCGGCGCAGCCGCGGCCTGACGGTGACGAGTCCCTACGGCATCATCGGCACCAGGGGCACGCGCTTCTTCGCCGGCGAGCTCGGGGAGAGTTTCAGCGTGTTCGTCGAGCGAGGCGCGGTCGATGTGCGCGCCGCCGGCCAAACGGTGAGGCTGCGGGCCGGCGAAGGCACCGATATCGCGTCGATCGGTGCGCCGCCAGGGCCGGTCCGCCGATGGGGCGCGGAGAAGATCGCGCGCGCCATGGCGCTTGTCCGCTGACGGTCGAGCCTCCCTGCCCCCGAGCGACATCGTGGCTCGCAACGTTGAGCCGGAAAGTCTGTTAACATCACGAACGCTGATCGACTCGCGTCAGAGGAGGATGAAGGCTATTGCGATTCTTTCTGGCAGCGTTCGCTCTTGGGTCGATGATTCTGCCTTCCACCGCGGAAGCAGAAACCGCCCGCGAGATGGTTTCGAAATGCGGTCAGACCGTCGCCGCGGCAGCGGTCGACGGGGAGACCGCATCGATCCCGCAAACCGACTCGGCCGGGTGGTGCTGGGGCGCCTTCGAGGTGATCCAGCGGATCGTGGTCTATGCGGACGAAAGCAACATCCGCTTCTTCCGCGTCTGCCCTCCTCCGGACAGCACGCGGCTTCAGATCATCGGCACGTTTCTCGACTTCGCCAAGCGGCATCCCGAGCTGATGAACCGGGAGTTCACCGACGTGGCACTGGAGAGCCTGGTCAAGGCCTATCCGTGCCGGTGATTCGAAACATGACGTGATCGGGTCGGCCAAGCCTGCAGGGCACGGGAGGTTCGCTTGGGACAGGGACCGCTGAACGGAATCCGCATCGTCGAGTTTGCCGGAATCGGACCGGGACCGTTTTGCGGCATGCTGCTGTCGGACATGGGCGCCGATGTCATCCGCATCGACCGCAAGGATGCAAGGCCGTCTGCTCCGCATCAGATCACGCAGCGGGGGCGGCGCTCATTGGCGCTCGACCTGAAGGCTCCGGCTGCGGTCGCGCTCTGTCTCGAGCTGTTCGCGAGCGCCGAGATGGTGTTCGAGGTCTATCGCCCCGGCGTCATGGAAAGGCTGGGGCTCGGCCCCGCGGCGGCGCTCAAGGTCAATCCGAGGCTCGTCTACGGCCGGATGACGGGATGGGGGCAAAGCGGGCCGCTTGCACATTCCGCCGGCCACGACATCAACTACATCGCGATATCGGGCGCATTGCATGCGATCGGCACAAGCGAACGGCCGGTGGTGCCGCTCAATCTCATCGGCGACTATGGCGGCGGCGCGCTCTATCTCGCCATGGGGCTCCTGGCAGCCTTGATCCATGCGCGGCAGACGGGCGAAGGACAGATCGTCGACGCGGCCATGTGCGAGGGAGCGGCTTCGCTCATGGCCCATTTCTATGGAATGAGCGCGGCCGGCACGCATGGCCGGGAGCGCGCCACCAACATGCTCGATGGCGGCGCCCCGTTCTACAATGTCTATCGCTGCGCCGACGACAAATGGATCGCGCTCGGTGCGATCGAACCGCAGTTTCATGCGCTGCTGCTGGAGAAGACCGGGCTTGCCGACTTGGCTTCCTCGCCGCAGATGGCGCGCGAAAGCTGGCCGGCACTCACGGCGAGGATCGCCGCCGTGATCGCCGGCAAGTCGCAGGCCGAGTGGTGCGCGATCCTGGAGGGGACCGATGCGTGCTTCGCGCCGGTTCTCGACATGACGGAGGCGCCCGCCCATCACCACAATCGCGCCCGCAACAGCTTCGTCGAAATCGCCGGGGTGGTTCAGCCGGCGCCGGCGCCACGGTTCTCCTCGACGCCGACGGCCGTGCAGGGGCCACCGCCGGAGATCGGGGAGCACAATAGCGCGGCTCTCGGCGACTGGGGTCTCAGCGAAGCAAGGATCGAGGGATTACGACGCGACGGGGTTATTTGAGCGCTATTGTGTCTTCACGTGCTGCAGGAAGTGCAGCAAATGACCGTTGAACTGCTCGCTGTCCTGGATGAAGGAAAAGTGGCTGACCTCGGGCTGCAGGAGAAGGCCGGCGGCGGGGATGTTGGCGGCCATGAACTCGGTGTTCTCGCGCTTGATCGCCTCGTCGTGATCGCCATCGACGATCCAGGTCGGCACCTTGATGGCGCGGAGATTGTCGGCGGTCCAATTCGGCTGGGTCTTCCACATCTCGCCGATCTGGTCGAGAAACGGCTTGTACTGATCGGGGGTCGGCGACAGCGCCTGATACTCCTTCTCGGCCCGGGCGATATAGGCGTTGAACACCGGGCTTGCGGCGATGTCGGCGACGCCGCTCGGATCGGAATTGGCCGCAAAGGCGAAGAGCTTCGACAGCCGCTCGGGATGCTTCATGGCAATGTCGAGGCCGATGATCGCACCGTCGCTCCAACCGACGATGGCGGCCTTGGGGATCTTCAGGAAATCCATCAGCGCAACGACGTCCTCGGCCATCAGGTCGTAGCTGTAGGGACGCTGGTCGCGGGCGCTCCGGCCGTGACCGCGACTGTCCATCACGATCACGCGATAATGCGGCTGCAAGGCCCGCACCTGCAGGCCCCAATAGTTGGAATTGGCGAGCCCGCCATGCAGCAGGATCACCGGCTCGCCCGCGCCGAAGACGGCATACCAAATCTTGACGCCGTTGACGGGCGCCGTGCCGCTCTGAGCTGCCGTCGGCAGGTCCGGGGTGGGCGGCAGGGTCATCCATTGGGGTTCGGCCCGGGCTGCCGGAGAGACAAGCAGCACGACCAGGGCGAACAGTCCTGCAAGGTAGCGCATGGCACTCGCTGTCCAGTTCGGAGACAGTCGACAGCTTAGCGCATAAGCATCAGGTTGTCAGGTCCGCGACTCCAGTCTGGGGCAGTCGGCGGCGGTTGCCTCGCCTTGCCTAATGTCCGCTGTCCACCGACTCCATTTCCTTCTCGCGGATGCCGCGCACGCGGATCTGGCGCTGATTGTCGCGGTGCATCTTGTCGACGGCCGAGGTGCCGCCGAAGGTGCCGGAATAGATCGAAAGCTGCTCGAACTCGTCATCCGAAGGCGGCGTGATGGCGAGATCGAGATAATGCCCACGCTCGGCATCGGCGAGCACACGCCGATAGACCCGCCAATTGCGGTAGAGCAGCGACCCATAGACCCAGAGCTTGCGAAGAGTCTCGCCGGCGAGCTTCGGATACCACAGGAGCGGGTTCTCGATCGGCATGCCGGGCCGGCGGTCGAGCCGGTTCTTCATCCGCAGCACGCCGCCCTCGAGAGGGTGCACCCCTTCGGCGGCGAACAGGAGCTGGAACTCGCTCCAGAAGCGCAGGATCCTGAGCAGCCGCTTGCGGCCAGGACCTTGCCGCTTGAGCACCGCGTGGCGCCGGAGCACCGTCTCGAGATGGGCCGGATCGAACCAGCTCTGCCAGGCGGCGTGATAGGCCTCCTCCCATTCGGCATCGGTCATCTTGGGATGATGGGTCACCCGCTTGTTCAGATTGTACTTGTTCAGATCGCCGTCCATCCACACGCCGGCCTCGAGCATCTTCTTGTGATCCTCGGAGCCGGGCAGCGGCGTCAGGAAGAAGAATTCGAGGATGTCGACCGGCAGCTCCTTCTTGATGATCTCCACATCGCGCAGAATCGACTCCTTGGTGTCGGCCGGGAAGCCGAGAATGTACCCGGCATAGGTGATCACCCCATGGGCCCGCCATTTCTGCAGCATGCGGCGATATTCGGTGATCTTGTTCTGGCGCTTCTTGGCCGCCATCAGATTGTCGGGGTTGATGTTCTCGAGGCCGATGAACACCCGCCTGACACCGGCCGCCGCCGCCTTCTCGATGAAGTTCGGCGTCTTGTGGCACATGGTGTCGACCTGAATGATGATGTTGAGCCTGAGCTTGTGGGCCTTGCGCAAGGCGATCATCCGATCGAGCAGGATCTCCCAGTCTTTGTTGCGTGCGAAATTGTCATCGGTGATGAAGAAGGCGTGGATGCCCTGAGCGTGGTTCTCCATGATGATCCGCTCGAGATCGTCCGGCGAGCGGAAGCGGCTCTTGCGGCCTTGCACGTTGATGATGGTGCAGAAGGAGCATTGGAACGGACAGCCGCGGCCGAGGTCGAAGCTCGAGAACATCGAGCTCACCTTGGACGTCGCCTCGCGCGGCAGGAACGGCGTCGGCTCGCCGACGAGCCCGGGAAGGTCGCTCATGAAGTTGTAGAGGGGTGCGAGCGCGCCATTGAAGGCGTCGGTCAGAACCTGATCGAGCCGGCCGCACTCGGCCTCGCCGGCGAAAAGCGAGATGCCGGCCTGCTGCGCCTCGGCGATCTCCGGCGGCAGAGCCGGAAGCATGGCGAGGCACCCCGAGACGTGGAAGCCGCCGATCGCCACCGGGATGCCGGCGGCCGCGATGGGCTTTGCCAGATCGACGGCGTGCGGAAACTGGTTCGACTGGACCCCGACGATCGCCACGAGACCGCGGCCGCCGTCGCGCTTGATGTCGGCAATGACTCTATCAGCTCGGATCCGGGTGTTGGTCTCGTCCAGCGCCTGCAGCACGATCTCGGTGCTTTCGCCGAGGATCTTGCGGCGCCGCGCATCCTCGGCGAGCCCATAGACCGCCGCGAGCGTGTTGGAGGGAACATAGGAGCTCAGCCACCGAATCGGGTAGCCATCATCGTCGTAGTGCGTCGGCTTGATCAGCACCACGCGGAACACCGAACCTTCGGTCATGCCCTACCCCGCCACGAAAACCGCTCTATCGCGATTTGAATGACGGATAAGGAGCCGAAACAGGGCGAAATCCGACTATTGAACAGGATCCATCGCGATTTCGCCCAACTGTTGCCCAACCACCACAGCCAGCCGTTCTAGCAATCAGGCCGCGAGACCATAACGGTCCTGCAGGACAGCGGCGCTGGTGAGCATCATCAAGGGCTGGTCCCAGGCCACCCGCGCCCCTTCGTCGGCGCCGGGAAGGCGATCAAGCAGCTTGATCACCTCCTTCTGGTCGAAAAACGGTATCGCGCCGAACACCTGCCCGCGCAGGGTGTCCTGCACCAGCGCGTTCAAGCCTTTGTCGGGATTGAGGGTCGCCGGCGGGCTCAGGAAGGGATGCTTCTGGCGGCGGTAGACCGTATCGGTGATGACGTCGCGCGCCGCCTCGCGCAGCACGAATTTCTCGGTCATGCCGCGAATCTTCTGTGCCGCCGGCTGGGAGCGGATGACCTCGACCACATGGTGATCGAGGAACGGCACGCGTCCCTCGATCGAATGCGCCATCTCCATGCGGTCGCCCAGCATGGTGAGGATATAGTTCGGCAGCTGCGTCTTGGCCCACAGATAGAGCGACTGGTGAAGCGGCTCGCGACCCGCGAGCTGGCCATGGACGTCGCTATCGCCCATCAGCGTATGGAAGCTTTCCCGGTCGCCGAAGCGCCTCATGAAGTCCTTGCCGAGTAGCGTCCGCATTTTTTCGCCGCGGGCGGAGAAGGCCTCGATCCATGACGGAACAAAGCCGAGCAGACGCTCCACCGTGTCGAGCGATCCGGGATTGCCATCGGGCAGCAGCAGCCCGCGCGACACCGGATTGAGCCGGCTCAGCTCATCGAGCAACCGCGCGACGACCTGCGGATCCTGCCCTTGGCGATTGTGGAGCAGGACGTCGCGACGAAAATGCGCATAGCCGCCGAGGATCTCGTCCGAGCCTTCGCCGGTCAGCACGACCTTGTAGCCGGCATTGCGCACCGCCCGGCTCAGCAGATATTTGGCGACGCCGTGGGCATTGAAGCAAAGCGTCTCGCTCTGGGCGATGGCATCGGCGAAATGGTCCGCCAAATCCTCCTGGCGGATCGGGATCGGGTGAAACGAAGCGCCGGCCCTCTCGGCCATCTCCTGTGCGATCGCCCCTTCGTCATAGTCGCTGCGGTCGAAGGTCAGCGTGAAGGCACGGATCGGCTCGGGATGATGGCGCGCCGCAAGGCCGAGCACCGAGCAGGAATCGAGACCGCCGCTCAGATAGCAGCCGACCGGAACATCGGCCCTGAGGCGCAAGCGGACCGCCTCCTCGAGAGCGCTTCGAAACTCGGCGGCATAGTCGGCATCGCTGCGCTGCGGCGGCGCGGCATCGGCTTGCGGATAGTCGAAGTCCCAATAGCGCATCACCTCCACATGCCGATCGGTGGCGATGAGACAATAGCCCGGCGGCACCTGGAACACGCCCTCATACAGGGTGCGCATCTGGTAGCCGCTCGACTCGATGGCATAGTAGAGCGACTCGGCGTCCCAACGCGCCGGCACGCCGGCGGCGAACAGCGCCTTCACCTCGGAAGCGAGGTAGAGCTTGTCGCCGTGCCAGGCATAGAACAGCGGCTTGATGCCGAAGCGGTCGCGCGCAGCGAAGAGGAGCCGGTTGCGCTCGTCGAAGAGCACGAAGGCGAACTCGCCGCGCAAGCGGTGCAGGCATTGCGGGCCGAGATCTTCATAGAGATGGAGCGCGATCTCGCTGTCGGAGCGGGTCCGCAGGCGGTGACCGGCAGCCTCCAGCTCGCGCTGGATCGCCTCGTAGGCGTAGAACTCGCCATTCACCACGATATGGACGCGCTGGTCCTCGCTGGCGATCGGCTGATCGCCGGTCTCGAGATCGATGATGCTAAGCCGCGCATGACCAAGGCCGACGCGGCGGTCCGCCGAGATCCAATGGCGCTGGCCGTCCGGGCCACGATGCTGAAGGCTGGCGGTGGCCCGCTCGAGCGAGCTATCCGCAATCGGCTCGCGACGGGAGAAAATTGCAACGATTCCGCACATTTCAGAGTCCTATCGACGCCAGGGTTCAATTGGCGCGAAACGGTAGGCCTCGATTCCTCAACGGCAGATGAACGGGAGTGCGACAGATCGCAACGAAGGAAGGCAGTGGTCAGATAGGCAGTCAGTCGTGACCGGTGCCCTTCCCTACTGCCTACTGCCTACTGCCTACAGATTCCCCTTGCCCATCTCCGACTTGATGTGGTCGGCCTGTCGCAGCGCCAGGGCCACGATGGTCAGCGTCGGGTTCTCCGCCGCGCCCGAGGTGAACTGGCTGCCGTCCGAGACGAACAGGTTCTTCACATCGTGGGCGCGGCCGTTCCGGTCGACCACGCCGTCCCGCGGATTCTCGCTCATGCGATTGGTGCCGAGATTGTGCGTGGACGGATAGGGCGGCGTGCGGAAGGTCTTCACCGCACCTGCCGATTTGTAGACCTCCTCACCTTGGCCATAGGCGTGGTTGCGCATGGCCGCGTCGTTGGCATGATCGTCGAAATGGACGTCCGGCACCGGGAGGCCGTATTGGTCCTTCTCGGTCGCGTGCAGGGTGACGCCATTCTTCTCCTGCGGCATGTCCTCGCCGACGAGCCACATGCCGGCCATCTTGTCGTAATTGTCGAGCCACCAGGCATATTCCTTGCCCCAGGCTCCGGGATCGAGGAAGGCGGCCATGAAGGGCAGCCCGAGCGACAGCGTCTCCATCTCGAAGCCGCCGACAAATCCACGATCCGGCTTGTGTACCGCCTCGTCCTGGATGATGCCGGCCATGGTGGTGCCGCGATACATGTGCACCGGCTTGTCGAAGGCCGCATAGACCGAACCGGTCATGTGGCGCATGTAGTTCTTGCCGACCTGGCCGGACGAATTGGCAAGGCCGTCGGGGAACTTCGAGGAGGCCGAGTTCAACAGGAGCCGCGGGCTCTCGATGCTGTTGCCGGCGACACAGACCACCCGCGCCTTCTGGACGAACTGCTTGCCGTCCTTGTCGGCATAGACGACGCCGGTCACTTTGCCCGTGGCGTCATGCTCGATCTTCAGCACCTGGGCATTGGGCCGGACCTCGAGATTGCCCGACTTCTCGCCCTTGGGGATCTCGACATAAAGCGTCGACCATTTCGCACCGGACTTGCAGCCCTGGAAGCAAAAGCCGATCTGCTGGCAGGAGCCACGGCCGTCGCGCGGCTGCGAATTGATCGCCATGCGGCCGGTATGGACCTCCTTGTAGCCGAGCTTCTTGGCGCCGGCCTCGAGGACCTTGAAATTGTTGTTGCCGGGAAGACCCGGGATGCCATGGGTGCGCGTCACGCCCATGCGATCCTCGGCCATGGTGTACCAGCGATCCATCTCGGCGCTGTCGAGCGGCCAGTCGATCAGATTGGCGTCCTTGACCTCGCCATAGGTGCTGCGCGCCTTCCACTCGTGGTCCTGGAAACGCAGGCTGGCGCCGGCCCAGTGGATGGTGGAGCCGCCGACCGCCTTGACGATCCAGGCAGGGAGGCCGGAAAAGTCTTTCGCAACCCGCCAGTTTCCCGAGGTGGTGCGCTTGTCGAGCCAGGAGATCTGGCTGAAGGAGCCCCATTCGTCATTCTGGAAATCGGGAATCTCGTGCCGTCCGCCGGCTTCGAGGATCAGGGTCTTGACGCCCTTCATCGCCAGCTCCGCGCCAAGCGTCCCACCGCCGGCGCCCGAGCCGATCACGACGACCACGCTGTCGTCATTGAGGTCGAATTTCGCAGTCATGTTCAGCCTCTTGAATTAGAGCCAGGCCACGTCGTTGAAGCCGCGGTGGATATAACCGCCCTTGGAAGCCGACTCGCCCTCATAGCCGAACAGCGGCCACACCTCCTTGTTGTTGTAGATGCCGGTGATGAGGTTGCCGCGCACCTTCTGGAAGAAAGCGCTGCTCTCGATGTCATGCAGCAACGAGGTGCGCGTCGCCTCGCTGTCGATGGCGATGTATTTGGCGCCGCCCTTGGCCTTGTTGGCAGCGTCATCGAGCGCCGCGACGCCGTCCTCGAGCGCCTTCTTGACCGCTTCGTCGGCCTTGGCCGCCGCATCGAGGGCCGACACCGCGGCCGCGTAGAATTTCTCCTCGAGGCGTGGGTGCGGATAGATATCGCGCGACATCTGAACGAGCGTGGCGAAGCTGTCCGGCTTCAGGGCCTCGGCCGTCGCCGACCAAGCTTTCCGTCCGAGAACCATGCCGGCCGGCGTAATGGCCGCTATGATGAGTCCGGATCCGGCTGTCTTGAGAATCGTCCGCCTGGAAAGCCCGGCGCGATTGCCGCTTTCTGTCATGAGCTCCTCCCACAAAAGCAGCCGGGGTCTTCGCCCCGATCGGCGCTATTGGTAGCGGCCGTGTCGCTGCAGGACTTCGATCTTGTACCCGTCCGGGTCCTGGAGGAAGAAAAATTTTGCCATCAGGCGGCCGTCGCGGTGGAACTCCTTGACCGGCCCCGGCGCCAGTCCGAGCTTGTCGAGCCGGCCGTGCTCGGCATCGACATCGTCGACCGCGAGCGCGACATGGCCGTAGCCGGTGCCATGCGTATAAGCATCGCTGCGGCCATGGTTGACGGTGAGCTCGACCTCGAAGTCGGACTCCGGCCCGCGCAGATAGACGAGCGTGAAATCGTCGAAGGGGAAGCGGTCGGCGATCTCGAGGCCGAAGGCCTTGCGGTAGAAATCGACCGATTTCTTCTCGTCCAGCACCCGGATCATCATGTGAATCGGCTTGGCCATGGCGTCGCTCCCTTGCCCGTCACTGCGCTTTCAGTGTTGAGAGATAGCCGATAATGGCGGTCCTGACCGCCGGGTCGGCCTGCTTGTACATCATGTAGCTGTCCTGGATGAGCGACTGCGGATCGGTGATCCACTGGTCGAGCTTCTCCGGCGTCCAATCGAAGGTCGCGCTCTTGAGGCCGTTCGAATAGGGGAAGTCCTCGACCTTGCCGGCGTGACGGCCGACGACTCCCGCGAGATAGGGACCCTGGCGCGGCGGCTCGGTCTTGGCGAGGACGTGGCAGACTCCGCAATTCTTCTCGAACAGAGCCTTGCCGTCCTCGGCGGCGCCGGCGGGGCTGCAGAGGCCAAAAGCTACGACGAGAGGGAGCCAGCACCCCTTCACGCAAAAGTGAGGCGAGATCGTCACGATCGCTTTCTCCCTGTCTCCTGGGATACCAGCGAGGGGCATCACCTGCGGGTGTCGGACCTCGGGGCGCGCGCAATCTCGCCAAGCGCTGCCACCATGCCGTCGACGGATCGGCAGACGGTCGCACCGGCCGACGCAAGCTCCTCGCTGATATCGACGGGCAAGCTGGTGTTGCTGCCTTCGGGTATCCGGTTGAGCTTGCCACCGATGAACACCGGCAGCGAGCTGTTTCGTGCATCGAGCTCGGTCTTGAGCTGGGTGAAGAACTGAAGCGCCACGCCATTGTAGGAAGAGAGCGCGATGAAGTCGGCGCCGGTCGCCACCGCCTGGTCGACCAGATCGTTGGGATCGGTCGAGATGCCGCCGTCGACGATCTCGACAGCGAGCTGACGCAGCACCGACTCGACGAGGATCTTGCCATATTCATGAACGTCGGTGGTGGCGACGCAGGCCTTGAGCCTGGCGCGCGCGATCCGGTCGCGCTCCCCGCTCGCCAGGCGGCTGACCAGCCCTTCGCCATCGTGCTCGAGCTGCTCGATCGAATAGGAGCGGGCGATCGGAGTGCGGCCGCGCAGGCGCTGCGGCGCCGGCTCGCCCGGTCCGAACAGCGTCTCGAGGCGCTTGGAGCCGACCCGGCGAATGGCGAGCAGCATCTCGAAGGGATTGGTGATGTCGATTCCTGCCGTCTCGAACCCGGCCAGCACATTGGCGCGGAACCTCTTGCCGCCCTCGACGATGCGGTCCGCGAGCGCATCCACGGCATCTTCCTGCGCGAGGTCATCGAGCGTCGATTCGAGCGCGACCAGGCGGTTGGCGAACATGTGGACATCGATGATCTCGTCGATGTCGGGAATCCGCTCCGCCTCGGTGACGGGAGTCGGATTTACGGCATGGCCGGAGGGGCGCGTGCGCTCGCCATAGATGTCGATCCTGAGATAGGTGGCGAGGGCTGCGTAGTTCGCGGCGTGGCTTGGCCCATACATGGTGGTCGCGCCGTAGATCATGGTGCCCGGCGTGCGGGTGATCTTCTGGGCGGCGCGTTGGAAGGCCAGCCGCAGGTCGGGCCTCGCATAGGTGTTGCCGTAGGAATAGGAGCTGTGGCCGCCCAGGAGATCGTCGACGATATATTGCTCGAGCAGGATGGCGCCGAGCGAGCAGGCGAGATCGGTGAACATCGACGCGAAGCCGTCGTCGAGGCTCGAATGCACGATGATCGGCACCGGCTGGGCGGCGGTCAGGGCGATCGCCTTCAGCGACTCAGCGGTGGTGAAGATCTCGTCGTCCCAATGCGGCTGGCGGAAGGCGAAATACTGCCCGAGATTGCCGACCGAGGTCGAGCCGCTCAGGAGGGCCGCGATGGTGTTCTCGAAGGCCGCAGGCGTGCCGATGACGAAATCGCCGAAATGCGGCGCCACCGGCGCCATGCCGGTCAGGGCGCGCCAATCGTCGAGATCATTCATGATGAGACCGGTGCCGCGCGGCATGTCCTTGCGGGTGGCCGCCGGATAACCCATGCTCCAATCGAGGCAGATGCCATAGCGGTCGACGCGATGGCCGGCCTTGTCCAGCGCCTCCCAGATCTCGGACCATGCCCGGCGGCTCTTGTCGAGATCACGAAAGCCGATCTGGGCATGCATCATGACCCGCTGCTCGGCAGTACAGCGGTGCTTGTAGTCGATCTCGCAACCGACCTCGTAGGTGGACAGGAATGGCGCGGGTTGGACGGTCACCGTCCTGGCGGTCTCGCGCGCTTCGGCGATCAGCGCCTGGGGATCCGGCAACGCCTTCTCGGGAAACACCTGGCTGCGTTGAAGAGCTTCGGTCATCGTGCCACCCTCGCTTGCGTATTGCGATGATCGGCAGGCGGCGTGCCGGGCGCCGCGATGCCGAAGGATTGCTGCGCGACGGCATTGCCGATCTCGCGGGCCGCCGCCTGGAGCGCCGGGACGAGGCCGACAATTCCGGCCTCGAGCGTCATGGCGCTGCGCAGGAACATCACATTCATCGCCGCCGCCACCTTGCAGTCGGCGATGATCGGCACTCCGATGCCCCAGATCAGGCCGTCATAGGCCGTGTCGAGGTAGCGCTTGTCGGTCACCGAGAATCCGCGCCGGCGCGTCTCGCGGCGGAGGCTCTCGACACGCTCCGGGGAGCTGGCGATCCGGTCGAGCGGATCGGCGGACTGCCTCAGCTGCTCGACGATGCGCGCGCATTCGGCATCGTCGCAGAAGGCGAAATAGGCGCGGCCCAGCGCGCTGAGCAGAAGCGGCGTGCGCGTGCCGATCTTGCGGTTGAGGACGAGAACCCCGAGATCGCGGCTGGTCGCCGCGATCACCATCGCATCGCCGTCGAAGATGCCGATGTCGGATGGCCAGCCGATCTTCCGCCGGAACGCCGCCAACATCGGCGCCGCCACCGCGGTGAGGCGGTCGTGAGCGCGAAAGCCGTTGCTCAGCAGCAGGCACTTGCCGGTCGCCACATAGGTCGGACGATCATTCTCGCGGACCACATAACCGGCCGCGATCAGCGTCTCGATCATGCGCAGGATCGTCGGCTTGGGCAGTCCCGAAACGCGATGGATCTCGGTCACCGTCGCCTGGTCGCGGTCATTGATGATGCGCAACACCTCGAAGGCGCGAAGCACTGACGTCACCGGTTCGAATGCGGTCATGCCCTGCCCTCTTCCTCAACGCACCACCCCGGCGGCGCGGAGCTCGCCGATCCGCGCCGCATCGAGCGCGAGCTCGTCGCGCAGGATCTCGTCGGTATGCTCGCCGAGCAGCGGCGGCGCGCGCCGATAGCGCGGCGGGGTATCGGAGAGCCGGACCGGGCTCGCGACGGTCGGCACCACCCCATAGGGATGATCGAGCTCGATGCGAATGTTGCGCGCCACCGCCTGCGGCTCGGCGAACACCTGGTCGAGGCTGTTGATCGGCGCACAGGGAATGCCGACTGCCTCGAAGGCCTCGAGCCAAGCCGCGGTGCGGCGCTGCTCGAGCGCGGCTGCAAGCTCCGGAATCAGCTCCTTGCGGTTCTGCACCCGGCCGCGATTGGTCGCGAAGCGCGTGTCCCCGGCAAGCTCGGGCCGCGCCAGCTCATCGCACAGGCGCCGGAACTGCTCGTCGCTGCCCACCGCCAGAATGATGTGGCCGTCGGCGGTGGCGAAGACCTGGTACGGCACCACATTGGGATGGCTGTTGCCCATGCGCCGCGGTGCGGTGCCCGATACGAGAAAGTTCGACGCCTGGTTGGCGAGCATGGCCATCTGGGTCTCGAACAGGCTGAGATCGAGATGCTGCCCGCGGCCCGTGAGGTGGCGGGCATTCACCGCGGCGAGGATGCCGATCGCACCATAGAGGCCGGCCGAGAGATCGGTGACGGCGACGCCCACCTTCACGGGGCCGGCGCCCGGCTCGCCGTCGGCGATGCCGGTCAGGCTCATCAGGCCGCCAATGCCCTGGATCGCGAAATCATAGCCGGGGCGCTGGCTGTAGGGACCAGACTGGCCGAAGGCGGTGATCGAGCAGTAGATCAGGCGCGGGTTGTCGCGCGCCAGGCTCTCGTAGTCGAGGCCGTATTTGGCCAGCCCGCCGGGGCGGAAGTTCTCGATCACGATGTCGGCCGTGCGGACCAGGCCGCGGACCAGGTCGCTGCCCTCGCGCTTGGCGAAGTCGATGGCGATCGAGCGCTTGTTTCGGTTCGTGCACAGATAATAGGCCGACTCGCCCGGGCCGGTCGCGTCGGCGGGGGGTGGCAGATAGGGCGGCCCCCATGCGCGGGTGTCGTCGCCGCGACCGGGATGCTCCACCTTGACGACGTCGGCGCCCAGGTCGGCAAGCGTCTGCGCCGTCCAGGGGCCTGCCAGCACCCGCGCCAGCTCGATGACCCGCAAATTGCCGAGCGCTGCGACCATCCTTCAGCCCCGCTGGTTGAATCGGCGCCCGACCAGCGCCGAGGCGATATTGACCTTCTGGATGTCGATGGTGCCGCCGGCAATGCCCCAGCCCCAGGCGTCACGCAGCCGCTGCTCGGCGGCAAACGCCTTCGAATAGCCATAGCCGCCCATCAGCTGCACGGCCTTGCCGCACACCTCGCGCACCATCTCGTTGGCGAAGCACTTGGCCATGCTGCTCAGCAACACCGAGGGGAACTCGGCCTCCTTCGCGGCCACCGCCTTGTGGATCATCAGTCGCGCCGCTTCAACCTGCATCGCCATCTCGGCAAGCTTGAGCTGCACCGCCTGGAACTCGACGATCGGCTTGCCGAACTGCTGCCGCTCCTGGACATAGGCGACGGCATCATCGAGGGCGCCGGCGGCGAGACCGAGGCACATGGTGGCATTGCCGCAACGCTCGAGATCGAACGCCTCCATCAGCTTGGGGAACGAACCCGCCGGCACGACCAGATGATCGGCCGGCACATGCACCTCGTCGAAGAAGATGTCGGCAGTGTGGATGCCGCGGAAGCCCATGAGGTGCTCGCGCCCGCCGAAGGACACGCCGCTCAGATCGCGCTCGAGATAGATTGCGCCGATGCCCTTGCTCCCCTCGATCTCGCCAAAGCGACAATAGACGAGATAGCCCTCGGCGTGACCGCCGCCGCTGCACCAGCGCTTTTGTCCGTTGACGATCCATCCACCGCCACGATCAACGGCACGCGTCTTAAGGTCGGTGAGCGCCGTCCCGGCATCGGGCTCCGACATGGCGATGGCGACCGTCAGCTCGCCGCGACACACCTGGGGGATCAAGCGCGCTTTCAGAGCCTCATTGCCGAACCGCTCGATCGCCTTGATCGGCCCGACGCAGCTCTCGAAGACCGGGAAGGCGACGGCCGGGTGAATCCTGGCGAACTCCTCGAGCACCACCAGGGCATCGAGATCGCTCAAGCCCTGGCCGCCATAGCGCTGATCGACATTGATGCCGAGAAAACCCATCTCGCCGAGCTGCCGGAGGCGCTCTCGCGCGAGCGGCTCATTGTCGCGCTCGATCTCCTGCGCCAGTGGCCGCAGCTCACGATTGGCGTAATCGCGCGCGACCTCCTGGAGCTGCCGCTGGTCCGAGGTAAGCCCGAAACGCATTGCGTGAGTTCACTCCGTGAACAGTGAATTCATGCATTGACGTTAGCTGGCATGTATGGTGCGATGCAAGCCTGGCAAATCCATCGATAGAGGATCCATCGATGTCAGTGGCCCCGCTGGTCGCGCGCCGTAAGCCCGGCTACAGCCTGGAGGCGCCATTCTATTTGAGCGACGAGGTGTTCGAGGCCGATCTCGAGACCATCTGGGCCCGCCATTGGATCCATGTCGGAGTCGAGGCCGACGTGCCGGAGCCCGGCGACTACACGGTGGTCGGCTTCGGCCGCTATTCGGTGATCATCGTGCGCGGCGCCGACAGGGTGGTGCGGGCTTTCCACAATGTCTGCCGCCATCGCGGCGCCCGCATCATCAATGACGAGCGCGGCTCGGCCGCCAAGCTGGTCTGCCGCTATCATCGCTGGACCTACGACCTGTCCGGTCCGCTGGTCTTCGCCGAGCATCTCGCTCCCGATATCGACCGGGCTTGCCTCGGCCTCAAGCCGGTGCATCTGCGCAGCCTGAGCGGGCTGCTCTTCATGTGTCTCGCCGACGATCCGCCGGCGGACTATTCCGAGATGGCGGAGACCGTCGCGCCCTATCTCGACCCGCACGACCTGAGGAACTGCAAGATCGCCAAGCAGGAGGACGTGGTCGTCGCCGGGAATTGGAAAGCCGTGATGGAGAACAACCGGGAATGCTACCATTGCAGCGGGCATCCCGAGCTGCTCAAGATCTTTTTCCAGTTCTTCGCCCACACGGAATCCGACGTCAAGCCGCGACAACGCGCCTATTACGAACGCTACCGGCGCATCCAGGGCGAGATGATCGACATCTGGGACCGACATCGGCTGCCCTGGCGACTGGTCGAGCATCTCGACGGCCGGCCTACGGCGTTCCGCCTGGAACGGCTCGCCCTCGACAATCACGGCGAGTCCTACACGCTCGACACACGGGTCGCATCAAAGCGCCTGCTTGGCCGCTTCGAGTCGCCGCGTCTCGGAGCGCTGTCGCTGCACACCCAGCCCAATTCGTGGAATCACTTTCTGAGTGATCACGCCGTCATTTTCGATATCCTGCCAATCAGCCCCGAAACCACACTGCTCAGGACCAAATGGCTGGTGCACAAGGATGCCGTCGAGGGTGAGGATTACGCGCTCGAGAAGCTCACCCAGGTGTGGCGAACGACCAATGGGCAGGATGCGACCTTCGTGCGCTGGCAGCAGCTCGGGGTCGCGAGCCCCGCCTATGAGCCCGGCCCCTTCTCGCCGAACGAGAACCAGGTCGAGAAATTTCTCGGCTGGTATATCGAGCGCATGGCCGAGGGAGCGCGGCCAAACTGACGCCATGCCCCCATGGAGATGATCCGTGAGGGTTTGCTCAGAATCTGGGTGATCTGCACGATTCTGTTCTTCGCCGCGGTAGGAGCCTGGTTCTTCCGCCCGGTGCAGAAGGAATTCCAACGCGCCGATTTCGCCGAGCGCATCCAGAGCTCGGCGGCGCCGCTCATCCCTATCGCATGCCGCGACGCGCGCGGCACCGCCGGCGCCGATTATCGCAGCGACATCGACCAGCGGAACTGCTGGTACGACCTGCCGAAGTTCCGCATCTTCTATCCCGAGTATCAGGGCACGCCGGACGGCGCTCTTGCCGCGGCGATGATCGAGCGGGTCGGCTGGCATGGCGGACCGCGCCGGCCGTGGATCCCGCTTCTCAAGCTCGGCGCCGCAGCCATCGCGCTGCCGCTCCTGGTTCTCCTCTGGGGATGGGCGCTGCTGCGCCTTGCCGAGCGGATCTATCGCCAGAAGAGCGACCGCGAGTAGATCCTGTCGGGTGCTACGGCATCCTGGAGCTTGGAGGGCGTTGAAAGCTCAGCCACTGCGCAATCATTGCGAGAATGAGCCTGACATCCCCCAAGGGACTCTGGCGGCGAATGTAAGCGATGTCGGAGCGGGCCCGTTGGTCGAAGCTGTCGATGCCGGTCGGCTGCAGCTCTCCGGGGTCGGCGAGCCCCGGCATTGCATCCTGGCGACCGCGCCACCAGCTGCGACGGTTCTCGAGCCGCGTCGCCGCGCTCGGACGGGGGCCGACCAGGCTCATGCTGCCGGCAAGGACATTGAAAAGCTGGGGCATCTCGTCGAGATGCGTGCTGCGCAGCACTGCGCCGATCCCGGTGAGGCGTCCCTCGCATCCGGATTCGCGATCGGGACGCGAGGTTCGGAGCCTCGCCAATTTGAAAGGGCGGCCAAGTCGCCCGATGCGTTCCTCCCAGCACAAGGCCGGGAGGTGCGGATCGCTCAGCTTGACGAGAAGCCAAAGCATGCCGACCAGCGTCAGCCAGACCGGAGCTGTCGACAGGACCACGACGAGGTCGATCAGCCGCTTGGCGCGAAGGTTGCGGCGCCGGCCGGCGAGATAGTCCGTCGTCGCATCGGCGATCGATTCCGTCTGACCGTTCAAGAAGCTCCCCTCCTACCGCAAGGAAACGACGGCGCCAAATTCGACAGAGCGAGCGGGCGTGCTGCTTTCCCGCGCCGCGAGCAGCAGGTCGGCGAGAACAAAGCCGTGACTGTCGCTGGTGACCACCGATCGCTTCACCCGCGCTGCGAATTCGCGCTGCAGCATGGTCTCGAGTCGCCCGCCGAGAAGCTCCGCACCATGCTCGTGGGTGGCGGGGCAGATCACGAACATCCCGGTCTGGGTGCCGTCGGAAAGCACGATGTCGGAATCGCGAACCGTTGCTCCCGCCTGCTGCAACACGCTCTCGCGGATGCCGAGGCGCTCGAATTGCGACGCGAAGCTCCAGTCCTGGCCCGTTCCGGAATTCTCGTCCGGGCGCAACCAGTTGACGTGCAGCACGCTGAGCGGCTGGTTGAGCCGCTGACACAGCACGACGATGCCCTCGCAGCGTTTCAACCGCTCCCGCTCGACCGCGTCGGCGACTGCCAGGTCGTTTCGTGAAACGAAGGTCAGTGCACGTGCGAGGTCCTGCTCCCAGGAAGCGACGCGATGAACCAACGTCGCATAGGCGGCGAGCAGGATAGCCAGCAGCAAAAGCTGGAGCCAGACATGCAAGGCGATCTCGTGGCCGTCGATGCCGGGCCACAACGCGACTGCAAAAAGGCCGAGCGCAGAGATCCAGGCCCCGCGCGCCACAGTTGCCGGAAAGAGCTGGCAGACCAGAGGTGCGATTATGGCGGCGTAAATGAAAATGGGCCGCAACACGCCCGGGGCTTCGATGGCAACGATTTCCAGCACCAATACGCAACTGATGGCCAATGCAATCGTCGTCGTTAAAAGCATTAACAATGACTTACTCTGCATACGAGGTCACTCTGGAGTACTATTTTTGGTTGAGTTTTCTGGAGCTGCCCGTTACCTTAGGCGAAGCGATCCTGTTCGGTGCCGACTACTTTTACGACCAAAATTTAGTCATATTCCATTGCGGTCGGTCAACCGAAATAGGTCCGAGTATTGCCTCAATTTGAAGTGTGATTGATTTCATGGTGAGCAAGCACGACAGCCCGCATGTCGAGTACCGCAACGTCGAAAAGAGCTTCGACGGCACAAATCTGGTGGTACAGAACCTGAACCTCGTCATCGGCCGTGGCGAGTTCCTGACCCTTCTTGGACCTTCCGGCTCGGGAAAGACCACGACGCTGCTCATGCTGGCCGGCTTCGAGCCACCGACCACCGGCGAGATCTTCGTTTCCGGGCGACCGGTCAGCCGGTTGCCGCCGCACAAGCGCAACATCGGCATGGTGTTTCAGAACTATGCTCTTTTTCCCCACATGACCGTTCGCGAGAACCTCGCCTTCCCGTTGCAGGTCCGTCGCATGTCGCGTCCGGAGATAGACGATCGCGTCAAGCGCGCCCTCGACATGGTGGAGCTGCCGAAGATGCAGGATCGCCGGCCGAGCCAGCTCTCGGGCGGCCAGCAGCAGCGCGTCGCGGTCGCCCGTGCCCTGGTGTTCGACCCCGAGCTGGTGCTCATGGACGAGCCGCTCGGTGCCCTCGACAAGCAGTTGCGCGAGCAGATGCAATACGAGATCAAGCGCATCCACGATCGTGTCGGCATCACCTTCGTCTATGTCACGCACGACCAGGCGGAGGCGCTGACCATGTCGGATCGCATCGCCGTGTTCCGCGACGGGGTCGTCCAGCAGCTTGCCACGCCGGATGCCATTTATGAACGGCCGGCCAACAGCTTCGTCGCCCAGTTCATCGGCGAGAACAATCGCCTGCGCGGCCGGATCTGCGCGATCGACGGCGAGCTCTGCCGGGTCGAGCTTGCCGGCGGCGAGCAGGTTACCGCCATCGCCAGCAAGCCACCTACCCTCGATGCGCCGACCATGCTGTCGCTCAGGCCCGAGCGGGTGCAGATCAACCCGCCGGCCGGGTCGGTCGCCAATGCGCTGTCGGGTCGCATCGAGGAGCTGATCTATGTCGGCGACCATATCCGGGCCCGCATGACGATCGCCGGCAGCAGCGACTTCATCGTCAAGGTCCCGAACAAGCTCGGTGTGCCGTCGCTCGCCATGGGCGATAATGTGATCGTCGGCTGGACCACAGAGGATTGTCGAGCGCTCGATCCAATGTGATGCTCGACTCAGCAAGGCGCCGGCTCACGGCGCATTTCAGGGAGGATGAAAATGAAGAAAAGACTGGTGTTCCTGGCGATTGGAGGCTTGGCAGCAGGCCTCGCAATGCCGGCGCTTGCAGCCGACAGCCTGACTGTCGTGTCGTGGGGCGGCGCCTATCAGGACAGCGTCCGCAAGGCCTTTTTCGAGCCGTTCATGAAGGAGTCCGGCGACAAGATCGTCGAGGAGGAGTTCAACGGCCAGATCGCCAAGCAGCGGGCCATGGTCGAGTCCGGCAACGTCACCTGGGACGTGGTCGAGAACGACTCCCAGACCGTGCTAGCCGGTTGCGCCGAAGGCATCCTCGAAAAGATCGACTGGGACAAGCTCGGACTGAAGCGTGACCAGTTCATCAGTGCCGATGCCAGCGAATGCGTGGTTCCCAGCATCCTCTACGGCACCGTGTTCGCCTATGACAAATCCAAGTTCAAGGAGGCGCCGCAGACGATCAAGGATTTCTTCGATATCGAAAAGTTCCCCGGTAAGCGGGGGTTGGAGAAGAGGCCCTTCGTCAACCTCGAATGGGCATTGATCGCAGACGGCGTTGACGTCAAGGACGTTTACAACGTGCTCGGGACGCCTGAGGGCGTCGACCGCGCCTTCAAGAAGCTCGACAGCATCAAGGGCAATGTGGTGTGGTGGGAAGCAGGCGCCCAGCCACCACAGCTCCTCAACGACGGCCAGGTGACCATGTCGTCGGCCTGGAACGGCCGCATCTACAAGGCGATCAACGAGGACAAGAAGCCCTTCGCCATCATGTGGGACCATGCGGCGCTCGACTGGCAGGGCTGGACCATCGTCAAGGGATCGAAGAAGGTCGATCTCGCCTACAAGTTCATGGCCTTTGCCGGCCGGCCCGATCGCCAGGCCGATCAGACCAACTACATTTCCTATGGGCCGGGCAACAAGGAAGCGATCGAAAACACCAATCCGAGGATCAAGCCGGATCTCCCCACCAATCCCGACAATATGAAGACCGGCTTCATCGTCGACGCCAAATTCTGGGCCGACAACGGCGACAGCCTGCGTGAGCGGTTCAACGTGTGGTTGGCGAAGTAGAGGCGCTCGGCGAGGGGAGGCAAGCGCCTCCCCTTGCTCCATCAGCGACCGGAAGCAAGCTGCGGCGACAGCTCGCTGTCGCGGAGCGCCGCGGCTACCTGCGGGCGGCCGCCCTCATCCTTCCGGTGTTCCTGTTCATCGTCGTTTCCTTCGCCATCCCGGTCGTGCTGCTGCTGTCGCGCGCCGTCATCGATCCGAGCATCGCCGGCAACCTGCCGAAGACCGTCGCGGCGCTTGCCGATTGGGACGGCAAGGACCTTCCTCCGGAGTCCGCCTATGCGGCGCTGGTCGCCGATCTGCACGACGTGCAGGCGCGAAACGCCGCCGCCTTCGTCGGCAAACGGCTGAACTACGAGATCAGCGGCATTCGCAGCCGCGTCATCGCCAGCGCCCGCAAGGCAGCGGCGATCAGCGCTCCGCCGTATAAGGAGCAAATGATCACCGCCGACCGGATGTGGGGCGACCGGCTGATCTGGGCGAAGATCAAGCAGTCGGGCAACGTCCTCACCAGCTTCTATCTGCTGCGCGTGCTGGACATCGATCGCGACGTGGAGGGCCGGCTGGTTCCGGTGTCGGCCGACCAGGCGATCTATCGCACGCTGCTGTGGCGCACCTTTTCGATCAGCCTCATCGTCACCCTGCTCACGCTGATCCTCGGCTATCCGGTCGCCTATGTGCTGGCCACCACGCCGCCACGCATCTCCAACCTGCTGATGGTGCTGGTGCTGGTGCCGTTCTGGACATCGCTGCTGGTGCGCACCACGGCGTGGTTCGTGCTGCTGCAGGACAACGGCCCGATCAACGACTTCCTGGCCTTCGTCAACCTCTCCGA
>JBEVJH010000119.1:0-2660 GCA_040510355.1 Aestuariivirgaceae bacterium
AGGCAGGCCTCGACCACCATCTTCATCACCTGCTGCTCGCGGTGCTGACTCCATTTTTCATTGTCCGCAGCCCTGTCGCGATCCGCCGCTCCCTCGTCATCTCCGACCTCGCAATGATCATCGGTCGACTGACCTTTGGGTTCGCGACGATCCGCCCGTAGATTGGCCTCGAGCGCGTTGCGGATGATCCTTCTCAGCTGGTGCGGACTGTGGCTCGACAGGGACTCTCCCAACAGGCCGCGGAGGCGGCCCACGTCCAACTCGCCGCCATCCGGCTTGTGTGCGTCATAGAGGTCTTTCGCCTTCGCGAGAGCCTCGTGCTGACTTTCGAAACGGCGTCGGAGATTCTTTGATGCTTGGGAAAGAGCCGTCAGGAGCGCGTCATTAGGGTTGCTCTTCCCCTCCGCGGGATGCTCCTTCCCGTCGATCCTTTCGTGCTCGCTCCGTTCGTCGATCGCTTCGTGCTCGCTGCGTTCGATCTGGTCCCAAAACGTCACCTTCCTCGACTTGACCGACTTGACCGGCGTCGTGCTGTCGCGCGGCGGCTTGCGATCGCTGCGGCGTTGGCCATCCGCAGTCTTGCCATGGCCGATTCCGAACAACTTGCCCAGCTGCGCACCAAGGCTGGCGATCTTTGACATCTTTCACTCCCCCCAGAGGATCGAGAATGGCCGATGCTAATGCCGAAGCGAGCATCGCGTTGTGCCGTTTGGCATAGGAGCGGGTGATTATTTCCGCTGCCATCTGTCCAAATTGTCCGAAAGTGAACCGTTCCGGTGCCGAATCGATCGAGTCGGCCGGCGGGCTTCGCGCGAGGCGCTTGCCAAATCACTCGTCTTTCGAATCAATAGACTTCCGATTCGCCAGAAGCGGCCCATGCGGCTGGCGCAAGCGGGGTGATGGGATTTGCCCAAGGCTCAACTGCTCGAGCTGTTTGGACGCGAGCGCGCGCTGAAATTGCCGCTGGCGATGCATGGGCTTGCCGCCATCAAGATCTCCGAGACGGCGCTGCGCAACCTGATCACGGTGCTGATCGTCCTCTTTCTGGTGACGCTCGGCACGGCGTTGACGCTGCAGCTGCTGGTCAGCCGCGACCACCATCTCAACGCTCATAACCGCCAGTCGGTGATGCATCTGAAGATCGCCGCGAGCGAGCTGTCGGCGGTGCTCGGGGCGGGGATGGGCGGCGTCGCCAGCCACCGGGTGCCGGACGCTGAGGACCTCGCACAGGTGCTGCTCCCGCATGCGCTCGAGGCCGGGCGGATCTTCGCCATCATGGACGGGGCGGGCCGCATCCGGGCGACGGCGCCGGCCGACAGCGGGCTTCGCGGCAAGCGACTGGCCGAGGTGTTCACGCCGGAATTCCTGGCGGCCGGGTCGGGCGATGCCGGCGAGATGACCGAGACGACCCTCCTCACCGGCGAGCGGGCCTTCATCAAGATGCAGTCGCTTGCCCCCTATCCCGGCAGCCTGCTGGTCATTCATCCGCGCGATGCGGTGCTCGCGGCCTGGCGCTCCGACGTGGCGCAGATCGTGACCCTTTTCGTGGTGACGCTCGGGGTGCTGGTGCTGCTCGGCGCGGCGTTCCATTGGCAGGCGGCGCGGGCCGCCGATGCCGACCGGACGCTGTCGGTCGCCACCAAGCGGCTCGACAAGGCGCTCGACCGCGGTCGCTGCGGGTTGTGGGACTGGGATATCGCGCGCGGACGGATCTTCTGGTCGAAATCGATGTTCGACATTCTCGGGCTCGAGCCGCAGGACGACGTCCTGACCTATGGGGCGGTGGCGCAGCGGCTGCATCCCGACGATCCCTCGATCGACCAGCTGGTCGACCAGATGCTGCGCGGCGGCAAGCCGTCGATCGACCAGGAATTCCGCATGCAGCACCGGGCGGGTCATTGGGTGTGGCTCCGGGCGCGCTGCGAGCTGGCGGCGGCGCCGGGCGAGCAGGCGCCGCATCTCGTCGGCATCGCCATCGACATCACCGAGCAGAAGCTCGCCGACCGGCTGAACCAGGAGGCGGAGATCCGCCTCAAGGATGCGATCGAGGCGATCTCGGAGGCCTTCGTGCTGTGGGACGCCGACAACCGGCTGGTGATCTGCAATTCGAAGTACCAGCAGTTCCATTCGCTGCCATCGCATGTCTGCCTGCCGCAGACGCCCTATGAGGACCTGGCACGGGCCGCCAAGGAGCCGCTGGTGCGCCAGCGCATGGCGCTCGGCGAGCTCGGCGACGGGCAGACCTTCGAGGTCCAGCTCGAGGACGGGCGGTGGCTGCAGATCAACGAGCGGCGCACCAAGGATGGCGGCTTCGTGTCGGTCGGCACCGACATCACGGCGCTGAAGCTCAACGAGGAGAAGCTCCTCGATTCGGAACGCGAGCTGATGAACACGGTGCGCGACCTGCAGAAGTCGCGGCTGACGCTCGAGCAGCAATCGCAGCGGCTGGCCGACCTGGCCGAGAAATATTCGCGCGAGAAGACCAGGGCGGAGGCGGCCAACCGCTCGAAATCGGAGTTCCTCGCCAATATGAGCCACGAGCTGCGGACGCCGCTCAACGCCATCATCGGATTCAGCGAGGTGATGGAGCAGCAGATCTTCGGGCCGATCGCGATTGCGAAATATCTCGACTATGCCCGCGACATCCATCGCTCGGGGCA
>JBEVJH010000120.1:0-6056 GCA_040510355.1 Aestuariivirgaceae bacterium
GAGCTTCAAGACGTTCCCGGTCCGGCAGAAGCCGGCGAGCTTCAATCTCGACGAAGTCATGGAGAAATTGCAGGCGCCCAAGAACTAGCAGGTCCGTAAATCCTGTCGGCGGGGACGCGACGACCCCGCCGACCTCGACAAGGACAACCGCCATGGATGTCAGCGCCGCCCCGTCGGGCGCCCGCCAAAGTCCAGTCGGCGCTTCTCGAGGCCATGGAGGAGCGCCATGTCACGGTTGCGGGCAAGCAATATGACCTGCCGCCGCTGTTCATGGTCCTGGCAACCCAGAATCCGATCGAGCAGGAGGGAACCTATCCGCTGCCCGAGGCACAGATGGATCGGTTTCTGATGCATGTGCGGATCGACTACCCCTCCGATCAGGACGAAGCCAAGGTGATGCGGCTGGTGCGGGCCGAGAACAGCACCGCGCCGACGCAGCAGCAGACCGCACCAAGGAAAATTCCGCAGAAGGCGGTGTTCGATGCCCGGTCCGAGATCGATCGTGTCGCCACCAAGGAGACGGTCGAGACCTATATGGTGGCACTCATCGCGGCAACGCGGCGCCCCGGCGAATACGGCGACCAGCTGAAGCGCTGGATCGCGATCGGTGCAAGCCCGCGTGGCACGCTCGCGCTGGACAGATGCGCGCGCACCTATGCCTGGCTCAAGCAACGCGACTATGTCACGCCCGAGGATGTTCAGGCGGTGATGCACGACTGTCTTCGCCATCGGGTGTCGCTCAGCTATGAGGCCGGCGCCGACGGCATCACGGCAGACGCCGTTCTCGACGAGGTGATCAAGCAGGTCGCTGTTGCGGTTTGACGATATGGCAATGCGCGAAAAACGGCAGGTTGCAGGCGAGGCTCGCAAGCCGGAGGAGGCCCGTGCCGTCGTGAGCCTCGAGGAGCTTCTCCGCCTAAAGCATCGCGCGACAGGCTTCAGCTTCCTGCCGCGCCAGCCGGTGCACAGCCTGCTGGCCGGTCGCCACGCCTCGCGGCTGCGCGGACGCGGCCTCAATTTCGAGGAGCTCCGGCATTACTACGAAGGCGACGACACCCGCAGCATCGACTGGCTGGCGACGGCTCGGCTGAGGAACCCGCAGGTCCGGGTCTACACCGAGGAACGCGACCGGCCGGTTCTGCTTGTCGTCGACCAGCGCAGCAGCATGTTTTTCGGCAGCCAGCGGGCTATGAAGTCGGTGGCCGCAGCCGAGGCAGCGGCGCTGGCGGCGTGGCGCGTCACATCGCTCGGCGATCGGGTCGGCGCCATCGTGTTCGGCGACGAGGCGTTGGTGGAGGTCAAGCCGCAGGCCCGCGATGCCGGCGCCGTCCGCGTGCTTGCCGAGATTGTCCGGCAGAACGCCGCCCTGCTCGACTCCCCCGGCAGGAGCTCGCCAGGGCAGCTCAACGAAGCGCTCCGCCGGGCGCTCCGGATGGCAACGCACGACTGGCTGGTTTGCCTGGTCTCGGATGCGGCGGGCGAAGATGCCGAGACGTCGCGGTTGGTCACCCAGCTCACCGCTCACAATGACGTGCTCGCGATTTATGTGCATGACCCGCTCGAGGATGCGCTGCCGGATGTCGGTCGGGTGCGGTTGCGCTCCGGCGAGGATCTGCTCGAGGTCGATCTCTCGTCGATGCAATTGCGCGGGCGCTACGCAGCGGAGCGCACGGCCTGGCGCGCGCGGCTCGGCGAGCTGTCGCGCAAGCGGGCAATTCCCGTTCTGCCAGTCACGACATCGCAGGACGTCGCGGAACAGCTCCGTGCGTTGATCGGCAAGCGGGCGGAGAAGCGGGTGGCGGCGATAGCCGGAGGCAGCGCATGACCGACGACCCTGGCAGCCTCGCCAATCTGCGCGACATCGTGGTGCCGCCGGCAGTTCCGTTCTGGCCCCCTGCCCCGGGGATCTGGATCATCGGCGCGGCCCTTCTGGCGATGTTGGCGATCGCGGCATGGCGCGGCCTGAATCACTACCGAGCCAATGCCTATCGCCGCGCTGCCGCAGCCGAGCTCGATGCAATCGCCAGCACCGCAACCGTCGACCAGGTGTCGGCGATCATCAAGCGGGCAGCTTTGGTGGCGTATCCGAGGAGCGAAGTCGCCTCCTTGAGCGGTGCCGCCTGGGCCGCGTTCGTTACCGCGCGATCGGGGCGTGAAGGTGAGGCGCCGACAATGCGCCGTCTGCTGAGCAATGCCTGCGATCCGCACCAGCAGCCGAGTGCCGCCGACCTCCGCAGCATGATCGATGAAGCCAAGCGCTGGGTCTTTACGCATCCGGCCGAAGCGGCTGCCGAGGCATCCTGATCATGCTCTCCGTCGCCTATCCCTGGCTCGCCCTTCTCGCACCGCTGCCGGTTCTCATCTGGTACTTGCTGCCGCCCTATTCGGATCGGAGCGCCGCGCTCAGGGTGCCGTTCTTCGACCGGCTCGCAGCGTTGACCGGCGAGCAGCCGCATCGCGGGGCCGCCGTCGCGCCGCGCGGGCTGATGAAATCGATCCTGCTCTGCCTGTGTTGGCTCCTGGTCTTGGCAGCCTTGATGCGACCGCAATGGATCGAACCGCCGCTCCATCACGATGTTCCGACCCGCGATCTCCTGTTGCTCGTCGATCTCTCGGGATCGATGGATTCGCAGGACTTCACCGATCCTTCCGGCCAGAAGCTCCAGCGACTGGCCGCCGTGAAGCAGGTGGTTGGCGACTTCCTCGAGAAGCGCAAGGGGGATCGGGTCGGCGTCGTCGTATTCGGCGATGCGCCCTTCACGCTCGTCCCCTTCACCACCGACCTGAAGCTGGCACGCGCCTTGCTCGATGAGACGGTCGTCGGCATGGCGGGTCCGCGCACCGCCTTCGGTGACGCGATCGGCCTCGGGATCGGGCTCTTCGACCGCAGCACCGTCAAGGCCAAGACGATCATTGCACTGACGGACGGCAATGACACCGCTAGCAAAGTGCCACCCGCCGAAGCCGCCGGCGTCGCCAAGGACCGGGGCATCGTCATCCATACGGTGGCAATCGGCGATCCGGCGGCGGTCGGCGAGGACAAGCTCGACGAGCAGGCGCTGCAGGACGTCGCGGCGGCGACCGGCGGCAGCTTTTTCCGGGCGCTCGACCGGGCCGAGCTTAGCCAGATCTACGGCAAGCTCGATGAGATCGAGACCCGCAAGATCGAGACCGTCACCTTCCGGCCGAGGCGGGATATCTTCTGGCTGCCCTTGGCGGCGGCGCTGATCCTTGTGCTCCTGGCGCAGGCAATCCAGCTGGTGGTGATCCGGCGTCGACGGCGCGAGCCGCACCCGGCGCGATTGGCGGTGACGCCATGATGGAGGCGTTATCGGCGTTTCATTTTGAGCGTCCCTGGTGGCTCCTGCTTCTCGTGCCGGTGATCGGGCTGTGGTACCTGCAACGGCATGGCTCCGATGTCGCGGAGCGCTGGCGGAGGGTCATCGACCCGGCGCTCCTCCAGCATCTTCTGGTCGCGGATGCCAAGGCGGCGCGCATCACGCCCAACGACATGCTGCTCCTTGCCTCGGTCATCGCAACCTTGGCGGTGGCCGGGCCGGCTTGGCAGCGTGAGCCCTCACCCTTCGCCGATGCCAAGCCGCCGGTGGTGATCGCCCTCAAGGTCACACCATCGATGTTGTCGCCCGATCTCGCGCCGACCCGGCTCGACCGTGCCCGGCAAAAGCTCGCCGACCTCGTCGCGATGCGGGAGGGCGCCGCGACCGGCCTCATCGCCTATTCCGGCTCGACGCATCTTGTGCTGCCGCCGACACCCGACCGCGATGTCGTGGTCGATCTCGCCAAGGCGCTGTCCCCCGATATCATGCCCAAGGAAGGCGACGACCTCGTTCATGCCGTCGAGCTTGCCGATCGCGTGCTGTCGGGAGATCAAAACGGCGGATCGATCCTGGTGATGGCCGACGGTGCGCCTTCCGTCATCACTGATGCTATTCGGCACCCGGTTGCCATTCTGTCGCTTCTGCCTCCGGAGCAGGATCAGGCGGCACTCGACAGTGCCGCGAAAGCGCTCGATGCGACACTCGTCGCGACCACGGTCGATCAATCGGACATCGCGGCAATTGCACGCCGGCTCGACCATGCCGGAACCGCAGCCGATGTGGCTGGCGAAGGCCAGCATTGGAAGGAGGCGGGATACTGGCTGACACCGCTGCTCGCGCTTCTCACGCTCCTCTGGTTTCGCCGCGGATGGGTGCTGGCATGACCGCACGCATCGATCGGGCGCGATCCCCGTATTTAACTGTCGCAGTCGTGACGGCGGCAGCGCTGATCCTTGCAGCCCATCAGGTCGGTTGGCGCTATCTGTTCCTCACCGCCGACCAGCGTGGCCGTGTTGCCATGGAGCGCGGCCATCCGGCGGCGGCGGCCGAACGCTTCCGCGACCCGTTATGGCGTGGTGTCGCGCTGTTCCGGGCCGGTGACTTCAAAGCTGCGGCGCAGGTGCTCTCGGGGCTCGACACCGCTGAGGGTGCCTATGATCAGGGGAATGCGCTGATTATGCTCGGGCAGTATGATGACGCCATGAAGCGCTATGATCGGGCACTCGAGATACGCCCCGGCTGGGCGGATGCCGCCACCAACCGCGAGATCGCCCGGATTCGCGGTGAACGAAGGAAGACCGAAGGTGGCGAAACCGACGACACGGAATCGAAGCCTGACGAGATCGTCTTCGACAAGACCAAGAAGGGGGGAACCGAGACGGAGGTCGAAGGCGAGAGTCAGCCGATGTCGGACCAGGCCGTGCGCGCCATGTGGCTCAAGCGCGTCCAGACGCGTCCTGCCGATTTTCTCAGGGCCAAGTTCGCCTATCAACTCCAATCGACCGGCCAGGAGCCAAAGCCGTGAGGTGGCTCGGCGCGATCTTGGTCCTGCTGCTATCGTGCCTGCCGGCCAAGGCGCAGGGCGTCATCGTGCGAAGCTCCCTCGATCCTGCTAGCGGAGCGGTCGTCGGCCAGCCGGTTCGACTTCTCGTCGAGGTTCTGTTTCCCGGAACCATGCCGCGACCGCCACGGGTGAGGATCGGCGACGTGGCAGGGGCGCAGGTCCTCCGCTTCGAGCCCCAGGCCGTGACGATGCGGGACCAGATAGAGGGCCAGGACTATGTCGGTCAACGCTTCGAGTTCGTGGTCTTCCCCCGCCGCGGCGGCACCATCGACATCCCGGCGGCCGAGGTGACGCTGATCGACGGCGCCGGAAATTCGACAGGGTCGGCCAACGGGCAGCCGCAGTCGCTCGCGGTGACCGTGCCGCCCGGCATCGATGCTTCCGGGCCGGTTCTCGCGGCGACCGAAGCCACGGCGCGCGAAAGCTGGTCACCCGACCGCCCACCCACGACGCTGAAGCCGGGCGATGCGATCAAGCGAACGATCGAGCGCAAGGCTGCCGGTGTTCCGGCCCTCGGCATGGCGGATTTCCAGTTCACGGCGCCCCAGGGTGTGCGCATTTACGTCGATCCTCCTCGGGTCGACGACAGAATGAATCGTGGCGAGGTCAGCGGGTCACGGACCGATCAGGTCACCTATGTCTTCGAGAAACCGGGGACCTTCGAATTGCCTCGGCTCGACCAGCCTTGGTGGGATCTGGGTGCCAAGGAGGCCCGCAACATTCCGCTTCCCGGACTCTCGGTGACAGTGGCGGCGCCATCGATCAGCGCTGCGAACGCGCCCGACCCCAGGCGAAGATGGCTGGCGGCGATCCTGATTGCGGGCCTTCTGATCGTGCTCGGAGGTCTTATCGTTCGACACCGCTGGACACGCGCCGCCGCCTACCAGGACTCCGAGACCGCCGCCCGCCAGGCACTGATCGAAGCGGCCAAGGGCGGCGATGCCGCGGATACCTACCGGCATCTGACTCGTTGGCTTGCGATGCTGCCGCCCGACTCGCGAACTGCGCTGGATCGCAATGTGGATCTCTCAGCTCTCAGGCAGCAACTCGATCAAGGTTTGTTCGGCAAAGGAACCCCGTGGTCACGGCAATCGGGACTCGCGCTCAGCCGGGCCATCGAGAGTGCATCGCTGCACGATTCCATGAGGCGTTTT
>JBEVJH010000121.1:0-19705 GCA_040510355.1 Aestuariivirgaceae bacterium
GTCGACATCGGAATTCCCGAGGCGGCTCTCGATGCGATCGGGCCGAGGCTCCTCCGCAACGATCCGCGCTTGTGGCGCGCCTGCCTGACGCTGCCGCAGGCCGCGCACAAATATCAGCGGGGACACGCCGTCATGCTGTCCGGCGGGCCATGGCACACCGGCGCGGCACGGCTCGCCGCCATGGCGGCGCTCCGGGTCGGGGCAGGGCTCGTCACGCTCGCCTCGCCGCCGGCGGCGCTGCCGATCAATGCGGCGCATCTGACGGCGGTGATGATCGAAGGCCTGGACGATGCCGCGGCGCTGAAAGCGCTCCTCGATCGCCGCAAGGCGCGTGCGGTGGGGCTTGGTCCGGGGCTCGAGCCCGACGAGGCGACGCGGGCGATGGTGCGCGCGGCGCTCGCCAGTGGCTGCGCCGTCGTGCTCGATGCCGGCGCCCTCACCGCCTTCGAAGGGAAGGCACCGGCGCTCGCGTCGGCGATCATGGCGGATCCTGCGCGCCCGGTTGTGCTGACGCCGCATGACGGCGAGTTTCGCCGGTTGTTCGGCGCTTCTGCCGCGGAAATCCCGGCCAAATGGCAGCGTGCGGCGGTGGCGGCCCGGGAAGTCGGCGCGGTGGTGGTGCTGAAAGGCCGCGACACCGTCATTGCCGCAGCCGACGGCCGCGCCGTCATTAACGATAATGCCCCGCCGACGCTAGCGACCGCCGGCTCGGGCGACGTGCTATGCGGCGCGGTGCTCGGCCTGCTGGCCCAGGGTGCCGACGGTTTCGCCGCCGCGGCTGCTGCCGTCTGGCTCCATGGCCACGCCGCAACGGCATTCGGCCCGGGGCTGATCGCCGAGGACCTGCCCGGCCTCCTGCCGCAGGCGCTCCGCCACGCCACCACCTGAGGTGGCTGGTTTGCGTGAATGAACGAATGCAACCTCTGGTCGACAGGGAGAAAAGCTGTTAGCTTTGATTCCCATGCCCAAGTTCCCCGTCAAATCACCCGCTTCACGCTCAAAGCATGCTGCCAATTCAGAGCCACGCGAGCTGCTATCGATGTTCTTGAAGGCAGCCGATCGCTTCGATGCAAAACATACAAGAACAAAGTCGGCTGCACGGAAGCAGTTGCGGAAGGAAGGCGTGATCACGAGGACCGGAAAGCTGACGAGGCGCTTCAGCGGGTGAAATTTGCAAAAGCTTTCCTTCGGATTCGTACTTGGTTATCACGGCTGTGACTTGAAAGTAGGTGAAGAGGTCCTTGCCAGCTCACCGTTTAAATCCTCTGAAAACGATTATGACTGGTTAGGTTTCGGTATCTATTTCTGGGAGGCGAATCCAATACGTGGCCTCAACTATGCTAAGGAGACGATGAGGCGGCGAAGGTCAAAGATCACGGAACCCTTTGTTGTAGGAGCGGTGATCGACCTCGGCATTTGTCTCGATCTGACCACCTCCTTTGGCATCGCCACAGTTCAGCGCGGGTTCGCGTCTCTGAGGAGGTCGCACGGCGAGTCGGGAATTCCCATTCCGAAGAACAGCGACGACAAATTGAGGCGACAGCTTGATTGCGCCGTCATCCAAAGGGTGCATGAGATTTTCAACGACGCGGCTCTCCCGTCATTCGACACGGTTAGGGGGCTCTTCACCGAAGGTGAGCCTGCTTACGAAGGTGCGGCATTCAACGCGAAAACGCACATTCAGATTGCCGTTCGCAATCCTCGGTGCATCAAGGGTGTGTTTCGCGTACCCGATGAGCATCTGCAGTTTCCGGGGTTCTGAGGCGTGCGGAGCGTCGTGGTCGGAGTGGGGATATATATGCGCTCCTGCCGCTGGCGCTCCGCCACGCCACCACCTGAGGTGGCTCGGCAGCCATTTGCGAAATGCCCGATTCCGTTCTGGCAGGGGAAATTGCCGTTTGCTATAGAGGCGCGATCTTGCGGCCGGGGGTTGTCAACCCTTGCGCATGGTGGCAAGGCGGGCGTGGTGAAATTGGCAGACACGCAGGATTTAGGTTCCTGTGGGCTCGTCCCGTGGGGGTTCAAGTCCCTCCGCCCGCACCATGCCGGGCCAAATGATTCGAAGACGCTGACGGGCGCCGGCGCGGCGCTCACGAGGGTGAACTGGCGATGCAGGTGACGGAAACGCTGAATGAAGGTCTGAAGCGGGAGCTCCGGGTGGTGGTCCCCGCCGCCACTCTGGCGGAGCAACTGACGGAGCGGCTGGCCGAAATGGGCGCGCGCGCCCAGATACGCGGGTTCCGGCGCGGCAAGGTGCCGGTGAGCCATCTCCGCCGGCTCTATGGCCGCTCGATGATGGCCGACGTCATCCAGAAGCAGGTCGAGAATTCCAGTCGCGACGTGCTGGCCGAACGCAACATCAAGCCGGCCTATCCGCCCGATATCGCCCTGCCGGAGGAGGAGGCCGAGGTCACCGGCATCATCGACGGCAAGTCCGATCTCGCCTTCACCATGAGCTTCGAGGTGGTGCCGCCGGTCGAGATCGCCGATTTCGCGGCGCTCGAGCTGACGCGCCACACCGTCCCGGTGGACGACAAGGAGGTCGACGTGACGCTGGGGCGCCTCAAGGCCGACCAGCGGACCTATGGCGAGAAGGAGGGCGCCGCCGAGACCGGCGACCGCGTGACGATGTCCTTCGTCGGCCGGATCGACGGCGAGACGTTCGAGGGCGGCAGCGCCGAGCATGTTCCGCTGGTTCTCGGCTCCGCCCAGTTCATCCCGGGCTTCGAGGAGAAGCTGGTGGGCGCCAAGGCGGGCGACGAGGTCGATGTCGAGGTGACCTTTCCCGAGGAATATTCGGTGGAAGCGCTGCGCGGCAAGCCTGCGGTGTTCGAGGTCAAGGTGGAGAAGATCGAAAGCGGCTCCGACCTGCCGGAGGAACAACTCGCCGAGCGTCTCGGAATGGAGAACATCGACAAGGTCCGCGCGGCCATCCGCGACCGCATCACCGACGATCTCGCCAACATGACGCGCGCCAAGCTGAAGCGCGACATGCTGGACGCGCTGGACAAGCAATATTCCTTCGACCTGCCGGGCAAGCTGGTCGACGCCGAGTTCGAGCAGATCTGGACGGCGCTCGACCGCGAGATGAAGCGCAACAACCAGACCTTTGCCGCCGAAGGCACGACCGAGGCGGAGGCGCGCGAGGAGTACCGCAAGATTGCCGAGCGGCGTGTCCGCCTCGGCCTTGTTCTCGGGACGATCGGCGAGCAGGCGGGGATCACCGTCACCGACGAGGAGATCGAGCGGGCGCTGGTCGCCCGTGCCCGCCAGTTTCCGGGCCAGGAGCGCAAGGTCTACGAATTCTACAAGAAGAATCCCTCGGCGATCATCGAGATCCGCGGTCCGCTGTTCGAGCAGAAGGTGATCGACCACATTGCCGGCCTCGCCAAGGTCACCGATGTGACCACCAGTCGCGCCGAGCTGGCGAAGCTGATCCAGGACGACGAGGATTTCGCGGATCAGCTGCATGATCATGATCATGACCACGATCATCATCATCATCACGACCATGATCATGACCATCACGATCATGACCACGATCATGACCATGACCACGACCACGATCATTCCGGTGGCGGGCGAAGCTCCTGATCAGGTCCCCTGGCGGTTGCGGTCCGGCCAGTCGCAGGTCCAGCGCCGGATCTGCCACTTCGGATGGGTCGCGCCCCACTCGGCAAGGTAGACGGGCGCCTCGAACATGCAGGCCTTCAGCGAGCCATGCGACTCGAAATAGAAGGTCTCGTCATGGCAGTCCGCGCCATTGAGGAGAGCGCACACCGTAACGATCAGCGCAACCATCATATCCTTGGCCTAACCAGGGTCCGCGTCATGACGGAAACGAGACCCGCGGGAGAAAGGTTTCGCATCCATCCGCCTCGTCCGATCATCCTATCAGAATTTCGCCCTTGCCGAGCGTTGCAAGATCACCGGCGAGGCGGCGCAGCGTGCCCTTGAAGAGCTTGCCGGTCTTCACCTCCTGCTCGGCGAGCATGGTGCCGAGCAGCGCCGCAAAGGACAATTCCTGCGGTCCGGAGTCGGCGAAGCTCGGCGACAGCGACTGCGCTCCGCGTCCCAGCACGATGGTGCCGCGCCGCATGAGATAGCCGGGCAGATGGCCGGTTTTCCCGAGCAGCACCAGCGTGCCGGCGATCATCGCGGCGCCGGCATAATCGCCGGAAGTCCCGCTGACGACGATCATTCCCCGCCGCAGGCGCTGGCCGACCTGGCGGCCCGCCTTGCCGCCGATCAGGATCAGCCCGCCGCTCATGCCGGCGAGCTCGCCCGAGACCGGTCCGCCGACATCGTCGCCGGCATCGGCCGAGATCCTGATCCTGCCGCCGGACATTTGCGAGCCGAGCCAGGGGCCGGCATTGCCGCGGACCTCGATCGCGCCACCCCGCATGCGCCGGCCGGCCTTGAGCCCGACATCGCCCTCGACCCGAATGACGCCGCTCTCCATGCCATGGCCAAGGAGATCGAAACGGTTCGAGCCGCCCTCGAACCTGATCTCCGCGGCGTCGCGCCCCTTGAGCGAAAAGACATCGCCGACCAGCAGCGGCTCACGCGTCGTGCCGATGGCGATGCGTTGGATCTCGGCGGCCTTCATGTCCTTGAGCCGGTCCGGCGTCAGCTGCGAGAGATCGAGCCGCTGCGGCGGTGGGGATTTGAGCGAGAAAGTCAGCGGGCTCACCCGATCAGCTCCTTCAGGTGATAGTGGAAGCGACCGAGCTTGCCGCCATAATTGCCGGCGCTGATGCGCACCGGTCCCGCATCCGGCCCAAGCGCCGCCGCCGCCTTCAGTCCTACCGCCATGGCCTGCCGCACGGCGTCCGAGGTCAGGCCGTCGATGACGATCTCCAGAACCGCGCCGATGTCGGGATCGAGCGCCGAATGCGGCAGGCCCTTCAGCGTCGGGCAATAGGCGTCGTTGGTCGAGGCGATCAGGGCAGGATAGCGCGAGCCGACCTTGGAGCCCGATCGCACGATGCCGCCTGGAAAGGGCAGGATCACGTCGGCGACCTCGGTCATCGCCTTGACGGCGGTCTCGGCGGCGGCGAGCGCGGTGCGCCTGGTCTGGCCCATCAGCAGCAGATTGCCGCCGCCCACCGCCTCGGTGCTGCTGCCGGTGCTCGCCTCGCACAGGAACTCGCCCTCCATGACCGGGATGCGCCAATAGTGCTTGCCGCCAAGGCGCTTCGAGATCTGCCAGCCATCGCCGAAATAGCGCAGGTTGGCGCCGAGCTTGAGCCTCGCGCCGCCGGCGATCCCGGCATAGCAGGCCGTGCCGGGGCAGGTGAGCACGCATTGGCCGACCCGGTTCTGCAGCTGCTTCTGCAGCTCCGCCGGCGAGATGGCGAACAGCAGGACCCTGACCCCCGGCCGGCCGTCCGGCGATTCGGTTGCCGGGACGATCATGTCGATCCCGGCCTCGCAGCCGCAGGCGATCACCGAGGTGGCAAAGCCGGTCATGGTGACGGCAGCCTGCTCTGCCCATCTGGCGGTCGGCGCGGTGATGACGATAGCCGTTGCCACCATGCCGAAGGCCTCGGCGAAGGTGTCGTCGATGCGCACGCCGTTGAGCATCAGCTGCGGCATGTCACCTCCATGAACGGCTCCGCCCGTCCGAGCGCTGCGGGATCGACATGGAAGAATTGCGGCGACAGCCCGAAGGCTTCCTCGTAATAGCGCTCCATGCGCCGCGAGATGGCGGCGCCGGCACCCGGCCTGACGACAAGCGCCTTGCCCTCAGGCGTGGCGACGACCTTGCCGTCGCGAACCACGACGGCTCCGCCCTTGATGGTGACGACGGTGCGCCGGAACATCTCGGCCTTGTCGTCGCGCCGGCGGTAGACCGCGACATCGGCGCGGGCGCCCCGCCCGAGATGGCCGCGATCCGAAAGGCCGAGCAGACGCGCCGGTGCCGCCCGCGTCATGATGGCGATCTCGGCCAGCGTATATTCGCGGCCGATCGAGGCGAGGCCGGTCATGGCGATCGCCCGCTTGGGGAGCTTGGCGATGGCATCGTTGCGCGCCCGGCGATCCATCAGCAGCGCGAAGATCTCGGGATAGTCGGTGAAGGGTGCGCCATTCGGATGATCGGTGGTGAAGAACACCCGCCAGGGATCATCGATCAGCAGGAACAGCTCGAGACCGACCGCCCATTGCACGACATTGTAGAAATCGCTGCTGCTGTAGCGATACGGAACGATGCCGCCGCCGTTGAAGTCGGTCTCGGTGATCACCCATTTGCGGGGCCGGCTGAAGTTGCGGGCGGTGAACTGCCGCAAGGTGTCGCAGGAGATCGTCACCGTCTGGCCGAACATGATCTGGCCGATGTCGACGGTCACATCCTTGCGGCGGTTGACCGCCTCGGCGACGCGCGCTGCCGCCGACGAGAAGCCGCGCCGCCCCTCCCTGCCGTAGCCGTAGAACTGGATATGCGCCAGATGCGCCGGGTGGCCGCCGGTTGCCTCCATGGTGGCGAGCGCCGTGTCGGAATTGCCGGGCACGCCCAGATTGTTGCAATGGATGTGCAGCGGATGCGGGATGCCGAGCTCGTCGACGGCCTGCTGCAGGGCGAGCACGATCCGCCGGGAGCTCACGCCATAGCCCGGAACCTCGTCATCGAGGGCGAAGCTCCTGGCATTCGCCTTGAATGCCGCCGATGCGCCGGCATTGATGACCTTGACCCCGAGCGCACCGGTCGACTCGACCATGTAGGACACATAGTCGCGAACCACCGAGCGGCTTTCCTTGGATCGGAGCAGGCCGAGCAGGAAGTCCTCATTGCCGAGCACGACCAGGGCGCCCTTGTCGATGATCGGGATGTCGGCCAGCTCGAGATGGGCATGCAGGCCGTTGGACGGCATCATCGCCGGCTCGATGACCGTGGTGAAGCCCATCTCGGCATAGAGCCGGCCGGTGGTCTCGACATCGAAGCCGATGCGCGACAGCGGCGTGTCGCTCGGGCGCCGCAGCGCCGCCGGATGCTCCTCGGGAAGCAGCAGCCGGGCGGTGTTCACATTGCCGCCGCCAATATGCGAGTGGATATCGATGGCCCCCGCCATCACCACGCAACCGGTGCAGTCGACGGTCTCGGTCGCGCGCCCGCCCGGCGGCGGCGCGACGATCCGGCCACCCTCGATCCAAAGGTCCCCGGGTCCGTCGAGGCGGTTGACCGGATCGATGAGGTATCCGCCCTTGAGGTGGATCATGTGCCGCTCCCTCCGGTCGGCAGCGCGGCATGAATCGCAGCGACGATCTCGGCACTGGTCGGCAGCGCGGTCGGCCGGGAGGCCGGCACGAGGCACAGGGCACGGGTTTCGAGCTGATGCAGGACGCCCGGATGATCGACTCCCGGTCGTCCGACCGAGATCGCGACCTCGGGCATCTTGTCCGGCGCAAAGCCCCGCCCCGCCAGCACAATGGCTGGCACTTTCCTCAGCCAGGCCGGCGGCTCCTCGATGGGACCGATCCACAGCGCCGCGTCGGCTTCGCGGGCATCCACCAGGCGGCGGGCATCGAAGCGCCACGGATCATGCTTGGCATGGCCGTCGATCCAGCGGCTGCGCAGCGGCACGCCGAGGAGCCAGCCGCAGATCTGCATTGCTGCTTCCCCATTGGCCGGGGCCGGCAGCGCCACCGTCGAGAAACGGTGGCCGGCATTGAGGTCGCCAGCCAGGCCGAGCACCATCTCGATGGCGGGGGCGCCAAGCAGGGCGGGCGCGTAGACGGCGGCACCGAACTTGGCGCCGCGCAGGAGATCCGCGGCCGCGCGATAATCCGCCGGCGGCTTGCCCAAGCGCTCGGCGCAGGCGGCGCGCAGCAGCGCGATGCCGGCAGCGATGGCGGGCTCGCCTTCGGCCGGAAGCGCCACCGCGGCTTTCGCCTTGGGCGCGGGACCGAGGCTGACGATGCGCTTCGGCTTGCCATGGCTCAGACAATCCACCAGGCGCTCCGCCTCGGCATCGTCCCCCAGGCCGGCAAGCAGCAGGACGTCGCCGATCCGCCGGACCTCCTGGGCGGTCGTCGCCATGCTGCCCATGCGGGCGAGCACCTCGGCTTCCCGCGACAGCACCGCGCCATGCGCGTGGTCGACGACGGCGCCGATGGTGCGGGCCAGCTGCAAGCCGGCCCGAATGCCGGCGGCATCGGCCGCCAGTCCGGCGATCACGGGCAGGGTTGCGGAGGCCAGGAGTCGGGCCGCGGCAGCGATCGCCTGATCGCGCGGCACCGCCTGGCCGTTCACATACGCTTCGGCCATGCTAGAGCGTGAACTAACTGATCAAACACGGCGCGCCCGGGCCGATCTTATTGCAGGCAGCTGGCGCGCCATAGCGGAATTCTGCCGCCCGTCGTCACTTGTCATATTTAATGTAGGCGAAGCGGAGATCCTCCTGCGGCGTGCCTTCGAGCGCGCCGCCGGCGAGCCCCGGCTGCCAGGCCACCACCTCCTCGATCTTCCTGGCAAGCTCGAAGTCCTTGTCGGTGATGCCCTTGGCGGCATGGTTCATCAACCGGACCTCGACCCAGGCGTAGGACGCGGTGATATCGGGGTGATGCCAGGCCGCTTCCGCCAAATGGCCGACCGTATTGATGACCATCAAGGTGCCCTTCCAGCTGCTGGTCTTGTAGCGGCGCCGGATCCAGCCATCCTCGAGGTACCAATGCGGCAACTCACGTTTCAGCCGTTCGGTGGTTTCCTCGGCGGAGTAAACGCGTTCCTGCTTTCGCTCGGCCATGATTGATCGCCTCCTATGCTTGTGCAATAACGGCCTCCTTCGGCCGCCTCGTCCCACTCTAGGAGGGCTGGGGTGTGCTTGAAAGTGGGTACCGTCAGGCGCCGCCGCGGCGGCGCGAGAAGCGCAGGATCGGGATTGAACAGCGTCACCCTGACGGTGCCGTCACGGCTGCATCTCGGCTTCCTTGACGTCGGCGGCAGCCTCGGCCGCCGGTTCGGAAGCATCGGCCTGGCTCTCGACCGTCCGGTCACCAGCCTGACCATCCGTCCAGCCGGGGAGCGCCGCGTCCTGGGCAGCGAGACCGAGCGCGTGGCCGGCTACCTGACCAAAATGTGCCGCCATCTCGGAATTGCCGATAGCCATGAGCTTGTCGTCCACCACGCCATACCGGCCCATGCGGGGCTCGGATCGGGCACGCAGCTGGCGCTCGCCGTTGCCGCCGCCTTGCGGGCTCTCCATGGCTATCCGCTCGACCCGCGCGACGACGCGGCGCTGCTCGATCGCGGCGCCCGTTCGGGCATCGGCATCGGTATTTTCGAGGAGGGCGGGCTCGTGGTGGATGGCGGTCGCGACGAGGGCAACCGGGTGCCGCCGATCGTGTCGCGCCTGAAATTTCCGGCGCGCTGGCGGGTGTTGCTCGTCCTCGACGACCGGCGCCAGGGCATGCACGGCGCGGCCGAGCGTCAGGCCTTCCGCGACCTGCCGCGCTTTCCCGAAGCGCGCGCCGCCCATCTCTGCCATCTGGTCCTGATGCGCATCCTTCCCGCGCTCGCCGAGGAGGATCTCGCCGCCTTCGGTTCCGGCATCGCGGCGCTCCAGGCGGAGCTCGGCCGCTATTTCGAGCCGGCCCAGGGCGGACTCTTCACCAGTCCGGTGGTCGGCGAGGCGGTCCGCTTCCTCGCCGCTGAGGGCGGGGTCGGACTAGGCCAAAGCTCCTGGGGACCGGCCGGCTTCGTCTTTGCCGGCAGCGCCGATGCCGCCGCCGAGCTCGGCGCCGCCTTTCGCCGGCAAAACCGGTTCGAGGGCCTGCGCCTGCTTGTCGCAGCCGCCAACAACCGCGGAGCCATGGTCGAGACCGGCTCGCTCCAGGAGTTAGACTGACCGGAGGCCAACTGAAGGAGGGTGCAATGCCCGACAAATCGATCCTTCACATGATCACCCCGCTCAAGCTGATGAGCCCGTTCGACGTCAACATGGCGACCGATGCCGGCTACGACATGATTGCCACTTACACAGGCGTCGAGATCAAGGATGTGCAGGGCCTCGTCCAGGACGCCATCTTCTCGCGCAATCCCAAGCTGTCGGCGCGCACCGGCGTATTCTTCGGCGGCCGCGACGCGATCGTCGCGCTCGACATGATCGAGACCGCCAAGAAGTCGCTGGTCCCGCCATTCGAGCTGTCGATCTTCGCCGATCCGGCCGGCTCGTTCACGACGGCGGCCGCCATGGTGGCCTGTGTCGAGAAGACTTTGAAGGGCAAGAAGAGCCGCGCGCTCTCCGGCATGAGCGTCGCGGTGTTCGGCGCGACCGGCGTCGTCGGCTTCTCCTCGGCGGTCATCGCTGCCCTCCAGGGCGCGAAGGTCACGCTGGTGGGCTATGACGGGCCCGATCGCGTCGCGCGTTCGTCGCGCGAGATCAAGGCGCGCTTCGGCGTCGACACCTCGGCGGCCGACGGCTCGAGCGAGGAGAAGAAGGCGGCGATCCTGGCCAAGAGCGAGATTGCACTCGCCGCCGCCCGCGCCGGCATGCAGGTGCTCTCTCTCGATCAGATCCGCAACGCGAAAACGCTGCTGCTGGTGGCCGACGTCAATGCCGTGCCGCCGGCCGGCGTGGAAGGGCTCGACCTCCATGCCGACGGCGTTCCGATCGGCGGCACCGAAGTGCTGGGAATCGGCCCGTTGGCGATCGGCAATGTGAAGTACCAGACCGAGTTCGGTCTCTTCCGCAAGATGATCGAGGCCGCAAAGCCGGTCTGCTTCGATTTCAGGGATGCATTCGAACTTGCCCGCACCCTTGCCAAATGACGGGCCGGCGGTCCTGATCGCATCGCTCTCGGGCCGCGCGCTCGCGCAGGCGGTGGCGCGTTCGCGCTACCGTGCGCTGGTCGCCGATCTTTTCGCCGATCTCGATACGCGGGACCTGGCAGCGGCGGTGGTGCAGGTCGAGGGCGGCATCGAGGAGGGCTTCGTTGAAGCAAGCCTCATGGCGGCGCTGCGCCGCCTCGATCCGGCGCAGACGGCGGTGGGCCTCGTCTATGGCAGCGGCTTTGAGGCGTGCCTGCCGCTTCTCGGAAGGATCAGCGCTGCCTTCCCGCTGCTCGGCAACCGGCCGGAAACCGTGGAGCGCCTCAAGGATCCGGGGCAGCTCGCCGACCTTTGCCGCAGCCTCGGCATCGACCATCCGGCGATCGCGCTGTCGCCGCCGGGCGGGTCCGGCCGCTGGCTGCGCAAGCGGCGCGGCGCCAGTGGCGGCCAGCATGTGAGCTGGAGCAGGGCGCCGGACAGCGCGTGCTATTGGCAGGCTTATGTCGAGGGCCGGCCGGTCTCGCTGTCCTTCCTGGCCGATGGCAGACGGACGCTTGCGCTGGCGGCAATCGAGCAGTGGCCCGATCCTTCGCCGTCGAGCCCCTTTCGGTTCGGCGGCCTGGCGCGGCCCGCCGGCCTTGCAGACGGCGTCGAGCGGCAGCTCGCAGCGATCGTCGAGCGGATCGTCGAGGCGGTCGGGATGGTCGGGCTCAACAGCGCCGATTTCCTGGTCGCCGACGGAGCGGCAAGCCTGCTCGAGATCAATCCGCGACCGGGTGCCGCGCTCGATGTGCTCGACGATCGCGACGGCCGGTTGTTTCATTGGCATGTCGAATCCTGTCGCGGGCGGCTGCCTGACCGACCGGTGCGGTTCGAAGGCGCAGCGGCCGCTCGCGTAGTCTATGCGCAGGACCCGATCCCGGCGATGCCGGCGATCGTCTGGGAGGATTGGGCGGTCGACCGGCAGCCGCCCGGCACGGCGGTGCGGGCCGGCGCGCCGCTCTGCACCGTCATCGCAACAACACGGACCGATGCGAAATCGGCGATCAGGCTGGTGGAGGAAAGGGCGACTGCCATGGTTGAGGAAACTGGAGCCAAGGCCGCTGCTGGCCGCCGACCGAGCGTCAACGAGGCCGCGGGACGCATGGTCGCGCGCATGGTCGCCAAGGCGGCTTCGCTGCGCGTCGCGCCATCCCGCGGTCCGTCAGGCGAGCTGCTGATCGATTGCGGCGCCAAGGTCGCCGGTGGCATCGCCGCCGGGCTCTGGCTCGGGGCGATCTGCATGGGTGGTCTCGGGCGGATCACGGTCGCCCCCGACCCGACCTATCCGAGCTGGCCCTTCTCGGTCACCGTTCGCTCGTCGCAACCGGTGATCGCCTGCCTCGGCAGCCAATATGCCGGCTGGAAGCTGGAACGGGACGGTTTCATGGCGATGGGATCAGGTCCCGCCCGGGCGCTCGCCAGGGTCGAGGAGATCTATCGCGACATCGGCTATGCCGACGAAAGCGAATCCGCAACGCTGGTGCTCGAGTCGGAAGGGCCGCCGCCACCTGCCGTCGTCGCGCATGTGGCGGAGGCCTGTCGCGTTTCGCCTTCGGCACTCAGCATCCTCTATGCGCCGACCCGCAGCCAGGCCGGCAGCGTCCAGATCGTCGCCCGCTCGCTCGAGGTCGCGCTCCACAAGGCGCATGCGGTGGAATTTCCGCTCGAGCGCATCACCGACGGCATGGCCACCGCCCCCTTGGCGCCGCCGCATCCCGATTTCCTGCAGGCGCTCGGCCGCACCAACGACGCCATCATCTATGGCGGGCGGGTATGGCTGTTCGTCACCGGGCCGGCAGAGGATGCAAGGGCGCTCGCCGAGAAGCTTCCCTCCAGCAATTCGCGTGACTATGGACGGCCCTTCGCGGAGATCTTCCGCAGGTTCAATGGCGACTTCTACGCCATCGATCCGATGCTGTTCAGTCCGGCGGAGGTGGTGGTGACCGCGGTGGACAGCGGCAAGAGCTTCCGTGCCGGCCGGGTCGACAGGAACCTGCTCGATGCCTCCTTCGGGTGAGAGGGCGCTGCGCCTGGTCGAAGCCGGGACCGGCCCGCCGCGCATCGCGATTTTCAGCGAGGCGCGCGACTGGCATGCGCGACGGATTGCCCGTCACCTCACGGTGATGGGCGCCGAGCCGCGGCTCGTCCATCTCGCCAGATGCCAGTTCACCTCGGCCGCACCGTCGGGGATCGCCATTCCGGGCTTCGGGCGCAACCTGCCTGATGCCTGCCTCGTCCGCTCGGTTCCAGGCGGAACCTTCGAGGCGGTGACGCGCCGCCTCGGCATCCTGCATGCGCTGCGCGAGCTTGGCGTCGTGGTGTGGAACGATGCCAGGGTGATCGAGCGCTGCGTCGACAAATCGACCACCACCTTCCTGATGCAGCGGGCGGGAATTGCCGTGCCGAAGACGTGGACGGTGGAGACCAGGGACAGGGCCGTTGCCATTGCGCGCCGCGAATTGCGCCGCGGCCCGCTGGTGCTGAAGCCGCTGTTCGGCTCGCAAGGGCGCGGCCTGCGCCTCCTCACCCGCCTCGATGAGCTGCCCGAGCCCGACCAGGTCGACGGCGTCTACTATCTCCAGCGCTTCATGGGGGTCGAAGGAGAGACGGGTTTTTACGACTTCCGCATCTTCGTGGTGAACGGCAGGCCGGTTGCGGGGATGACCCGGCGCGGTACCGGCTGGATCACCAATGTCAAGCAGGGCGGCACGCCGGAGCCGTTGGGCAGGGATCGCCAGCTGGAGGAGCTGTCGGTCCGTGCCGCCAATGCCGTTGGCGCCGACTTCTGCGGCGTCGATCTGCTGCGTGGCGCCAATGGCGCGACGGTGGTGCTCGAGGTCAACAGCATGCCGGCATGGAGCGGGCTGCAGAAGGTGAGCGCGGTCGACATAGCCGAGCTGCTGGCCCGCGGGATCCTCGGCGCCCTGCAGGACCGGCGGGCGATGCGGGTTCCGCTTTGACGATCCCTCCCGGTCAGATCGCCAAGGCCTATGTCGATGCCTGCATTGCCGAGCTCAATGCGCCGAAGCCCGGCAATGTCCATGTGTTCGCCGGCGGTCACGACATGGAGGCGGCGCATTTCCTCGCCGCCGCCCGCGCCTCCGCCCATCCGCTGACCGCGCCGCGGCAGCCGGTCGGGATGCGAATCTTCAACGCCGTCGAGGCCAGCATGAAGGTCGCACTCACCAACACCAATCTTGGAATCGTTCTCCTTTGCGCACCGCTTGCCGCGGCCGCCGAGCAGCCTGGAAGCAACCTGAGGAAGGCGCTGCGCCGCGTGCTCGACGGTCTCGACCGGGAGGACGCCTCCTACGCCTTTCGCGCCATTGTCCGCGCCGGCCCGGGCGGCATGGGAACCGAGGCGGTCAACGACATTCGCAGCGAGCCCGGTTGCACATTGCGTGCCGCCATGGCCCAGGCCGAGCATCGCGACAGGATTGCCAGGGCCTATGTGACGACTTTCGAGGATATCTGGTCGCTCGGGCTGCCGGCCTTGGCCAAGGCGGAGGACGATCGGCTGGCCGACTGGTGGCCCGTCATCGCTGTCTATCTCGAATTTCTGTCGGCCTTTCCGGACAGCCATATCGTGCGAAAATGGGGAAGAACCGAGGCGGAATGGGTGCAGCAGGCGGCCAGTGCCATTCTGGCGCAGCAGCGCCTGGATCGCATGAATCACCTTGCCCTGCTGCAGCAGCTGCTTGCGCTCGATCGCCGCATCAAGGCGCGCGGACTCAACCCCGGCACGAGTGCCGATCTCACCGTTGCAACATTATTTGCTGCGCGCCTGCTGACCATCTTGCGCAATTTACCTGACAGTGGTTGAGTTCTCGGGCGGGGCAGACGCTCCGCGGCTATCTGGCCAACCGGTCCGGCCTCGTCGGATGCAGAAACAAGGATAGACGGTCAGCCGGTGCTGTCGGCAAGCGGCTCGGCACAATTCGGCAGATGCGATTCAAGGGAGAAGCAAATGGCCAAGGTCACCAAAGTCTGTGTGGGCGAGTCGCTGATCGGCGATGGCAACGAAGTCGCTCACATCGACCTCTTGATCGGTCCGCGCGGCAGCGCGGTCGAGACTGCGTTTTGCAATAGCCTGACCAACAACAAGGATGGGTTCACCACGCTGTTGGCGGTGATTGCCCCCAATCTGGCGGCCAAGCCCAACACGGTGATGTTCAACAAGGTCACCATCAAGGGTGCCAAGCAGGCGGTGCAGATGTTCGGGCCGGCGCAATATGCCGTCGCCAAGGCCGTTGCCGACTCGGTGGCCGAAGGTGTGATCCCGGCAGCCGAGGCCGACGATCTGTTCATCTGCGTCGGCGTGTTCATCCATTGGGAAGCCAACGACGACAAGAAGATCCAGGACTTCAATTATCGCGCCACCAAGGAAGCGCTGGCGCGCGCCGTCAACGGCGAGCCCAAGGCCGCCGATGTCGTCAAGAAGAAGGACACCGCCAAGCACCCGTTCGGCGCTTAGGAGGGAAACCACCGCGGGGAGAACAAGCCATCTGCTCAGCCAGGTGGGCTCCTTCGCCGGTTGGCCGAAATGTTTGGCTTCAAGTAGCGACGATCATGATCGGAAGGGGCCCTCGATGGCCCCTTCGCCGTCAGTCCGGGTTCGCGGGCGCGGCGTAGGAGGCTTTGCGGATCGCTCCCTGGTGGATGGCGGTAGCCACCAGGGCGCCGGCAATGCCGCTTCGCGACAGCGCCGCGATATCATGCTCGTCACGAACGCCGCCGGCGGCAAACACCTGGCGCCGCGGCGCACGTGCTGCGATCTCGCCGAGCCGGTCGGTATCGGGTCCGGCGCCGCTGCCGACCCGCGCCAGCGTCATCACGATCACGCGTTTCGGCCAAAGCTCCGGCCGCTCGATCAATTCGGCCGGGCCAATGAAATCATCGCCGCGGAAGTCGAGCGACAACAGTGCCCGCGGATGATCCCGGAAGGCGGCGAGCAGCCGAGGATCGCCCTGCGATTCGCTGCCGATCACCAGATGCAGCCGCTCATGGCGGAGCAGAGAAGCGGCGGCAGCCGGCGAGGCGACACCGGCATCCACCCAGAATTCGAGCGTCGGGAAGCGGTCGGCGAGGCTCGCGACCAGCGGGCTTGGCTCCCGTCCGTCCGTGATGGCATCGAGATCCGCCACATAGAGCGCCCGGAAGGGTGCGACCGCAAGCAGCCCGGCAAGCACCGCAGCGGGTTCAGGCGACGGGCTGAGCGGCGTCACGATCGGCGCGTAGCTGCCACGCTCGCCATGGCGGGCATGAACGACCAGCTCTCCCTTCAGGTCGATGACCGGCACGATCTGCATGATGCTGCTATCATATAGCCGCGCCATCGCAAGGGAGGAAGCATGAGCTCGATCATCGGATGGGATGTCGGAGGCGCCCATCTCAAGGCCGCGCTGGTCAAGGAGGGCCGGCTCATCGATGTCGTGCAGCTGCCCTGCGAATTGTGGCGCGGCATGGACCGGCTGGAGATCGCGCTCGACCAGGCAACCGCCCGGCTCGGCAATGCGCAGCATCATGCGGTGACCACCACGGGCGAGCTCGTCGACTACTTCGCGAACCGCCTCGAAGGGGTGGACCGCATCGTGACCGCGATGGCGCGCCGGCTCGGGGGTCAGCATCTCGCCTTCTATGCCGGCCCGCGGGGGTTCGTGACGGCGGAGCGCGAGCTGACATTCGCCGAGGACATCGCCTCCGCCAATTGGCACGCCACCGCCGCGCTCGTCGCCAGCCGCGTTGCCGATGCGCTGCTCGTCGATCTCGGGTCGACCACGACCGACATCGTTCCGATCATCGGCCACAGGGTCGCGGCGCGCGGCTACAATGACCATGACCGGCTGGTGGCGGGGGAGCTCGTCTATATGGGGCTGACCCGCACGCCGGTGGCGTCCGTCGCCGACCGGGTGCCGTTTCGCGGCCGCTGGGTGAGCTTGATGAACGAATATTTCGCGACGATCGCCGATGTCTGGCGCCTGCTCGATGCGCTGCCTCCCGATCTCGACCAGCATGCGACCGCCGACAACCGGCCGAAGGATCGCGACGCCTCGATCGGCCGGCTGGCGCGCATGGTCGGGCTGGACGCCGCAGACGCGAGCGATGGCGAGTGGCGGGCGCTGGCGACCTTCCTTGCCGAGATGCAGATGCGGCGCATCGAGGATGGGCTCCATCTCGTGCAATCGGCCGGCGCCCTGCCGCTCGATGCGCCGGTGGTCGCCGCCGGGGCAGGACGGTTCGTCGTCGAGCGGATCGCGGCACGGCAGGGCCGGCGCACGATCGACTTCGCCTCGCTGGTCGGCGGAACCGGCGAGATCGGTCACTGGGTCGGCACCTGTGCGCCTTCCGTTGCCGTTGCGCTGCTCCTGTCGGCGCAGCGCTAGCCGCCGCCCTGATGGGCGGCAATCCGCTCCATCAGCCAGTCCCAGGCCTCGCGTTCCTCGGGGCCTGCGGTCTTGTCGATGGCGATCTTGAGATAGTCGATCTCGCTCGCGATCTTGGCCTGCGGCAGCATATGGAGCCGGCTCGTCAGAATCGCGGCCTCGACGACCGCCGCCTTGGCGCGGTTGAGCCCGCCGAAGGTGCGGTGATTGTGCTCGGAGACGACCCGGCAGCGAAAACGCGGACGCTGGCTGTCCTCGGCGACATCGACCACCGCGAGCTCGGCATGGGCGAGCGCCGCTTCGAGCCGCGGCACCGGAACGTCGATGGCCGGACAGGTCGGCCAATCGCGCCGGCCGGTCAGGCAGCCGGCAAAGATCCTGACATCGTCGGTCCAGTTGGCGACGGCGTAGGGCACCTCGCGCAGGTTCTCGAGCGTGGTCGAGGGCCGGAATGGCGCGATGATCCAGTGATCCTCCGCGGCGATCACGCCGAGCGGCGCGATATGCACGCTGCCGGCGGCGCCGATCGTGGTCACGATGCATTCGCGGATCATCGGCATCAGGGCTGATCCTTGCTCGGCCGCAGCGTATGGCCGCGCTCCGCCAGGCGTGTGAGGTCCTCCGGCTTGCGATCGGCGCCGACGCCCCAGTCGAGCGGCTCGTCCTGCGCGTAGCGCTTGCCGAGCAGAAAGGCAATCTCCGCCTTCATCAGCTCCTGCGCCAGATAAAAGGCATGGGCCGCATCGTTCTCGACCGAAAGCTTCGGAAAGAGCGACAGCGCATCCTTGGCGACGTGATGCCCCGCGGCATTGTAGATGTGGATGCCATCCTCGGCGACCTCGATCCGATAGTTGCGGTCGCGAACCTCGCCGGCGATCTCGGCGATCTCCTCGGGCGTGACGGCGAAGGGCGACAGCTCATGGACCTGCAACAGCCGTCCGCCATATCCCTTGGGCAGGCTCTGGTCGCGCCTGGCGGCAAACATTAGGCGGCGCGCCGCATCATGCTCCTGGACGGTGCGCCGCGTATGCGGGCTGACCTGCACGACGAGAACATTGCCGATTTGAAGCTCCGAGCAGATGCCGAGCAGCAGCGCGGTGATGCCCGACGTGTCGGCCTCGGTGAGCTCGGTCAAATTGCCGGTGCCCATGAGCATCGGCGTCTCGGGGCGCGCCTGCCGCAGCCTGGCATAGCGCAGGAGCGACTCGGTGAAGCCGAAATGAATGGGATCGAGCACCGGATCGGCCATGATCCGCAGTCCCCATTGCGCTGCCTGGTCGATGGCCTCGAGCAGCGAGTCGAGGTCGCCATGCCGGCTCGGGATCAGCACCGCCTCGACGCCGGTGTCGCGCGCCAGCGCCAGGGTCTCGCGGGTGAGGCTCAGCAGCGCATCGGCGCCGGCATGGGCGCCGCGCTCGAGCTCGGCGAGATCGCCGGAATCGACGCTGACCTTGAAGCCCTCGTCCTTCAGCGCCCGGATCGCGTCCTCGAGATGCGGGAAGGGCACGCCGGGCTGGCAGCCGAGGTCGATGATGTCGGCGGCTGCCGCCGCCATGGCGCGGGCCCGGCCGAGCAGCTGCTCGATCGTGAGCGCCGGCGCATCGACGATCTCGGCGAAGATCCGGATATCGTGCCTGCTCAGATCGAGATTGAGGCCGGCCTTGCCGAAGAACGGCGGCAGGTCGTTGATCTCGTCCGGTCCGCGCAGAAAGGGCACGCCGAAATGATCGGACAGGCTCTCGAGGTCCATGCGGGTGCGCCCGGGCACATAGACGGCCGCAGCTTCGACCGGCAGGGCGAGGCGCCGCTTGATGATCGGCTCGGTCATCAGGGCGGCCACCTTGACCCCGATGTCGCGCACCTCGAAGGTGAAGCCGGGGTCGGCGAGACCGGACAGGACCTTCTCCAGCCGCGGCCTGGCGAGCCGGCCGGTGAGGAAAATGTGGTGGCGATCCTCCATGACGCTCAGCCGATGCGGGCGAGGGTGGTTTCCGCCGGAGCGCGGCCTTTCATGACGGCGCCGAGCGCCGGCTGCGCCTCGCGGTCGGCGAGCCACAGGGCCGAAACGCCGCGCGCCATCTCCGGGAAGGCACGATCGACGATGCCGCGCGCCGCCAAGGCGTCCGGCGTCAGCGGCGGCGGCTGCCGTTCGACCTGCTTGACGAGGATCAGATGCGGCGCCGCGATGCGGCGGCAAAGCCAGGCCGCGAGACTGTCCGATGTCACGTCCCAGCTGTGCGGGATTGCCGGGTCGAGCGCCAGGGGCAGGGGATTCCAGATCACCGGTCGCTGCCGGTTCAGAGCCGCGGCGATCGCGGCGTCGCCAGCGGCAAGCACCAAACGATCGTCGAGACTGGCCAGCGCCTCGGCATATTGCGCCATGCCTAAGATCGCCATCCGATGGGCCGCCCGGTCGTCGAAGCCGATCGCCGGCTGAGCGTCGCGCACCGCATCGGCGAACGGCCCGCCGCCTGCCACCATGATGACCGGGACCTGCGCGGCGGCGATCACC
>JBEVJH010000122.1:0-17632 GCA_040510355.1 Aestuariivirgaceae bacterium
CCATCAGGAAGGGGAGCACGTAGTAGCCGAACTGCCGCAGATGGGCCGGCGTATAGATCTCGATGCGGTAGCGGAAATTGAACAGGCGCTCGGTGCGGCCGCGCTCCCAGACCAGCGGATCGAACGGCGAAAGGAGCGCCGTGGCGCCGGCGCGTGCCGGCACGGCTGCATCGCGATGCAGATAGGCGGCGGTGCGCCAGCCCTCGACCTTGACGGGGAGAAGCTCGCCTGCCTCGACCCGCTCGCGCAGCGCGGTGGCACTCTCCGCCACCGGCAAGCGGAAATAATCGCGCAGGTCGGCCTCGCTGCCCATCCCGAGGGCGCGAGCCGAAAGCGACAGCAAGGTACGGATGGCATCGGATTCGCGGGGCTCGGGAGTGGCCAGGACCTCGGCCGGGATGGCCCGTTCGGGGATGTCGTAGAGCCGCTCGAAGCCGCGGCGGCCGGCGGCGGTCACGGCACCGGACCAGAACAGATATTCGAGTGCGGTCTTGCCGTCGTGCCACCCCCACCAGGGGCCGGTGCGGGCGCCGGCCTCGGACAGCTCGCGAGCCGTCACCGGGCCGCGGCTGCGAACCTCGCCCAGAATGGCCTGGATATAGTCGCGGCGCTCCTCGGCAAAACGCGCGAGCCCCTTGTAGATGTCGCGCCGGTCGGCGGCGCGCCGCATGCGCCAACGCAGCAGCGGCCAGAAAGACAGGGGGAGCAGGCTTGCCTCGTGAGCCCAATATTCGAAGAGCCTCCGCCGGCGGGTGCCAAAGGCATGGGCGTCGAGCGTCGTCCGGTCATAAGGTCCGAGGCGTGAATAGACGGGAAGATAATGGGCGCGGGCAAGCACGTTGACGCTGTCGATCTGCAGGAGGTTGAGGCGCTCGATGGTACGCTGCACCGGAGCGAAGCTGCTGACCCCCCGGCGCTCCCTGCGGCTCGCCAGGCCCTGGGCGGCGAGCACGGCGCGGCGCGCCTCGGCGGCCGTCAGGCTGTCCGGCCTCATGTGCTGCTCAAGACGGCCTCGCTCGGGCGGGCGCCGCCGGGAGGAAGCGCCGGATCATAGCGGAAGAGGGTCGAGCAATAGGGGCAGACCGTCTCCTTGTCATCGCCCATGTCGATGTAGATGTGAGGATGATCGAAGGGCGGCAGCGCGCCGGTGCACTCGAACTCCCGCGACCCGATATCGATTGCCGGCACGCCCATGTCATTGTGAAATTTGGGAGTTTGGCGAGGCGCCATGACACGCTTTCGTGGTTCTGTTGTGAATGGCCGGCCGATACCATATCGGAGCGGCGCTGGTAAAGATCCGTCAGGAGGCCAGTCTTGGGGAGTTTCGCATCGAATGGGGTGGATATCGCCTATGAAATCTACGGCCAGGGCGATCCGATCCTGCTGATCCACGGCTTCGCGTCGAACGGCTTCGTGAACTGGCGTTCCACGAGCTGGGTGGATCTCCTGGAAAAGGCCGGGCGCATGGTGGTGACCATCGACAATCGCGGCCATGGCCACAGCGGCAAGCCCCAGGCGCCCGAGGCCTATGACGCCTATATGATGGCGGAGGATTCACGAGCTCTTCTCGACCATCTGGCGATCCCGCAAGCCGACGTGATCGGCTATTCGATGGGCGCACGACTTGCGGCCATTCTGGCGATCGAGCATCCGGAACGGGTGCGCAGCCTGGTGCTGGCCGGGCTCGCCGCCAATATGATCCATGGGGTGGCCGGCGGCGATGAGATCGCCGACGCGCTGCTGGCGCCCGAGCTGAGCGCGGTCGAAGGCGGCGTCGGCCGGGCGTTCCGGATGTTCGCCGAGCAAACCCGCAGCGATCTCGCCGCTCTTGCTGCCTGCATCCGGGCGTCGCGCCAGAAGATCGCGACGGAGCAGCTGGCGCGGATCAGCTGTCCGGTACTGGTGGTGGCCGGCAGCAATGACGAGATCGCAGGGCCGCTGGCGCCGCTGGCCGAGGCGATTCCCGGGGCGGAAAGCTTGAGCCTGAAGGGGCGCGATCACATGAAGGCGGTGGGCGACCGCGAGTTCAAGCTCGCGGTGCTGGATTTCCTGGATCGCCGGCCCTAGCGGCCGGAAAAGCGCGGCGGGCGCTTTTCGAGAAAGGCGCGCCGGCCTTCCTTGTAGTCGTCGCTGCCGAAGCAGGCATCGGCCAGAGTCGCGAGGGCCTCGGGGCGCGGATCGCCGGAAACACCCGAAAGGGCGTTGATCATGCCCTTGGCTGCGGCAATCGACAGTGGCGCATTGGCCGCGAGCATGCCCAGGACCGATTCCGCCTCGGCCCTGAGCGAATCGGCCCCGACCGTCATGTGGACGAGGCCGATCCTCGAGGCCTCGGCGGCGTCGACGCGGCGGGCCGTGAACAGCAGTTCCTTGGCCCGGGCGGCGGTCACCGCAGCGAGGAGCTGGCGCATGCCGGCGAGCGGATAGGCAAGGCCGAGCCGGGCGGGCGGGAGCGCGAAGATCGCACGGTCGGAGGCCAGCCTGATGTCGCAGGCGAGAGCGAGCGCGAGCCCGCCGCCCAGGCAGTAGCCGTTGATGACGGCGACCACCGGCTTGGGACATTCCTCGAGCGCAGCGAACGCCTCGATCGTCATGGCGTCGTAGCAGCGGGCCGCGGCGGCGTCGTCGCGGTTCCCGGCGAATTCGGAGATGTCGGCACCGGCGGCGAAGGCCTCGCCGCCTTCGCCCATGAGCGCCAGCGCACGGACCTCGGGATCGTCCGCCAGGCGGCGGACGAGGTCGGGGATGGCGCGCCACATCTCGGCCGACAGGGCGTTGCGACGCTCGGGCCGGTTCAGCACCAGCCAGCCAGTGGAACCCCGCCGACCGGCCGTGAGATGCGGGGTTGGGGAGGGGCAGGGAACCAAATCAGTGATCATGACGATGGCTTTGCCTCTTCAAAATTTCGCGGCAAGGCGCCAAATGATGGTCGACAGGCTCGCTTTGGTGGTATCTTCCTCGCCTCTCGCGCCGGTTGCAGCGCAACAGGAGTGTTCCATGAACGTGTCCTCCCCCGTCAGAGCGCCACAGATCGCCGCGGTCGACCCTGTCTGGCACCGCATTCGCGAAGAGGCGGAGGCGATCATAGCCGATGACCCGAGCCTGGGCGGCTTCGTGTTCGGGGCGGTGCTCAACCATGACAGTTTCGAGCGAGCGCTCTCGCAGCGCCTGGCGCTGCGCCTGGGAAATGCCGACATCAGCAGCGAGCTCGTGATGCAGGCCTTCGAGGATGCGCTCGAGGCGGAGCCGGAGATCGGCCAGGCGGCAAGGGCCGACATGCTGGCGGTCTATGATCGCGACCCGGCCTGCACCCGCTATATCGAGCCGCTGCTTTATTTCAAGGGATTTCAAGCGCTTCAGACCTATCGCATGGCGCATCGGCTTTGGCACCTCGGGCGCCGCGATTTCGCCTATTACCTGCAGAGCCGGTCCTCCGTCATCTTCTCGACCGACATCCATCCGGCCGCCGAGATCGGCCGCGGCATCATGATCGATCATGCCCATTCGATCGTGATCGGCGAGACCGCGGTCGTCGAGGACAATGTCTCGATGCTGCATTCGGTGACGCTGGGCGGCACCGGCAAGGCGGATGGGGACCGCCATCCCAAGGTGCGGCATGGCGTTTTGATCGGCGCGGGCGCCAAGATTCTTGGAAATATCGAAATCGGCCATTGCTCGCGGATCGCCGCCGGCTCGGTGGTGCTGACCGATGTGCCGCCGAACCGGACGGTGGCCGGCGTGCCCGCCAAGATCGTCGGCTATGCCGGCTGCGCCGAGCCATCCCGGGTGATGGACCACACCATCGACGATGCTTCCGGCTGAGCCCGGTACGACCGGTGCGACGTTGACAGGGCAGGTGAAATCCTGCCTTGCTCGCGCCTGACGCGGCCGGAGATCCAACTTCGTGAAGCCAGAAGAACTGAAAAAACTCACCAATTTCCTGCGGAAGCGCTTTCGCACGCCGACCATCGAGGTGCGACGACGGCCGCAGAAAACCGACTCCGCCGAAGTCTATCTCGGCGAAGAGTTCATCGGGGTGATGTATCGCGACGAGGAGGACGGCGAGCTGTCCTATCATTTCGAGATGTCGATACTGGACTTCGACCTCGAAGAATAGCGTCCATGGCGGTCTATTCCCTCGAAGGCATGTCGCCGGAGCTTCCTGCCGACGACGCCTATTTCATCGCTCCCTCGGCGATGGTGATCGGCAAGGTCAGGCTCGAGCGCCATGCCAGCGTGTGGTTCGGAGCGGTGCTGCGCGGCGACAACGAGCTCATCCATCTCAAGGAGAACGTCAATGTGCAGGACGGCTCGGTGCTGCACACCGATATGGGGTTTCCGCTGACGCTCGAGCGCAACGCCTCGGTCGGCCATCTCGCCATGCTGCATGGCTGCACCATCGGCGAGGGGGCGCTGGTGGGCATCGGCGCCACCGTGCTCAATGGCGCGCGGATCGGGCGCGGGACGATCGTCGGGGCCCATGCGCTGGTGCCGGAGGGACGGGAGATCCCGGAGGACTGCCTGGTGCTGGGAACGCCGGCGCGCGTGGTCCGCAGCCTCACCGATGCCGATCGCGAGATGCTGGCGCGGATTGCCGAGCATTATGTCGACAAGGGTCAACGCTACCGCGCGGGGCTGGTATCTAGGCAGTAGGCAGTCGGCAAGATCTCCGCTCACGGCCTACTGCCCGATGTCTACTGCCCCCGAAAAAAGGCGGAGCCGGCACTGGGTGGGAAACAGTGCCGGCCCCTTGAGACCCGGTCTGGTGGGGGATGGGGAGGGGACGCCGACCGGGCCGTCTCGCTCCAGCCCTTGGGGGGCCGGATTCTCCATCGGTTCCTTAGTGGCCGCCGCCGGCGATGTTGAGCTCGCCGCGACGGGTCTTGCGGGTCATCGCGACCCACAGCTGAGGGTTCTCCTGCGACTGGCGCTTGAGGAACTCGTAGCGCGTGTCGGACCACAGCAGGACGGCGCTGCGGCGGTTGTCGAGCACCAGGTCGCCGCGATCGGTCCGCACCATCAGCACGGCATGGCCTTCGCCGGATTCGTCCAGCACCACGGTGATCAGCAGGGCTTCGACCGGGAAGCCGAGGCCTTCGAGATAACGCTGCTTCAGCAGCACATAATCCTCGCAGTCGCCGGCGGTGGTCGGAATCTCCCAGCGCTCCGGCACGGCATAGAGATCCTGATCCGATTCCGGAACGATGCTGGTGTTGACGAAGCTGTTGACCTCGCCGAGCAGCTTCCAACGCTCGGCCGTGAGCTCGAGCCGGTAGCGGCTGCCGCCCAGCGGCCGGCAATCGCGCTGATAGCGCTCGCAGTAGTTCACATAGCCGATCGGCGGCAGTGTCGGCCCGTAGGTCGGCGCAAAGGCGCTGCTCGCCTTTTCGACGTTGGTCGCGTCCTTCTCGATAGCAAAGGCTGACGGTCCCCACATGCACAAGGTGCCAATCAGCAACAATCCTGCAACGACTCTGAACATACCTGACGCCCCGATCCCTTATGTATTAGAGAGCATCATAGGTGTGCTGGGTTTATATTCGGATAAGACTAAGTGGTATCGTGGCCTGATCTTGAGAAAAAACCGTTAATGCTAAATCGATTCTGAAGTATATCTTGATGATTTCTGACTAAATCATCGATAATTTGTTAAAAATCAGCCGGTGATGGTGCGTGCCAGGGTTGTCCGGTCCAGCACCTTCAGGAACTCGATGGCAATTCCGCATGCGTGATGGCGCACGACCCGGCCGCGCATCCTGCCGAGACTGAGCAGGGTGCCAAGGCTCGGAAGAACCGCGGTGCGCAGGGCGGCGCCGGACAGCGAGACGTCGATGACGTCGCACGCATAGGTGCGACCGTCCGCCAAGGTGATGTGGGATTTGCCGTCCGCCACCGGGTGGCGACGGTGGCGGCGCAGCGCCGTCGAGCCGACCGGCCCTTCGTGCCATTGAAGGCGCGACGCCAGGCGCTGCCGGCCGGCGCCGCTCAATTGGAAGCCGACGCGAATGCCGCCCGGAACGGTGCCGACGACCGTGCCCACGACCCGGCCGACATCCTGGATATAGGCGACGAGGCGGGATCGCGGCTCGACCTCGAGATCGGTCAGAAAGGTGACGCCTTCAGTCGACAGATCGCCGACGCGGCAGGGATGCTCGGTCAAATCGGCGAGCATGAAGCGCCCGAACACGACCCCTCCGGGATGCCCGGATTGTCTTGCATCGCCGCCTTGGGGCGGCAGTGCCGCGGTGCCAGTCACGTCGCGTTGCCCTCGTCATAGCGAAGCCGCATCGCCCACTTTGCCGTGTGGCCTGTAAATGACGCGTTAATCAAGTCATCATTGGCGGGATCTGCGCCGGAGAGATGCAGCAAGGCGCCTGTCGCTTGGCCGCCCTGCTGCTGCCACCGCTCAACAAGGGGCGAGGCGAGCGACCTCAGAACGCTCGTGCTCCATTGTGAAGCTGCTCGGTAAAGCTGGGTTCTTCACTTGCGCCGGAAGCAGCCCATGAACACGCAATCGGTGGACTTTTCACGGCAAGCCTTCTCGGCCGAGGGCCTCGCCTCCGGCCTGAATCGCATGGCTGAGCCATAGACCATCTTGGTCCCGCCCCTGCCGATGGTTCCGCGCTGTCGCGTCCCGTCTCGCGAAATGGCAAGCGCCGCTGCCCGCTCCGATTTCGCGGATCGACTGCCGCCTTCGGTGTAGGTGTAAGCGCATTGATACTGGTCCGTCCCGTTCCAGGTGGCACCCGCGGCAGCGGGAAAGAGTACAGTGCCGACGAGCGCAATCGTCTTTGAGAAGTGCTCGAGATTCATTTTAGGGCTCCATCATCGTACCCTCCTCTCGAAGCACCACTTGGTGGCCCCGTTGATGATTCACAGGTTGTGAGGGGGAGAAGTTTGAATGCCGGAATGTGGGACCGCGCATCGGCCGGTCCTTGTCAATCCGGTGACACCATCGGCCGCCAGGGCTGTCGGCTGGGATCGACAACCATGCGCCCTTCGGCCCGTTTGTGCTTTTTGAGGAAGGCGCGGGGACGCGCCAGAAGGTACGCACAAATACACAACTCACACGTCCCCGCTGTCGACCCATCAGCGGGGTGGCCGCGCCGGGTCGACGCGAAATAAACTCTGCTTGCTGCTCATTGGTTTCAGTCGGCCCGTGCAAATGGTCGCGGGCTCGGTTTCGATTTCAGGAAGAGGATGCTCGCTCGTTTGGCGCTCAGCGGTCCCGCTTGCCGCCCTGAATGACCGTGAACGCGGTGAGGGCCGCCTCGGATGTGGAGGGCGGCGAGGAGGGCAGGAGGCCTGCCGGGGCACCGGGGATCGGCTCCGTCCAGATGAGCTTCGCACTCTGCAGGCTGAGCGAGTCGAGCGACGCGTGGCCGAGCCATCTGGGATTTTCCAGCGGCAGGACGGCGCCGAGGATCTGCACCTGGTTGCCGGCGGTCGTGCGGATCGGCACGCCGAGCAGCTCGAGCTTCACCCAATCGCCATCGATCGACATGGCGTGGGCGTGCGCAATACATGGTTGCAATGCGGCGACCACACGATCGAGGATGGCGCCGAACCCCGCGCGTTCATGCGGGCGCCATTCATCGAGGAACCCGCCGCCCGTCAACTCGCGGCCCCAGAGCAGGCCGATGCCGGTGCCGGCGAGCCGCCAGCGATAGGCCTGGCGCACCGGATTGCGCTCGAGAATGAACAGCCACGGCACGATTTCGGTGATCTTGCGCAGGTCGAGATCGCTGCGGGACGGGACGCTGCGCTCGCCGCGAATGGTCTCCCAATGGCGAAACAGCGCGCGGCTGCCGGGATGCAGGAGGTCCGGAAGCGTCGGAACCGGTATTGGCGTCTCGCTCTCGATCAAATTCATGCCGTGGGGCACCTCGTCGCCCCCAACCAGGCGGTGTCTCATTGGGGAACAGCTGCCTTTGGCGATGCAGAGGGCATGCCAGCCGGGCCATCCTGTGGTAGGGTTGGGGGGTCGGTACCGGGTTTACGAGGAAGCGGTCATGACGGTCGGTCACATACTCAGCCAAAAGGGCTCCGCTGTGGTCACTGCGAAGCCGGAGGACACGGTGCACGCGGTCGGCAAGCTCCTCACCGGCCACAAGGTGGGCGCGGTGGTGGTGCTGGATGGCGAGGCCATCGCCGGCATTGTCTCGGAAAGGGACATCGTGCGGATGATCGCCGAGCGCGGCGAGCACGGGTTGAAGCTGCCGGTCTCCGAGATCATGACGCGGAAGCTCGAGGTTTGCACTCCGGCCGACACTGTGCTCGCCCTGATGAACAAGATGACGGATCGGCGCATTCGCCACCTGCCGGTGGTGGTCGACGGAAAGCTTGCCGGGATCGTGTCGATCGGCGATGTGGTCAAGCAGCGGATCGCCGAGGCGGAATACGAGGCCGCCGAGATGAAGCGCTATATCGCGACGGGATGAAGGCAGTCGGCAGTCGCAGTCGGCAGTCGGCAGTCGGCAGTAGGCAGTAGGCAGTAGGGAAGATCTCCGATCACTGCCTAATGCCTACTGCCCACTTGCCTCCTACATCTGAACGGCTTCGAGCAGCGCGAGAGAGCGCTCGATCTCGGGCAGCGCGCGCTCGGCGGCGAGGCGGCCGGCGGAGATCGCCTCGGCTGCGCGGTCGAACTCGAAGAGACCGATGGAGGGCGTTCGCGGCACGATGGTGATGTCCGGCGGGTCTCCCGCCAGCCGCGACCGCGCCAATCGGTCCTGGGTGATGTTGAAGGCGGTGACCAGCACAGTGGTGAGGCCGGGATCGTTCTCGCGGCCGAGCATCTTGCGAAGCGTGCTGTCGCGGCTTCCCTCGCTGGCAATGTCCTGGAGCACCGCCGGTCCGGGCCGCGGCAGATGCTGGATGACGGTGCCGCCATAGACGTCGGTCGACAGATTGACGGCGATCACCAGGCGGGAGCCCATGGCGCGGCAGGCCGACACCGGGATCGGATTGACGACCGCGCCGTCGATCAGCCACTTGCCGTCATGGCGGATCGGCTTGAAGACGCCCGGCAAGGCATAGGAGGCGCGGATCGCCGGGGTGACCAGCCCCGACCGCAGCCAGATCTCATGGCCGGTCATCAGCTCGGTGGCGATGCAGGTGAAGGGCAGCTGCAGGTCCTCGAAGGTCACCCCGGTCAGGTGGTCCTCGAGCAGCCCCCGCAGACGGTCTCCGCTGATCAGCCCGGAGCCGCGCCAGGCAATATCGAGGAAGGAGAACAGCCGGCGGCGGGTGATCGAGCGGGCGAACTCCTCGAGCTTCTCGATGCGGCCGGCGGCAAAGCAGCCGCCGACCAGGGCGCCGATCGAGGTTCCGGCAACGGCAGCGGGCACGATGCCCGCCTCGACCAATCGGTTGACGACGCCGATATGGGCCCAGCCGCGGGCCGCGCCGGCGCCGAAGGCGATGCCGACCGGGGTGCGGCGGGCCGCGATGAGGTTGCCGGCAGTCCTGTCGGGCTGAGCCGCGCCGCCGCCGACGGGCAATTCTGCGCGCATGCGAGAATCCTCTCCTTGAGGATCATTATGAACCAAAATGCGAAATGAAGCGTGAAAAGGTGACGGAATTCACGACCCGGGGCGCCCGACGCCATAGACCGCCATCGGCTCGAACAGGCGATGGTCGTCGATTGTTTCGAGCGTGATCTGGCCCGCGCCATTGTGCAACCGACGATAGAAGCATGACTTTCGGCCGGTGTGGCAGGTGGCGCCGCGCCCTTCGATGTCGACGCGGAGCAGCAGCGTGTCCTGGTCGCAGTCGGTGAGGATGTCGCGCACCCGCTGGCTCTCGCCCGAGGTCTCGCCCTTGCGCCACAGGCAATTGCGCGACCGGCTCCAATAATGGGCAAAGCCGGTAAGGAGGGTCTGCTCGAGCGCCGCCGGGTTCATCCAGGCGGCCATCAGCGCCTCGCCGGACGTGGCATCGACCACGAACACAGGGATCAGGCCCCGGTCATCGAAGCGCGGCCGGAACGCGCTCCCCTCCTCGATTGGCGGTGGTGTCTCCAATCCGGCCACCTGCGAGGCTAGAGCGAAAAGCCGCCCGACGGGCTGCGCACCAGCTCCATGAAGCGGGCCTGGCGCTGCGGGTCGGTCTTGAACTCGCCGGTGAACTGCGTGGTGATTGTGGCGACGTTGCGCTTGTTGACGCCGCGCAGCGACATGCATTGGTGGACCGCCTCCAGCATCACCGCCACGCCGCGCGGGGCGAGCGCGGTGTCGATGGCATGGGCGATCTGGGCGGTCATGGTCTCCTGGGTCTGCAGGCGCCGGGCGAAGATCTCGACGACCCGGGCAAGCTTGGAGATTCCGACGACCTGATCGGCCGGCAGGTAGGCGACATGGGCCCGTCCGATGAACGGCACCATATGATGCTCGCAATGAGAGTTGAACTCGATGTCGCGGAGCATGACCACATCGTCATAGCCGCCGACATCCTCGAAGGTCCGCGACAGCGCCTCGACCGGGTCCTCCTCATAGCCCTTGAAGAACTCCCGATAGGCGTTCACCACCCGCTTCGGGGTGTCGAGCAGACCCTCGCGCTGGGGATCCTCCCCGGCCCAGGCCAGGAGGGTCCTGACCGCCGCCTCCGCCTCGGCCTGGCTCGGCCGCTCGAGACTTGGGCCGCGCCCGATAAAAGGCTTGTTCGGCCGGATCTTCTTCACCACGGCATCCATCGATCGTGCTGTCCTGTCCTGCATCGGGCCCTTCAATTCGAGGCTCCCTCGACTTCCTGTTCCGGCGCTCCAAACCGCGATTGCAGGCTCATCGGCTTGCATCTCCGTTGGTCGCGTACCACTTAGCATGCTTGCGGCCCCAGCGGAAAGCCTGAGGCGCCGCATGGCTCCAGAGGTTAAATGGGCACTTTCCGGTGCCCCTTAAAGGGTGTCTCCAGGTCTGGGACATGCGGCCGCGGCATGGCGGGCCTATTTGAACCGTTGCGGCGGCTGCTGGTATTATTGGCTGATGCTCAACGACATCTACAACAAGAAGATCCTGGGTTTTGCGGCGGACATTCCGCGGCATGCGAGGCTCGCCGATCCGGACGGGACCGCGATCGCCCATTCCCGGCTGTGCGGCAGCAAGGTCACGGTCGACGTCAAGATGGACGGGCCGCGCGTCGCCGATTTCGGCCATGAGGTCAAGGCCTGCGCGCTCGGCCAGGCGTCCTCGTCGATCATGGCGCGCAACGTGGTCGGCGCAACCGCCGAGGAGCTCCACCGGATCCGTCGCGAGATGCATGCGATGCTCAAGGAGAGCGGTCCGCCGCCGACGGGACGGTGGTCGGATCTCGAGGCGCTGCTGCCGGTGCGCGACTTCAAGGCGCGCCACGCCTCGACGCTCCTGACTTTCGATGCGGTGTGCGAGGCCGTCGACATGGCGATGAAGCGCTCTAACGCTTCTGCAGCGGCGGAGCGGGAGGAAAGCGCGACTGCTGGTCGCGGCTCGTGACGTCGAGCGTGTTGCGGGTGTACTGCGTCGCCGCGTCGCGCTCCGGCTGGAAGTCCCAGCTCGGGGTCTTGCCTTGGGCGAGCGCCGCGAAGACCAGGTGCCTCGCCCGTTGACTCTCCAGCACCCTGGCGGTTATCGCGGGAATGTCGAAGCGTGCTTCGATCTCGGCCCGGAAGGCGGCGGCCCGTTCCGGCTCGCTGGCGGCGAGATTGATCAGCTCGTCGGGATCGGCCTCGAGGTCGAAAAGCTGGTCGGGATCGCTCGGCGTGTGGATGAACTTGAAGCGGCCGCGGCGCAGCATGTACATCGGGGCGATCACGCCTTCCGCCAGATACTCGCCGAAGACCGTGGCGTCTTGATCCTCGGGCGCGCCCTCGAGCAGCGGCAGGAGATCGGTGCCGTCGACCGGCGTCGCCAGCGCGGGCGTGCCGGCGATCGCCGCGATGGTCGGCGCCAGGTCGGCGAGCGACGCCGGCTGGGCAACGCGCCGCGGCGCGAAGCGGCGCGGTTGCCAGACGATCAGCGGAATGCGCGATGCCGGTTCGCGGAACGACATCTTGTACCAGAGGCCGCGCTCGCCGAGAAAGTCGCCATGGTCGGCGGTGAAGACGATGATGGTGTCGTCGAGCCGGCCGCAGGTCTCCAGCGTCTCGATCAAGGTGCCGACCAGGCTGTCGACATAGGAGATGCTGGCGCAGTAGCCGCGGCGGGCGGCGCGGACATCCTCGGCAGTGATCTCGTAATCGCCGGTCGCCGCCATGTCGTAGAGGCGGCGGTCATGCGGGTCGAGCGCCGCATAGGGCAGGGGCCCGATGCGCGGCGGTGCAATCTCGTCCCCTTCATAGAGATCGACGAAGGTCTGGCGATTGACATAAGGGTCGTGCGGATGGGTGAACGACACCTTCAGCAGGAAGGGCTCGTCGCGCTGGTAGCGCGTCCAGTCGAACAGCTGGCGGCGGGCCAGAAAGGCGACCTCGTCATCATATTCGAGCTGGTTGGTGATCTCGGCGACGCCGGCCTGCTTCACCGAGCTCATATTGTGGTACCACCAGTCGATCCGCTCGCCGCCGCGCAGCCGCCAGTCGGGCGTCCAGCCGAAATCGGCCGGGTAGATGTCGGTGGTCAGGCGCTGCTCGAAACCGTGCAGCTGGTCGGGACCGATGGCGTGCAGCTTGCCGGCAAGGCAGGTGCGATAGCCCTGGAGGCGGGCATAGTGGGCAAAGGTCGGGATCTGCGCGGCGAACTCGGCGGCATTGTCGTAGACGCCGCTGCGCGACGGCAGCAACCCCGACATCGCCACGGCGCGGGCCGGCACGCAGAGCGGCGAATTGGAATAGGCGTTGTCGAACACCACGCCCTCGCGGGCGAGACGGTCGAGGTTGGGGGCCTTCACCACCGAATTGCCATAGGCCGGCAAGAAGCGCGCAGCCAGCTGGTCGGCCATGACGAGGAGGATGTTGGGTCTCAAGGATCGAAGTCCCTTGTGGCGCAGCTTCGCGTCAAGCCACTTTGGGGCTGAGGCGTCGCAGGGCGATGGTATTGCGACTGCGAAGCTGAGCCAGATCATAGGCTGCCTGCATGGCCAGCCATGAATCGGCCGTTCCGCCAACGGCCATTTCCAAACGGAGGGCCATTTCGGGGGTGATGGCATGCTTGCCGCTCAGCACGTTGTAGAGCTGTTGTCGCGTGACACCGATGCCCTCCGCCGCTTCGGCGACGGACAAGCCGAGAGCATCGATATCGTCGCGAAGCCCGAGACCGGGGTGAGGGGGATTTCTCATCGGCATTCGGATGTTCCTCTTCAGTGATAGTCCATGAAATCGACATCCAGCACGGTGCGCTCCTCGAAGCGGAAGATAATTCGCCAATTGGCGTTGACAGTGATCGACCAGAAACCTTTCAACTCCCCCTTCAGCAGGTGAAGCCGAAAGCTCGGACGGTTCAGATCATCAATCGACTTGGCGACGTCGAGCGCCGCCAGGACAACTCCGATTCGCTCCGTCATCCGGGAGGGGAGCTTGCTGCGGTCCCCCTGCTCGTAGAAACGCCGCAACCCTTTGTGGCGGAAGCTCTAATCATAGGTGCGTCACTGTAAATTGTCAATTGTCAATTGACGACACCTACTGCCACACAATCAGGATCATCCCGGAGGCGATCAGCGCGGCGCTCCACAGCCAGTCGAGGTTGATCCAGCCTTCGCGTAGGATGGCGACGCCGGTCAGGCGGTAGACGAGGACGGCGACCGTGCCGGCAACGGCCAGCATGGACGCCGTATGGAGCGCGACCGCGGCCAGCGCGACGCGCGTGCTGCCCATGAGGCTGGCGGTTTCGCCGGTCTCGGGCATGCAGAGCGGCAGGAGGGCGGGGAACAGCATCAGGCCGGCGCCATGGGCGAGCGCCATGAGAAAGGACCAGGCGGCGAGGCCGATCATCCCCGCGGTCATGCCGAAGCGCACCCGCGCGCGATGGCCTCGCAGGATGTGCCACAGCGCCCAGCCGATCAGCAGCAGGCCGGCGATCCACCGCAGGCGCGTCTGGTCGAACACCAGGCCGGCGAGCAGGAAGAGCGCGATGGCGGCGAGAATGGCGAGGGCATGGCCAGCCGCGATCGGCAGCAGCGACAGCAGCACCGCACGGAAGCTGTCGCGCTGCAGGCCGATCGCCACCGCGAACAGCCAGCCCATGGCGGGATTGAGGCCGTGGAACGCGCCGAGCCCGGCAATGACGATCCACGGCCAGGCGACGGTCACGGATAGCAGTAGCTGTCCGAGGAGCAGTCGCCGCCCTCGAGGCGCACCTGGTGCGGCCGGTGGGGGCCGGGCCAGCTGATGAAGAACTTCGAATCGAAGGCGAGGCCGCCATCGGGACCCGAATCGAGCTTCACCATCCAGCCGTCGAGACCCTCATGGTAGAATTGCGGATCGACCGCGCCATAGAGCGAGTTGGTGAAGTAGATCCGCCGACCGTCGCGGCTGATCTCGACCATTTGCGGTCCGCCCTGGAGCGGCTTTCCCTTGGCTCCCGGATGGGTGGCCTTCGACACGATCCCGCCGATCCGCACCTTGCCGGTGAGCTCCGGCTTCATCGGGTCCGACACGTCATATTGATGGAAGTCGCCGGTGCCCCAGCAGGAGACATAGAGGAAGCGGTCGTCCATCGAGAGGTCGATGTCGGTGACGAGCGGCGGCACCGCGCCGAAGCCCTTCAGCACGTCGGGCAGGAGGCTCGGATCGGCCGGCTCGGCCGGGATGTCGATGATCTTGCGCACCGCCCATTTGCCGTTCTCGCGATACCAGGTCCAGATCGAGGAGGAGAGGTCCTTGAGGCTGACCACGGCATTGACGAAGCCATAGGCGTTGCGCGGATTGTGGGCGGGGCGCAGCTCGAACACCAGCTGGTACTCCGGCCCGAAGTCGATCTCCTGCAGATGGTTGCGGCCGTTGAGGTCCCAGAAATGCAGGCGGCGGCCGTAGTTCGAGCCGAGCAGCACCTCGGGATTGAGGCCGTTCTCGAAGGTGTCGGGCGTTCCCCATTCGCTGGTGACCATGGTGTCGTAGCCGAGATGCCACCAGGCATCATAGGCGAGGCGCTGCGGCCCGCGGTCGATCTCCCATTGGCCGCGCACGTCGAAGGTCTCGTGGTCCATGAGGAAGATGCCGCCCGGCCCCTTGCCGGCGCCATCGCCAAGCGCCGTCACATAGATCCCTTCCGGTCCGCAATGGACGGTATGTGGCCGCGAGTAATTGGCGCGCTCGGCGAGCTCGGCCGGCTCGATCACCTTGACGATCTTCGGCTTTCTCGGGTCGGGCTTGGTGTCGATGATGTGGATGCGCGACGAGCGCAGGCCCGGAACCACCAGATGGCGGCGCTCGACATGGGGGTGCGGCGCATTGGGGCACAGGCAGGAGGAGCAGGCGTTCCAGCCGAAATGATGCAGCTCGTCGCCGGCATTCGGCATGTCGACCTGGCCGATGATCCCGCCATATTTCTTGGATTTGGGATCGACGTCGACGACGGCGATGTAGTCGGGGGACTTGCGGTTGGGGTCGAAGGCCGCGACATAAGCGATGCTCTCCGGCGGCGCCTTCATGGCCATGCGCGGCGAGGGATAGAATGAGGGATCAGGCTTCCAGGTGGCAACCATGCAGTCCTCCTCAGGGTCCATCGGGGTGGATGCCCATTGTTCCACTCCCTCGGGATGGCGGCAAGATGACTGGTGGTGACGGGTCCAAGGAGGCGGCGCCCGGACCGGCGGCGGTCGCGATGATCGCCGCAATCCGTGCCTATCAGCTGTCGCTGTCGTTCTTCCTCGGGCGGCATTGCCGCCACCTGCCGACCTGCTCCGAATATGCGATGGCGGCGATCGGCCGCCACGGCGCGTGGGCGGGGTTCTGGCTCGGCTTGTTCCGGGTCGCGCGGTGCCATCCTTTCGGGACGCACGGCTTCGATCCGCCGCCCGACGCAGCACCGCGCCACGAGCTCAGAATCTGGCGCTACGCCCGCTATGGGCGCCGGCCATCAGAGCCATGAACCTCACCAGCCGATGCCGGTGAAGTTGTAGCTCAGGCCGACGCGGAAGGTGTGGAAGTCGTCGACGTTCATCTCCACGACGCATTTCGGGCGGCATTCCGATGTCGTGAGATCGTATTCGCCGTCATCGAAGGCGCCGTAGAGGTACTCCGCCTTCAGATGGATGCTCGGGGTCAGCGCCGCCTCGATGCCGCCGCCGACGACCCAGCCGAAGAGAGTTTCGGAGGCGCTCTTGGGACGGGAGCGCGGTCCGACCAGCCCGTCGAATGTGGTGTCGAGCCACCCGGCGCCGCCGGTGATGTAGACGAGGGTGCCCTCGCTCGGCAGCCAGCCGATGCGGCCACGCGCGGTGCCGAGCGCATCGAGCGAGTAGTTGGTCTGCTCCTCGCCGCCGGCGAAGGCAAGATGGCCGTCGACGGCCCAGCCATAGTCACCTTCGGCGCCGAGCAGGAGGGAGCCGATCTGGTAGTTGTAGCCGCCATAGAGGCCGAACAGGCCGACGCAGCCGGCCATGTTGGGGTCGACCGAGACATAGGGCGGAACGTAGTTCGCCTCGAGACAGCCGACGCCGCCGAAGCCGCCGACATAAAGGCCGGTCCAGTCGGCATAGGCCGGCCGCATCGCCGGCGGCAGCAGGTCAGCCGCCTGACCAAGGCCGGTCGACCCGACCAGTGCCGACAAGCCGAACGCGGCCCTCGCCAGGAAATTGTTCAATCTCGTCATAACGTCGCCCCCACATTGAACATGGTTAACCGAATAGGGGCACGGTATGTCGGAAGGGTTAACCGGAGGTTAGTGTCTCATGAGAATTGCGCGCAATGCGCGAACAATGGGCAATCGGCAGGTCGGCAGTAGGGAAGTGCATTGCCCACGACCTACTGCCTAACGCCGACTGCCTCATTCCACCCACTGCCTATTGCCTCCTGCCCCGACTTTTGCCAAAAGCCGGACCTCGCCCGTGACGGGCGACACGCTTACCTGCGGCGTTGGCAGGAGTGAGCTGTCCAGGAGTTTCCATGATCTCCCTGACTTTTCCCGATGGTGCGGCACGGTCCTTCGCCGCCGGCGTGACGGGTCGCGAGGTTGCCGCGTCGATCGCCAAATCGCTCGAGAAGAAATCGGTCGCCATGACGGTCGACGGCGTCCTCAGCGACCTTGCCGACCCGATCAATGCCGATGCCAAGATCCGGTTCGTCACCCGCGATGATCCCGAGGCGCTGGAGCTCATCCGCCATGATGCGGCGCATGTGCTGGCGGAGGCGGTGCAGGAGCTCTATCCCGGCACCCAGGTGACCATCGGGCCGGTGATCGACAACGGCTTCTATTACGACTTCCACCGCAACCAGCCATTCACGCCGGAGGATTTCCCGGCGATCGAGGCGAAGATGCGCGAGATCATCGCGCGCGACGCGCCCTTCACCAAGGAGGTGTGGGACCGCGACAAGGCGCGCAAGGTGTTCGCCGGCAAGGGCGAGGGCTTCAAGGTCGAGCTGATCGACGCCATTCCCCAGGGCGAGCCGATCAAGATCTACAAGCAGGGCGAATGGTTCGACCCATGCCGCGGGCCGCATATGCCCTCGACCGGCCGGATCGGCAGTGCGTTCAAGCTGATGAAGGTGGCGGGCGCCTATTGG
>JBEVJH010000123.1:0-6235 GCA_040510355.1 Aestuariivirgaceae bacterium
GCTCGTCGCGCCAGCCGGCCGTACGGGCACCTAGCGAGGCACCGATCGTGCCGCTGGTCGCCGAAGAGGAGGCATCGGTCGCACAATCCGGCCAGCCATCCGGCGCTCAGACACCGCGGCCACCGCCCGGAAAGTCACAGCGGAGATAATTCAGGTCCACCGTGCCGGGATCCAATCGAGCCGGTTGCATTTCGAACAGGTCAACCCTGCCCGGCGCGCGCGGCGCTCGAATCGTCGCAAACAGTCAACTGACGACCGGGACATGTCTCCTAGCGTCCTTCCATGGCGCTGAGTCTGCCCTCGACCGAACGTGATGCGCGCCCGCGCGACAACCCGGCGCTGGCGGCGCTATGCGCTTGCATCGCGGTGCTCACGGCCTCGATCATGGATGCCGGCATGAAGGGCATGAGCGCGCGCTATCCGGTGCATGAGCTGATGTTCCTGCGGGCGCTGGCGGCCGTTCCCTTCCTGACCTTCCTCGCCTGGCGGGAGGCCGGCCCCGCAATGCTGCGGCCCCCGCGCTATCCGGGAATCGTGCTGCGCAGCACCGTGATGTGCTCGGCCTACACGACCTATGTTCTGGCCATCGCCGCCATGCCGCTCGCCGACACGGCAGCGATCTATTTCACCATGCCGCTGTTCGTCGCGGCACTGGCCGGCATCACTTTGGGTGAGCGGGTGCCGCTCCACCGCATCCTCGCCATCCTGGTCGGCTTCGCCGGCGCCACGCTGACGCTCAGGCCCGGCGGCGGCGTCTTCGAGCCTGCCGCCTTCCTGGCACTCTATTCGGCCTTCGGCTATGCGGTCGGGCAGCTGCTCGCCCGTTCTCTGGGGGCGCAGGTCACCCCCGGCGTGCTCGCCTTTCACCAGAACATCATCTATCTCGTTCTCTCGCTGCTGATGGCCGTCATCTTCACCGGCAACGGCTTTATTTCCTCGGCGCACCCAAGCCTTGCTTTCCTGACCCGCGGCTGGGCAAGCCTCCAGCCGCTCGACCTCGCCTTCGTGCTGCTGATGGGGCCGCTCGTCACCTCCTCGATGTATTTCTTCTCGCTCGCCTACCGGATCGGCCAGGCGAGCTTCGTCGCGCCGTTCGAATATTCCGCCATCATCTGGGCGGCGATCTTCGGAATCCTGTTCTGGGGGGACGTTCCAAGCCCGGCGGTGCTGGCCGGCGGAGCGCTGGTCGCGATGGCAGGCATCTACATGCTGCGCCGGGACGCGGCGCGGCACGACGTCTAGACATAGGCGATCAGCCGGCCGGCCAGCAGCACCGAGATCCATGCGACGAGCGAGACCGCGGCGCTGGCGGGAGCCTGCCACACCCTTCCCTGCGCGCGCAGCAGGTGATTGGCGAGGACATTCACCAGCGCCACCGCGAGGATCGCCATCTTGACGAGGAAGACCGGGTTCCTGCCGAGCGCCGTCGCCTCGGCGGCGAACAGCACGCTGCCGCCGGCGACGATCAAGACGAACCCGAAAAGCGCTACGCCGATGGCCAGCCAGCCCTGCGAGAAGGTGCTCGCCCGCGCGAGCACGGCGAGGTCATAGACGGTGATCGCGCCGACCAGCAGCGCCGCGCCGAGGACATGGGAGAGGTTGGCGAGCGGATAGAGCCAGGGCGAGGAGCGCGCGGTCATGCCCCATGTCGAGTGCTCGATCGCCGACAGCAATGTCTCGAACATGCGTCACCGGAGCTCGAAGACCGTGGTCCCGACGGTGATGCGCTCGGCGCGCATCTCGCGCTCCACCCGCGTCGAGGGATAGCCTTCCACCGCGACAGCCTGGCCGGGTGCCAGCATGGCTTCGCTCAGGCCCCGCCTCTGCATGCGGGAAATCGGGGCGAGCGTCGCCTGCCAGCTCTGCCCTTCATGCTTCAGCGTGATGGTGACATGGGGATTGTGCCAGTCGAGCGCCTCGACCGGCGACTTGATGGTGAAAACCTTGGCGGAATCATAGCTTCCCCAGCCATGATGCGCGAGAGCGGCGCCTGGCAGGCTCGCCATGGCAAGAAGTGCGATCAAGGATTTGCGCATTTTCGGTCCTCCCAATCGGGTGCCATCGGTCAAGTCCGGTCCCCCAATATAGGAAGGCAGGGTTCGACCGTTCAATCGGCAGGCTCGGTCGGCTGCGCGAAGCTGCCCTCGGCAACCATGGCGGCGAAGGCGCCGCCCTTCGCCAGCAGGCCGCGGAAGGTGCCGCGCTCGATGATCCGTCCGTCCTCGAGAACGAGAATCAGATCGGCATCGGCGACCGTCGAGAGGCGGTGCGCGATGATGAAGGTCGTCCGCCCCTTCCGCACGGCATCGAGGGCCTGCTTGATCCGCCGCTCGGTCTCGACATCGAGAGCGCTCGTCGCCTCGTCGAGAATGAGGATCGGGGCGTTCTTCAGGATGGCGCGGGCAATGGCGAGGCGCTGGCGCTCGCCGCCGGACAGCGATGCGCCGCGCTCGCCGATCACGAAGTCGTAGCCGCCGGGCTTGCGGATGATGAACTCATGGGCCTCGGCCTGCTTGGCCGCCTCAACGATCTCCTCGTCGGTCGCGCCCGGCCGGCCGATCCGGAGATTCTCGGCGATGCTGCGGTTGAACAGGCCGGCGTCCTGGAACACCACCGCGATCGCCGAGCGCAGCGATGCGAGCTTGATGTCGCGTATGTCGATCCCGTCGATGGCAATGCTTCCCTGATCGGGGTCGCGCAGCCTCTGCAGGAGCGCCAGCGTCGTGGTCTTTCCAGAGCCCGTGCGTCCGACCAGCGCGACGGTCTTGCCGGGCTCGGCCGCGAAGTCGATGTCGCGGATGCCGAAATGGCCGTCCGGAAAGGCGAAGGAGAGATTGTCGTAGCGGACATGCCCGGCGGGGCTCGACAGCGGCCGGGCATCCGGCCGGTCGGAGACCAGGCTCGGCGTGTCGATCAGGTCGAAATAGCTGTCGATCGCCGGCTTCTGGTTGAACAGGCTGAGGATGAAGCGCGACAGCTGGTCGAGCCGCGAGATCAGGATGTTGGCCAGCATGACGAAGCCGACGACCTCGCCGACGGTGAGCTGGCCGCGCTGCACCAGCCAGGCGCCCAGCGCAACGATCGCCACCACGGTGATCGTCGCTGCGGCGCGCGTCAGCACGCTCACCACCGCCCACCAGGTCAGCACCGGATATTGCGCGGCGAGCAGGTCGCGCATCAGGTCCTTCAAGGCGGTCGCCTCGGCCTCGAGCCGGGTGAAGCTTTGGACGACCATGACATTGCCGAGCACATCGCCGACGCGCCCCGTGAGATCGCGGTGATAGCGCTCGACCTGCGACTGCTGGCCGATGGTGCGCCGGAATGCGAAGATGTTGGCCGCGAGATAGACGGCGCCGAGCACGACCAGGACGGCGGCGATCGACAGGTTCATCGACAGCGCCATCGGAATCATCAAGGTCACGCTGACGATCGCCGCCAGATGCTCGCGCATGAAGGCGAGCCACAGCCCGAACAGGCAGTCGGTGCCCTGCTGGATGGCGCGGATGACGGTGCCGGTGCCCTTCCTGGCGTGATAGCTGAGCGGCAGGGTGATCGCCTGCTCGAAGGCCGTGCTCATGGCGATGAGCCGCCGACGATGGGCGAGCCGGTCGGCGGCGACGGCGACGGTCACGCCGGCAAGGATGCCGAACAGCCCGAGCGCCGCCCAGGCGGCGATCATCCGGTAGACCACGCTTCCGGTGGTGAGCGCATCGACCACCCTGCCCCACACATAGGCCTCGCCGAGCGGCACGATGCCGATCACCGCATTCGACGCGACCAGCGCTGCAGCCAGCCCGCGCTCGGGAGCCAGCGCCTTGAGCGCCCGCCAATAGGTCTGCCAGAGTGACGGCTCGGTCATGGCGGGAGCATTGCCGCTATTGAGGCAGGAGGCAAATGGGCAGTCGGCAGCGAGTAGCGTTTTGCCGCGCTGCCTATTGCCTCATCCGTGGCTGTCGCCGGCGGCGCCGTCGCCCGCCGTGTCGGAGGGGGCGCCCTCCTTCTGCCAGAAGATCTGCACGGCATAGAGCGAATCGCCGATCTCGACCGCACCCGTCGCCACATAGCCGAACATCGGCTTGAGCAGGTTGCGGCGATGGCCGCTGGAATTGACCCATTGCTGAAACAGCATCTTGGCGCGCGCCTGGTCGATGGTGCCGTTGGTCTGCCAGTTCATGGCGGCATTCTCGGAGTGGCGGCCGACGACCTTCGTGTCGGCGAAGGCGGCGAAGCGCTGCATGAAGCCATAGCCGTTGCGCGACGTGTGACCGACATAGCCGCCAAGCGCCATGTCGAGCGCCTGAGCGCGTGCCGCCACCTTCATGCGCTCGGCCGCGGCGACCGGCCGCAAGCCGCTGTTGCGGCGGTAGGTCGCCGCCATGCCGTCGAGAAGGGCCTCAAGATCCGGCCGGAATTTCGCGCCCTTTCTGGGGTCGGCGACCAGCCCGCGGGCATAGCTGCGATAGGGATGGTTCCCCGGCGGCAGCTCCGGAGCGGCCAAAGGCGCCGCCGAGGGGGCTGGTGCGGGCGCCGACTCGCTGGATGGCGATGCGGAAGGCCCGGTCAGCTGGCTGATGCCGAGCGAAGGCACATCAAGCAGATCGGTGCTGCAGGCGCCGACAAGCACCGACACGCCAACCGCCACCACACACCGGAAAAATCCCGCAATCCCCATGGCTTGGCGGATTGCCACGGCTTCTTGACCGAAATCTGGCAATCCCCATGCTTTTCTTGGGCCTGATGTGAGAATGCTCACATCGTGGTGCGCCAGCGGGTCGCTAACGTTGGGTCACGCCGCTTTCCTCCCTGCATGAGCGGCCATGGCAGAGGTGGCCCGGTCCGACAGCGGGCCAACCTCTGCCGCTGTCCTTTCTGCGCTATTGCAGGATCTCGACCTTGCCGGTGTCGAGCTTGTAGACGGCGCCGACCACGCGAACCTTGCCGTCGGCCACGAACTTGCTGACGATCGGGGTGGCGTTCTTCAACCTTTCGACGTTCAGCAGCACGTTCTGCTTGATCGTGTTGTCGAGGGTGTCTCCCGGCTGGCCGCTCGCCGCCTTCACCGCCGGCGTCAGCGCCGTCACGAGCGCCGGCAGATGGCCAGGCAGCGTCGTCCCCTCCCCGACCGATTTGATCGCCGCATCGACGGCGCCGCAGGCCTGGTGGCCGAGCACCATCAGCAGCGGGGTGCCGAGGACCTGGACGGCATATTCGAAGCTCGCCAGTCCGTCGTCATTGAGGAAGTTTCCGGCGACGCGGCAGACGAACAGGTCGCCGCGGCCGGAGTCGAAGGCATATTCCGGCGCGATGCGTGAATCGGCGCAGCTCAGAATGCCGGCAAAGGGGTTCTGCCCGGTGGTGAGCGCCTCGCGCTCGTTGAGGAAGTCATGGCGGCGCGCGACGCCCTGCACATAGCGCTGATTGCCTTCCATCAGCCGATCGAAGGCCTCGTCAGGCGTGAGATCGTTCTCGGGCTTCGGCGACTCGCTCTGCGCCAATGCGACGGCCGGCGCGGCGATGGTGGCGAGAGCGACCCCTGCGGCTGACTGGAGCAGCAGGCGGCGCGACGGAACGTGGAGTTTGCTTTCGCATCGGGTGCACATGGCGCGCGATGACATCGCGAAACACATCTGCCGTCAACGACGCGGCCGTCGCGTGGTAAATCAAATCAATTGTAGCAGATTTCTTCAGCTTGCCTTCTTCTTCGGGACCTTCTTGCCCTTCTTGCGGGCTTCTGACAGGCCGATGGCGATCGCCTGCTTCTTGCTCTTCACCTTCTTGCCGCTGCCGCTCTTGAGGGTCCCCTTCTTGCGCTTGTGCATGGCGCCTTCGACGTCCTTGGAGGCGCTGCGGGAATATCTGGGCATGATTCAACTCCGGGATACGCTCTCCCGTTAGATCGCGCCAGCAGGCGGAAAAGTTCCACAGAGACGGCGCGGACCCTTGCTCAGAAGCGGAGGAAGTCCCGCTCCTCGGCTTCGTGCCAATTGCCGCCGCCGCGATAATACATGCGCGTCGCGTCCTCGAAGGGCTGGAAGTCCCAAGCCGGCGTGCGGCCGATATTCAGTGAACGCATGATCAGGTTGCGGCGGCGCTGGCTCTTGAGGATTTCGGCGGTGATCCGGTCGAAGTCCCAGCGCTGCGCCACCTGACGCTCGAGCTCCCGGAGCACCCCGGCATGCGCCGGATCGCCGGCGAGGTTGCGGCGCTCATGCGGGTCCTGCTCGATGTCGAACAG
>JBEVJH010000124.1:0-13776 GCA_040510355.1 Aestuariivirgaceae bacterium
GCGCCTCGATGCGCGGCCGGGCTGGTTCGCCAAGGTCAAGGCCGCGCTCCTCGGCGTGTCCGAGGAGACGACGACCGGGGTGCACCGGCTCTACGACCTGCAAAAGCGGGGCGAGCTGCCCTTCCCGGCGATCAACGTCAATGACAGCGTCACCAAGTCGAAGTTCGACAACAAATATGGCTGCCGCGAATCGCTGGTTGATGCGATCCGCCGCGGCACCGACGTGATGATGGCCGGCAAGGTGGCGGTGGTCTGCGGCTATGGCGATGTCGGCAAGGGCTCGGCCCAGTCCCTCAAGGGCGCCGGCGCCCGCGTGATCGTCACCGAGATCGATCCGATCTGCGCCCTGCAGGCGGCCATGGACGGCTTCTCGGTGCAGCACATCGAGGATGCCCTGCCGACCGCCGACATCTTCGTCACCGCCACCGGCAATCGCGACGTCATCACCGTCGACCATATGCGTCGCATGAAGGACATGGCGATCGTCTGCAACATCGGCCATTTCGACAACGAGATCCAGATCGCCGCCCTGCGCAACTACCGCTGGACCAACGTCAAGCCCCAGGTCGACATCGTGGAGTTCCCCGCCGGCAACCGCATCGTGCTGCTGTCGCAGGGGCGGCTCGTCAATCTCGGCAACGCCACCGGCCACCCGAGCTTCGTGATGTCGGCATCGTTCACCAACCAGGTGCTGGCGCAGATTGAGCTGTTCACCGCCGCCAAGGCCGGCAAGTACCGCAACGAGGTCTATGTGCTTCCCAAGCACCTCGACGAGAAGGTGGCCCGGCTGCACCTTCCCAAGCTCGGCGTGCGGCTGACCGAGCTGAGCGGCGAGCAGGCGTCCTACATCGGCGTCGACAGGAACGGACCGTTCAAGCCGGACTATTACCGCTATTAGGCCGCCGGAAGCAGCCGGCTCAAGAACGATTTCGCGGTTCGTGCAAACCCACTTGCCTTCCACGTCGGTATGCATATAACATATGCATGCCAACGATTGTGAGCTTTGCGAACGGTGCCCTCAAGTTCAAGATCCACGCCAAAGACCACGATCCTCCGCATGTCCATGCGGAAGGAGGCGGTGCGACGATCAGGATCGACCTGCTGACATTCAAACCGCTCGACAGTCGCACAGAATTCACCAGGGCGTCGGTTCGACGCATCGCAGATTTGGTGAAGCAGTATCAAGAGGTGTTGATGGAGGCCTGGAATGAGCTCCACGGATAAGTTCGAAAATCTCGAATTCGGCAATGTCGATATTCCCGAAGATGCCTTGAGCGGGAAGTCGGTCAAAGTTCGTATCACGATGATGGTCGATGCCGATATCCTGGAAGCTTTCAAACTGCGGGCCGCCCAGGAGCACACGAAATACCAAACCCTGATGAACAGAACGCTTCGCGAAGGCCTCGAAACGCGATCGGGCTCAACACTCGAATCGCGCCTCGCCGCTCTCGAGCAATGCGTACGCCGACAGAAGGCAAAAGTGCGGTTGAAGAACCATTCGGCCCGACAGGGCAAGCGGGGAGGAAGGAAGACCCGGTCGACGGGCTGACCGCACCAGCGAGACGATGACCCTGCCCGCCAATGTGCCAGCGACCCTGCCCTATCCCGTTGCCGCGGCCGCCGGCACCGGGGTTGATGTCAGGACCGGCGCCGAGCGGCCGGTGCTTTACGATGCGCCGGCCGGCCTCGCGGCGCTCGCTGCGGCGCCCCATGTGGTCTGCCACGCTGCCTATCTGGTGGAGCGGCTGGGCCATGCAGCCGCGGCGCCCCGGGCAGCGATCCGTGCCGCCCGCGAGCAGCGCCATCTCGACATCGCCGAGCTCTTTGCCTTCGCCGCCCCGGCGGTTCCGGCCGTCCCCCTGCCCAATGGCCTCGCGCGCGCCCTTGCCCTCACGCCTGACCCGGACGATTGCCTCACCATCGCCGCGGTCGCCGAGGAGCTGCTTGCGCGCCTCGCCGATCGCCGCTTCGAACGCCGTCGCGAGACTACCGAGCTCGCCCAATTTCTCGGCCGTGCCCGCTGGCCTTGGGCCGAGCCGGTGCTCGCCGCCCTGAGGCATGGTGAGCCCGACCTCAAGCCGCCGCCCTTCGCAACCGGCCTCAACGTCTGGGACCGCCTCCCCGAATGGGAGGAGGAAGGACCGCGTCCACCGTCCCGTCACCAACCCGTCACCGCGATCGAGGCGCGCGACTTCCTGCGCGAGCTGCTCGGCCCGGAGGCCGAAGCCCGGCCGCAGCAGATGGACTATTGCGGCGAGGCGGCCCTCGCCTTTCATCCGCGCGCCGAGCCGACGAGCAATGTGATCGTGCTGGCCGAAGCCGGAACGGGTCTCGGCAAGACCTTGGGCTATCTCGCTCCGGCCGCCATGTGGGCCCGCCGCAATGCCGGAACCGTCTGGGTCTCGACCTACACCAAGAACCTGCAGCGCCAGCTCGAGCAGGAGTCGGGAAGGATCGTGCCGGACCCGGCCGAGCGCCGCCGCCGCATCGTCATTCGCAAAGGTCGGGAAAACTATGCCTGCCTGCTCAACATGCAGGAGGCATTCGGGCGCATGACCCATGCGCCGCGCAGCGCCCTGCTCGCCGGCCTGATCGCCCGCTGGGCATTGGCAAGCCGCGACGGCGACATGGTAGGTGGTGACTTCCCGGCCTGGATCATGGGCCTGACGAGCGACGCAATCGGCGAGGCCGCGACCGCCTCGCCGGCCCGTCTCGGCCTCACCGACCGTCGCGGCGAATGCATCTATGCCGCCTGCCCGCATTATCGCAAGTGCTTCATCGAGAAGGCGGTGCGCGCCGCCCGCAAGGCCGATATCGTCATCGCCAACCCTGCCCTAGTGCTGCACCAGGCGGCGATCGACCAGGCGCTCGGACCGGCCGAGACCACCGACGAGCAGGAGCAGACCGGCGCCATGCGCCGGCTGATCTTCGACGAAGGGCATCATCTTTTCGACGCCGCCGACAGCGCCTTCTCCGGCCATCTCACCGGCATCGAGACCGCCGAGCTCAGGCGCTGGATCCGCGGGCCCGAGGCGCAGGGGCGGCGCGGCCGCGGTCTCGCCGACCGCCTTGGCGAGCTCGCCTCCGACGACCGCCAGTCGGAGGAGCTGTTGGGGCTCGTGCTGAGGGCGGCCGAGGCGCTGCCCGGGCCGGGATGGATGCGCCGTGTTCAGGCGGGGATGCCCGAAGGCGCTGCCGAGACCTTTCTCTGGTTCGTGCGCCAGCAGGTGGAATCGCGCAACACCCCGTCCGCGGCACCGGTCGTCGAGGCCGATTGCCGGCCGCTGGCCGACGGCGTCGCCGATGCTGCCGGCCGCCTTGCCGCCGCCCTCATCGATCTCAAACGGCCGATGTCGCTGCTCGCCGAGCGCCTGACCAAGCGGCTCGATGAGGAGGCAAGCGAGCTGTCATCGGCCGATCGGGCGCGCATCGAGGCGATCTCACGCTCGCTCCGGCGGCGCTCGGAATTGATGGCGGGAGGCTGGGTCGCCATGCTGTCGCGCCTCATCGAGGAACCCGAGCCGCTCCATGTCGACTGGTTCGCCATCGACCAGTTCGATGGCCGCGAGGTCGATTGCGGCTTCCATTGCCATTGGATCGATCCGACCGAGCCGCTGGCGGCAGCCGTGCTGCGCCCGCCCGACGGCGTCATCATCACCTCGGCGACCTTGCGCGACCGGCCGCCCGAGGCGCCGGAGGACTGGCGCAATGCCGAGATGCGCACCGGTGCTGCCCACCTGCCCTATGCCGCCCGCCGCGCCAGCTTCCCCTCGCCATTCGATTACTTGGCCAACAGCTGCATCATCGTCGTCAACGACGTGAAGCGCGAGGACATGGATCAGCTCGCCGCCGCCTATCGCGAGCTCTTCCTCGCCGCGGGCGGCGGCGGGCTTGGCCTGTTCACCGCCATTGCCCGGCTGCGGGCGGTGCATCGCCGCCTGATCGTTCCCCTCGCCAAAGCAGGCCTCCCGCTCTATGCCCAGCATGTCGATCCGATCGACACCGGCACTCTGGTCGACATGTTTCGCGCCGAGCGTCATTCCTGCCTGCTGGGGACCGATGCGGTGCGGGACGGCGTCGATGTGCCCGGTGACTCGCTCCGCCTGATCGTGCTCGACCGGGTGCCCTGGAACCAGCCGACCATCCTCGACCGGGCGCGCCGCGAGCAATTCGGCGGTGGCGCCTGGCAGGACATGGGCGTGCGGCTGCGGCTGCGTCAGGCCTTCGGGCGGCTGATCCGCCGCGGCGACGACCGCGGCGTCTTCGTCGTCCTCGACTCGCGCCTCGCCTCGCGCTTTTGCACCGCCTTCCCTTCAGGGATGCCGATTTCCCGCATGGGATTGGTCGAGGCGATCGACGCCACCGCAAGCTTCGTCAAAAAATGAAAGAGCCGCACCCCGGGTTAGGGACGCGGCTCCTGGCCGGATAACCCGCCGCCACCTAGCATCGCTAGGAACTCCAACCCGGCAACCGCCTTGCGACGGGTCACGTTTGCCGAGTCGGACTATCGCGATTATAGACTAACTCAAGACCCACTTCAACCGGAGGCTTCGGCCGGGCCCTGGTCACGTGCCCGGCCAAAGCGAACCGACATGGCTGAAAAACGCCATGCGGCGGGTGAGGGATTCGAACCCCCGCGGGACGTGACTCCCGTGCGATTTATGAGACCGCTGCATTCGGCCACTCTGCCAACCCGCCCAGTCTCAAAATGGATCTACCTTAATGCGTCGTCAAGGTTTTTTTACAATCAAAGATTGTACGCACTCGTTCCGCGCCTCACGCCGGCGGCTCGGGAAAGAACTTGCGATAGATGCGGGCGAACTCGCCTGAGGTTTGCAGCCGGTCGAGCCCATAGTCGAGGGCGTCGAGCAGACGACGATTGCCGCGCTTGACCGCGATCGTGATACCGGACGAGAAGTAGCCGGGATCGATGAACGCTCCCGGCAGCAGGCGACAGCATTGTCGCGCGCTCTGTCCGTGCACCCAGAAGATCAGCCGATAGGCGTCGCCGAACAAGGCATCGAGCCCGCCGGTGCGCAGCGCCTCCTCGGCCTCGCCCTCCGTCCGGTAGGCGTTGACCAGCGATCGCGGGAAATAGGCCTTGATCCACGCCTCATGAGCCGAGCCGGCAATCACGCCGATGCGCTTGCCTGCCAGGCTTCTGACGTCGGGCGAGGAGATCTGGTTCTGGTTGCGCACGACAAACCGCCCGACGGTGCGCAGATAAGGTGCCGTGAAATCGAACCGCTCGAGCGTTGCCGGTGTCATCTTGAGACCGGACAGCATGGCGTCGGCCTCGCCCTTGGCCACCGTTTCCACTGCCTCGTCCCACGGCTTCACCAGGAACTCGCATTTCAGCTTCAACTCGCGGCAAATGGCATCGGCGACCGACACATTGAGGCCGGTCAACGCCCCATCGCCGTCGCGGTAGCTGAAGGGCGGGAAGGAATCGTCGGCGACGAACCTGACCAGCGCGATATCACGCACCACCGGCTCGGCCCGCGTCGGATCGATATGGCGGAATTGCGGAACCGGATAGGCGGCGTCCTGCGCTGCCGCGAAGTCGACGGCAGCGCCGACAAGCCCCGATGAAGCAGCGACGATGAGGAGCGCGCCGAACGTCCGCCGATTGAAATGCCTCACGATCCTCCCCACTGAACTGGCCTGTCAGGACGCCGCAACATCGTCCGGCGCGAATTCGTACCGGGCCGAACAGAACTGGCAGGTTACCCCGATCCGCCCCTCCTGCACCATGTGCTGGCGATCCGCTTCCGGGAAGCTGCGCAGCATGTCGGCGACCCGGTCCCGGGTGCAGCCGCAGCGCCGCTCGAGCTGGATCGGCGGGTAGACTGTCACCCCGTCTTCATGGAACAGGCGATAGAGCAGCCGTTCCGGCGCAAGCAGAGGATCGAGCAGCTCGTGATCCTCGACCGTTTCGGCGAGCACTCGCGCCCGCACCCAGCGCTCGTCCTCCTGCACCACCTCCTCATGGCCGCCCGGCGCATCGCCCGAGCTCAACGGGATCGGGCTGGCGCCGCCTTCGGCCGGCAGATGCTGGATGAGGATCGCGCCGGCCCGCCAGCGATCGGGCCCGGCACCGCGCGCCATCAACGGTCCCGCCGCCAGTTTCAGCCAGGTGGGGATTTGTTCCGATTGCCGAAAATATTGGTGTGCCGCGCCCACCAGCCCGCCCTGGTCGAGCGCGACAATCCCCTGATAGCGGTCCATCTTGGCGCCCTGATCGACGGTCATGGCGAGATGTCCCTTGCCGAGCAGTCGCTCGGGCTGGACCCGGCCGGAGGCCGCTGCCGCCATGACCGCCTCGCCATCAAACCGGGCATAGCCACGCAGGCCCGACGGCGTCGCGAATTGCGCCACCACCATGTCGACCGCCCCGTCGGTGGCCGTCTGCAGGATGAACTTTCCATCGAATTTCATGGTTGTTCCAAGCATGGCGGCAAGCGCCACGCTTTCCGCGAGCAGCGCCGAGACCGGGTCCGGATAGGCATGCTGATGGACGATGCCGTCGATCACAGCGCCAAGCCGCAACAGCCGGCCCCTCACCCCGAGCGGCTTGATCTCGAATGGCAGCACGATGTCGTCCGGTGTAGCCGCGGACACCCCGCGGCTTTCGTGGATCTTGTTCATGTCTCACCGTCTTTTCCAGTCCGGCGCGGGCCGGACAACGCGGAACAGGATGTCTAGACGCCAAGGCACCAGGCGAGGATGCCCTTCTGGGCATGCAGGCGATTTTCGGCCTCCTCGAAGACCACCGACTGCGGTCCGTCAATGACCTCGGCAGTCACCTCCTCGCCCCGATGCGCCGGCAGGCAATGCATGAATATGGCGTCCGGGCTCGCCGATTTCATCAGCGCGGCATTCACCTGGTACGGCATCAGCAGGTTGTGCTTGTCCCCCTGCCGCTTCTCGTTCATCGAGAACCAGGTATCGGTGATGACGCAACGCGCGCCCTTGACCGCCGCGACCGGATCCTCGGTCACCGTGAGATTGCCGCCATTGGCCGCCGCCCAGTCGATCACCTCTTTGCCGGGCTGCAAAGGCTCCGGGCTGGCGATCCGAAGCTCGAAGCCGAAGCGCGCCGCCGCATGGATCCACGACATGGTGACGTTGGATGAATCGCCGCACCAGGCGATGACCTGGCCGGCAACCGGGCCGAGCTTTTCCTCGAAGGTGAGCATGTCGGCCATGATCTGGCACGGATGCGACCGGTCCGTCAGGCCGTTGATCACCGGCACCGAGGCATGGGTGACGAGTTCGTTCAGCCGGTCCTCGCCGAATGTCCGGAACATGATGGCGTCGACATAGCGCGACAGAACCCGCGCGGTGTCGCCCACCGTCTCGCCGCGATCGGTCTGCATGTCCGACGATGCCAGGAACATCGTCTGGCCGCCAAGCTGCCGCATCGCCATGTCGAACGACACCCGGGTCCGGGTCGAGGGCTTTTCGAAGATCATCGCCAGCATCCGCCCCTTGAGCGGTGCATCGGCGTCGGTCTCCGCCATCGGCGCGCCACGTCGCGCCTTCTTGCGGTCGGCGCTGACATCGAGGATCTGCCGGAGAGTCGGCGTGTCGCACTGGGAAAGGTCGAGAAAATGTCTCATGCGGAACTTCGCTGTCACTTGGCCGGAATGGCGTTCGGCACCGCCGCCTTGGCCAGCCGGCCAAGCGCGCGGTCGAGCCGCTCCACGCCCTCGCTCATGTCTTCATCGGTCAGCACCAACGGCGGCAGCAGACGCACGACATTGTCGCCGGCCGCGATCGTCAGCAGCCTCTCCTGCATCGCCGCCTGCACCACATCGAGATTGGGAATGGTGCATTTGAGCCCGATCATCAGACCCTCGCCGCGGATCTCCTCGATCAGGCTGGGATAGGCATCGCGTAGCCGCGCCAGATGCTGGCGCAACCGGAGCGACGAGTGTCGCACCCCGTCGAGGAACCCCTCGCCAAGGACGACATCGAGCACGGCATTGCCGACCGCCATGGCCAGCGGGTTGCCGCCATAGGTCGAGCCATGCGATCCGGCCGGCATCGCCTTGGCCACCGCCGCGGTCGCCAGGCATGCCCCCAGTGGGAAGCCGCCGCCGATCGCCTTGGCGATCGCCATGATGTCGGGCGTGATGCCGGCGGCCTCATGAGCGAACAGCCGGCCCGTGCGGCCCATGCCGCATTGCACCTCGTCGAGGACGAGGAGCAGGCCGTTTCTGTCGCACAGCTCGCGCAGCCGCCGGAGGTCCGGGGCCGAGAACTTGCGCATGCCGCCCTCGCCCTGCACCGGTTCGAGCAGGATGCCGGCCGTCTCCTCGCCGATCGCCGCCTCGACCGCGGCGAAATCACCGAACGGCACCTGATCGAAGCCCTCGACCTTCGGGCCGAACCCTTCGAGATATTTCGCCTGGCCGCCGGCCGCGATCGCCGCCAGCGTGCGGCCATGAAAGGCGCCTTCGAAGGTGACCAAGCGGTAGCGGCGGCCCTCGCCACGCGCATAGTGATAGCGCCTCGCCATCTTGAAGGCGCACTCCAGCGCCTCCACCCCGGAATTGGTGAAGAACACCGCGTCGGCGAAGGTTGCTTCCGTCAGCCGTGCCGCCAGCCGCTCGCCCTCGGGAATTCGATAGAGGTTGGAGGTATGCCACAGCCGCACCGCCTGCTCGCTCAGGGCCTTGACGAGGTGCGGATGGGCATGGCCCAGCCCGTTCACCGCGACACCCGAGCCGAAATCGAGATACTCGCTACCATCCTCCGCCGTCAGTCGCGCCCCCTTGCCGGCCACGAACGCCACCGGATGCCGGTTGTAGACTGGAAGGAGCGACGGACTCATCTGCTCTCCACCCCTCTTTGCCAAAAGCGAAAAGCCGCCGGCGGTCCGGCGGCGGTCAACGCCTCCATGTATATGTCGACCGGCGTTCCTCGTCAATTTCAACGAGTTTTCGTCGGCTGGCGATGAATTAATTGGGGGAACGATGCGGATGAGTCAGATCGCCGCATGGACCGCCGATTCCGCGACGCGTTAACCTTTCAACAGCTTTTGGCTGAACTCAGCGATCTGGGGAAAAGCCGGTATTGAGCGCCTCCGATTGTTGCGGTGTGTTTCCGCTATCTTGTAGCGTCCTTTCAGTAGGCTACGAGATGTAGCGTTCTCGGTCATGTGTATCGGTTTGGCGACCGGAGTGATTCCGGCGAACGAAGAGGGATTCCGGGTGAGCGAAGAACCGGTCAACACGACGGCGAATGACAAGATGCCCTGGACCGACGACCGCGTCGAGCAATTGAAGCGGATGTGGTCGGAGGGTCTGACAGCCAGCCAGATTGCCGCCCGCATCGGCCAGGGCGTGACCCGCAACGCGGTGATCGGCAAGGTTCACCGCCTCGGTCTGTCGGGGCGGGTGGCCAAGGTGCGTCCGCCGCAACCCAAGTCGCCGCGCAAGATCTACGAGCCGAACCTCGCCGGCCGCTCGAGCGGCCTGACGGTGAGCGGCGCAACGGCGCTCAAGCCGCATTTCCGGCCGCAGCCCAAGCCGATGCCGCTGCCCGAGCCCGAGCCGGAGCCGATCCGGCTGGTCGAGGTGCCGAGCGGCGAGCAGCGTTGCAGCATCATGCACCTGAGCGACCGCACCTGCCGCTGGCCGATCGGCGATCCGACGAGCGAGACCTTCTGCTTCTGCGGCAGCACGCCCCGCGAGAAGGGCCCCTATTGCGAGTACCATGCGCGGATCGCCTATCAGCCGCTGCAGGACCGCCGGCGCGCCAGGGCGCGAGGCTAGACCATGAAGCCTCAGGGCCTGTTCTGAATCGATGCCGGTGACGCCCTGGGCGTCGGCAGCTTGACCGTGAAAGTGCTGCCCTCGCCGATTTCCGACGAGATCGTCAGCCGGCCGCGATGCCGGTTGAGGATGTGCTTGACGATCGCCAGGCCAAGCCCTGTCCCGCCCCGCGATCGGCTCTCTTGGACATTGACGCGGTAGAACCGCTCGGTGAGCCGCGGCAGATGCTCCGGCGCAATGCCCGGGCCGAAATCCTGGACCGACAGCTCGACCCCGTTGAGCACCCCCTGCCGCACGAGGCCCGAGACCACGATGCGGCGGCCGGAGCTGGCATATTTGACGGCATTCTCGATCAGGTTCTGAATGACCTGCACGAGCTCGTCATGCTCGCCCTGGACCGGCATTTCCTGCGCCAATGAAGTCTCGATCGCCACGTCGTTCTCGCGCGCAATGCCCGCCATCATCTCGCAGACCTGCTTGGCGATGATCGCAAGATCGACCAGCGTCGAGGGGCGATCATGCGCATTCATCTCGATGCGCGACAACGACAGGAGGTCGTTGATCAGCCGGCGCATGCGTTCGGCCTGCGCCTGCATCAGGCCAAGAAACTTCTCCCGCACCCGGTCGTCGTTGCGCGCCGGACCCTGCAAGGTCTCGATGAAGCCAAGCAGCGAGGCGAGCGGGGTGCGAAGCTCATGGCTGGCATGCGCCACGAAATCGACCCGCATCCGCTCGAGCTGCTGCTGGCGGGTGAGATCGCGCAGAAGAATGAGAACCGCCGGCGTCCCCCGCGGGCTTTCGTCCTGCCCGGGACGGGCGATCGGCGCGATGAACGCCTCGAAGCGGCGATCGAGCGGCGAGCGCCGTTCATAATCGGTCCGCACCGCCTCGCCGGTCGACACCACCTGCACCACCGCATCGAGGATCACCGGCGCGCGGATCGTTGCCGAAATGTGCTCGCCGGCCGGGTCGGTGTCCAGCGCCTCCCGCGCGTGGCGGTTCGCCAGGATGACGATCCCTTCCGAATCGAGGACGAGAAACGGATCCGGCAAGGTCGCCGCCACCGCCAAGAGCGCGTCCGCCGCGCTGCTCGCCGCCACATGCTCCCCTGCCAGGGCTTGTTTCGGCGCAACCCTGCTGTCTCTGGTAAACGGCCAGATCATAAGGCCAAATCGTTCTGTAGGATGCATTGGTGGGTCATACCCGTTGCATATTACAGTAGCGCGTCGCCATAGGGCTTTTCCAGGCCCGCTAACAGGGAGCAATTGTCGTGAATGACCGTGAAGTGACGGCGGATGAACCGATCGACGAGGGAATGCTGGCCTTCTACGACACCCTCGCGGCCAAGACTCCCCCGGAAAGCGTCGACTGGCCCCTGTCCGAGCAGCGCCGCCTGTGGGACGAGGTCTGTTCCTCGTTCCGCGCCGAGCGCCCTCCCGGAGTCGTGGTCGAGGACTTCACCGTCCCCGGCGACGTCGCGGTGCCGGTCCGCCTGTTCCGCCCCGAAGGCAGCGGACCCTTCCCCGGGGTCATATACGGCCATGGCGGCGGCTGGGTGCTGGGCAGCATCGAGACCCATGACGACATGTGCGCCGAGCTCGCCACCCTGGCCGGGGTGGCGGTCGCCGCCATCGACTATCGCCTCGCGCCGGAGCACCCCCATCCCGCCCAGCTCCGCGACAGCCTGGCGGTCCTGTCCTACATGCGCCATGCCGGCGCGCCCCGGGCCATCGATCCGGCGCGGATCATTGCGGCCGGCGACAGCGCCGGCGGCCAGATGACCGCCGCCCTGGCCATGTGGCTGCGCGACAAGGGCTTGCCGCAGCTGCGCGGCCAGGTCCTGATCTACCCGGTGCTCGGGACCGACACCGCCACCGCCTCCTACGAACGCAATCGCCAGGGTCCCTGCCTGACCCGCGCCGAGATGGAATATTACCTTGCGGCCTTTCTCGGCCCGCTCGGCGCGCCGCAGCGCAGCGACCCCTACGCCGTCCCGCTGCTCGCCAGGGATTTCTCCGGCCTCCCGGCGGCATTCATCACCGTCGCGGCCCATGATCCGCTGCATGATGACGGGCTGCTCTATCACCGCGCCCTGCAGCATGCCGGCGTTCCGTCCGCCCTCCGCCGCGAGCCCGCGCTCGCCCACAGCTACATGCGCGCCCGCCATCACAGCCGACCGGCCATGGCAGGTTTCCGCGCCATCGCCCAGGCGGTCCAGGCGCTCGCCCATGACGGGCACCTGCCCTGATGCGTCGCGCACCGGAGCCCCGCTCATGAAGACCGTCGACCAGTTTCCCCGCGCCGTCCGCGAGATCGAGAACCAATGGATCGAGCTTGCCGACGGCACCCGTCTCGCCGCCCGGATCTGGCTGCCCGAGGACGCAGAGACCCGCAAGGTGCCGGCGATCCTCGAATACATCCCCTACCGCAAGCGCGACGGAACGGTGGTCCGCGATGCCTTGACCCATCCCTATTTCGCCGGCCACGGCTATGCCTGCCTGCGTGTCGACATGCGCGGCAACGGCGAGTCGGATGGCGTCATGCTCGACGAATACGCCCTTCAGGAGCAGGAGGATGCCCTGGCGGTCATCGCCTGGGCCGCTGCCCAGCCCTGGTGCACCGGCAGCGTCGGCATGATGGGAATCTCCTGGGGCGGCTTCAACGGCCTTCAGGTCGCCGCGCGCCGGCCGCCCGCCCTCAAGGCCATCATCACCCTGTGCTCGACCGACGACCGCTACAGCGACGACATCCATTTCAAGGGCGGCTGCGTCATCAACGAGAATCTCGGCTGGGGCGCCACCATGCTGGCCTATTCCTCGCGCCCGCCCGATCCGCTGCTGGTCGGCGACCGCTGGCGCGCCATGTGGCTCGAGCGCCTCGAGGCCGAACCATTTCTCGCCGCCGACTGGCTGCGCCATCCCCGCCGCGACGCCTATTGGAAGCATGGCTCGGTCGCCGAGGACTTCTCCGCCATCGAGGCGGCGGTCCTCGCCATCGGCGGCTGGAACGACGCCTATTCCAACGCCGTGCCGCGCCTGCTCGCGGGCTTGCGCAGCCCCGTCAAGGCGATCATCGGCCCCTGGGCCCATGCCTATCCGCATTTCGCCATTCCCGGTCCGCAGATCGGCTTCCTCCAGGAGGCGCTGCGCTGGTGGGATTTCTGGCTGAAGGGCGAGCCGACCGGCGTGCTGCGCGATCCTGCCATCCGCTATTACGTGCTCGACTCGATCAGGCCGGACAACCTCCCCCTGACCTGGCCGGGGCGCTGGCGTCAGGACAGCTTCTGGCCGGGCGCCGGCATCGAGCGCCATGTGCTTCACCTGACGGCGCAAGCGCTGCGCACGGCGCCAACACCGCCGCGCAGTCTCGTCGTGCGCTCGCCGGAGACCACCGGGCTTGATGGCGGCGAGTTCTGCATCATCTGGCTCGGCCCGGAGTTTCCGGGCGACCAGGCGCGCGACGATCAGGGCTCGCTCACCTTCGACACCGGCGTGCTCTCCGAGCCTATCGACATCGTCGGCGCACCCGAGATCGAGCTCGAATGCGCCGCCGACAAGCCGGTCGCCTTTCTCGCCGCCCGCCTCAATGACGTCAGGCCCGACGGCACGGTCGGCCGCATCACCTACACCATCAGCAATCTCTGCCATCGCGACAGCCACGAATTCCCCTCCCCGCTCGAGCCCGGCCGCAGCTACCGCATCACGCTCAAGCTCGACGACATTGCCTGGCACGTGCCCAAGGGGCACAAGGTGAGGCTCGCGCTGTCGACCGCCTATTGGCCGATGATGTGGCCGGCGCCGGAGGCCGCCGAGATCACCGTCTTCACGCCCGGGAGCCGGCTGATCCTGCCGCTCCGACGCCCCGCCGAAAACGAGCGCCCGGTCCATCTGCCCGAGCCGGTCGCCGCGCCGCCATTGGCGCTTGCGACGATCCGTGAGCCCGCCAACCGCCGCACGGTCGCCACCGACCCGGTCACCGGTCGCGTCCGGCTCGA